>DASQMG010000438.1:0-8542 GCA_035645595.1 Flavisolibacter sp. | reverse complement strand
GGACGATGAGATCAATAAATACCGGCCATAATGGAATAATAGCGCTTCCAGTCCCAGGTCGCGTGAATTACCTTTCTCCCGGTTGTTTTTCTGATACGCAGCCAGGCGCTGATCGGTGGGCAGGCTTTTTCCATTAACTATATCTTCCAATTGGAAGTTCACCTTAGTGAATAAGCGGCTATAATCGCTTATGTGGGTTTGAAGCAATTGGTCATACGAAAGTTTTGCGGCAGCATTTACCTGATCTGCACTTAAGTTAGCCGGATTTGTAGCACTCAATACGTCCGACCATTTCATTTGATAGTTAGTGTTTGCAGCAAGTATAAGTGTTATGGTGCTTGCTTTGGTAACCTTTACACCGTTTGTACCGGCCATGCTCCGCACTCCATTGGTAATAACCCGCAACCTTGCATTGTAAAGAAGCCCGCTTTCCGGCATTTTACCGCTAAACAACAAGTCAAACTGCTTGTCAACGGAAACCTTTCCCTGAGGTGCATGTGGCATCTGCCCTTCAACTTCTACCGATAATTTGCCGGGCTGGCTCGCTGTTAATTGCATCACCAGCACCTGGGCCGGATAGCTGCAAAAATAAGTTCGGGTATAGTCAACGCCACCTGTTGTGTATTGAACACCCGCTGTACTTTTAGAAAGATCCAGGTGGCGTACATAGTTCTTCAGCCCGCCCTCGTGATCCTGGAACTTTAGCTTTATATCTCCAAAGGGTTGATAAGCGCCGAAATCATCAATAGAAGTAGCCCCGTTGTACTTATTATAACCGCTGTGTTTATAAATGGAATCGGCCTTTAACACATTTCCTTGCGCAAGCAAATCCTGTATCTCGGGCATGTTTTTTATCAGGTCAGCGTTTCGGTTGCTGTTGATTTTGCCTGACCAAACTGACTTTTCGTTAAACTGGATATGCTCCTCGGCAACGCCTCCAAAGATCATGGCACCTATTCTTCCATTGCCGATAGGCAAGGCCTGCTGCATCCAATTTGTATCGGGCTGCTTATACCAAAGTCGCAAGTCTTCACTTTCCTGCGTCTGCGACCATACAATCTGAGAGCCTGAAATTAACAGTAGCAGCAACAGACCTCCAAATTCCAATTTCATAATGATTATGTCTTTATGTATACTTCTATAAATTGTACTGTATCTGCTGTCAAAAACCGCTTAGAAGACACTACATGTTAGGTGTTCCGCTAACATAGCTTGCATGCATAATAGCGGTAAGATCGCACAAAATTTAATGAACCTGATGTGCTCATGAATTTTATATGAATGTGTGACGTTATCTGCATACTCATCGCACACCGGGCCTAAGGGTTTCTGTTTGTTCCAGATATTTAGCCCTGCAATATATCGACACTATAGTTAGTACACTACGGCAAAAATGTACTAAACAACACCAGACATCTGCACTGCAGATGGTTAACATAAAGTGTGCCCGTAAAGGTTCTAATGTGAGAGGGTTTCCATTCATCATTACAATCAAAAGGTCCCCATTCAATCCTCTTACTGTGGTATCCTTAAACTAACCAATCAACCCCGATGATGTTCATCTTCTAATCAAAGTCAAAACATCAGTTTTATTTACTGAGAGATTGTACAATACAACGGCATTTGTCAAGCAGTTTAAATAGTGGAAACGGCCCCCGTTCTAGCAGGGGCCGTCTATTGAAAAAGGTGGCGGGTAACCGTAGATGAACGGTTTTGAGCTGGTAATAGAAGTATCGAACAACATTTTATATGAGTTCGCGGCTATCTACTATTTTTACTACAAATGTCTACTCTGTAAAATCTCGTTATGAATATCTCACATAACAGCTCCCGACAGATGCCGGATCAAACAGGGCTATTTTACTATGCTATTAATTTAATCCAAGCATAGGCCGCTTATCGTTCCTACCGCGGCAGGGTTAACAGTGTGCTGTATGAACTGATATCCTACAAGCAAATCAATTTACGTCTTTACCTGCCTTCAGCTTTTCGATCATCTCTTGAACTGCCTGCCTGCCCGCATCACTGGGCACTAACGGCAAAGCCTTGTTAGCAAACTCCAGTGCTCTTGCGTATTCGCCATTGGCAGACAAGCCCCTTGCCATGCCTGTCAATGTTGTAAACTGGTCCGGCGCCTTGTTGTAATTAAACTGAAAGACCTCCAGGGCAGCCTTTGGTTTTTTTGCAATTAAAAATTGTCTGCCGAGTTGCTGAAGTTGGCCAACACTACCAAAAGGCAACGCAGTTTTAATGATTGCTGCTGCCTCCTCGGATCTACCTAATCTATCAAGAATGCCTGCCTTGGTTGTAAGTGCAGAAAATGATGTTGGGTCGCCGGGAAAATTAGCGCCTGTTGCCAACGTTGCCCATTCAAGTGCTTTTTCCAGGTTATAATTATGCTGTAAACACCAGCTTGAAGCAATGTTCAATCCCTGTGATGTAAAGCCCCGGGGATTTTGCGATTCAGCTACAAGAGCATCAAATTGTTGTTTTAAATAATCAACTTCAACCTTAAATGGTATCTGCAATTTTTCCCACGAAAGAGCAATGAAAGCCGAGCCAGGAGTTTGGTTTATAAACTCGTATTTCAGGTTCTCTGTGCTTTTCTCCAAAGGCATAGGCTTAACTTTTACCCTTAGAACATCCTCCTTTTCCTCATAAAAAAATGACCCCCATGCATCAGATCTTTTGGAAAAAATCAGGATACTTTCCAACGAATCATAGGCAATAAAAAACCCGTATTTTCCTTTTGGCAACAGTTGACCTTCAACCTTTATGTCCTGGTCAATTTCGATGATCGTATTTTCATTCGCACCGGCCCGCCATGGTGTTGGTTTCCCATTTCCAAACCCCTGCCTGACGAATCCTTTAGGAACGATGCCGCCCCAAATTTTTCCTTCACGTCCCTTAACTGAAGGGCGATGATAGGTAATTGAAATTTGCGTGAGACCGACTTGTTCCGACACAACTGCTTTTCGCGTGTAACCGTTTGGCAACGCCGAATTATAAGGTACTTGTGCAAACAGCGGCACAGCAATTAATAGCGCCGCCAATAAAAAGAAATAATTTTTCATATACTATTATGCAATGGTGAATGGAAGAATACAGAGTCGTATTCGTTTACCTGTGGTTTGAATAGTTAGTCTTAATCCCTGGTTTAACCCTGGCTGTTTGTATCTAAAGTAGCTAAGCCACTGGTATAAATACCCTATAGTGCGCAAAGGCAAATTATCAGCGGACGGAATTGTTTTTCCCAAATTGGTGGTAGCGGGATTGATATGCGCTTTTTGTAAGAAGATTAAAACAAAGCATTTATCTAACACCCGTAAACAACCACGTCTCGTCAAACGTTGTTCTGACCGTGGCACCCGGCTGTAACATAAAATATTTTATTTTGATTGTCTTTGTTGAAGGGTCATAAGCGTTTATACCCGTAGGATCCAGCGCAGCAGAACGGCCATTTGCGGCTGGCTGTCCAAAAGGATTAACAACACTGGTAATTTTATTTGTGACCGGATCAATGGTTATGTTTAACCCAAAAGTACCATACTGGCTTAATGCGCCACCACTCAAAATGTTATGAGTTTGAGCACCCCGGCCCTTATCAAAGACCGCTAATGTATTACTTCCTGTTGTTCTTAATTCCCATGTCAAGGGATAGGTACCAGTGATAGTTGACGTGGTTAAATCAACCAGTGTCCCGGTCACCTCGTATACGCCATCCCATCTGTTCTTTAGCCCCACCTCTGCTACCAACCGGTTTTCGGCTGCAGAGATTTTACCAATATTATCTACAGAAGCTAATCTGAAACCAAGAGCATATTTCCTGTTTGGGTCTAATACGGTTGCATCTGGAACAGTAATTTTAAGCTGTTTGTAGAACTCTCCCGGATTAAATGTCAACGTATAATCTGTTCCTACTTTTGGATTAGAGGGGTCTATAGTAAAAGCAGTAGCCGGCAGTGCAACATAACTTGTACTGTGTGCCGCATTATAGGCGGCTATAACCGATGCGTCTTCGGTGATCACAACTTTAGTTGCAGAAGCTAAAGCTTTTTCTCCAGGTGCGTCTCTATATACATCCACGAGGCCAAATGTTTGTGAGGTGCTAATTAGGTCGATGGCTGCTAATCTAAAGCCGGTTCCGGGAGGCATTCGCACAATTGTTGATCCTTTTCCCTCTGCCTGTTCAGGAATATCAGGCTTTCTGCAGCCAAAGGTCAGCGCCACCATGCTAATAGCCAGCAACGTTTTGAGCGTACTACTTTCTAATTCCATATAAATTCTTTTATACTATTTTAAATTATTGGTGTGCAGTTACAACCGCTCCACATTAATTAATTATTTATCCCACCATACCCTTGCATCAGGCGTGTCGCCCCCGTTTAACCTGGTAACAGCTTCCTTTACGTTCACACTATTTAAATTATATTCATTAGGCCCGTATGTAAAACGACGTGGAATTTGCTTACTGGAACCAATGGCATTTGGGGTTGGTGTTAAAGCAGGCACCCCGGTTCTCCGCCAGTTAGACCATGCTTGCAAACCGTCGGGATAAAATGAGAGGTACTGTTGTAATTGTATTTTTTGAAGATCGGAAACAGCACCTGTAAGAGCAACGGAACCATTGCTCATGTAAGTTGTTAGGTTACCAGTCACGCCCCATTCAGCCCAATTTTCTGCAATAGCGTTCTGGTAAAATGTAGCAGCAGGTGCAATTATCCATCCGCGCTGTGCAGCTTCAGCAATTGCCAGCAAAACGTCTGAAGCACCTATAACCACCAAAGGAGAAGATCGGTCTCTTTTATTCGCCGCCAGAACGGTTGCGTAACTGGTTCCAAACGCAACTGCCTGGTCTCTTGTTAAACCGTAAGGAAAGCCCGTGGTGGATGACCCGAAAGCCGCTTGCCTTGGATCGGAAAGCGAGGCCGTAAGATCAGTCATCAATTTAGACTCGGCATAATCAGTACGGCCATTATAAAGAGCCCACCATGGGTTACTGAAGCCTGCAACCGTACCAGGGTACCTGATTGTAAAATTATCAGCGTTTGTAGCAATGTAACCCTGTGTATTACCAAATGCAGCTTTAAATTCCGTGGCAGCAAGTTCAGTTGGGCCAGGATAAACTTTGCTGGTACGCAGTGCAATCAACATTCTTAAAGAATTAGCGAACTTTCGCCATTTTGCAATGTCTCCCCCGTAAATAATATCTCCTTGCACTTTGGCCGCTGTTGGTTGAAATTGAGCATTTGCCTCTTTTAATTCGTTGACCAGGTCTTTATAAATTGCTTCCTGTGTATCGTACCGGGGAGAAAGATTCGCAGAACCTTTCAACGCTTCAAAATACGGTATATCACCCCACCGGTCGGTAGTTGTCCAAAATATGTATGCTTTAATTATCCTGGCAGTAGCCACCTGGTTAGCGTTTGCGCCAAACTTTGCAGCGTTGTCTTTGGTACCGGCATCAGTATTGATGTTGATGATATTCTGAAGGTCCATCAGGGCACCTGCGTAGGCGCCATCAAACTCTAATTGTGGAAGTGCATAAAGGGATGTTTCTGTGTATTGCGTTTCCGAAAACTGCTGTGCATATAAACCTGGTCTTGTTTGGGCAGCAAGGCCTCCTAAACCGGAAAGCACGTTTGTTAGCAGAGCCGCTGGTGAAGGCACCGCTGTGCCATTTGGATTCACATTTGTGTCGCCAAAGTCGGTAATCTTTTTGCAGCCGCCTGCCAGTAATATTGCTGAAAGAGCTACCAGCGTAAAATTTTTACTTATCCTCATGATGATGCATTTAAAAATTAAATTTTTAGAACCCAAGTCGCAGGTTAAAACCAAAGGAACGTGTACCCGGGAACTGGCCGTTCTCTCCATAGGTGTTACTGATTTCAGATGGATCGAAGTCCCTGGTGGTGGCATAGATCAACCATGGATTACGGGCAACAAGGGAGATGGAGGCACTTTGTATGTGTTTGCTGATGCCACCCCACTTCTGTAATGGTACTTTATATCCCAGGCTCACCTCACGCATCTTAATAAAAGTCAAATCGTAGATAAAGTCATCGTACACATTAGCGCTTACCACCGAGTGGAAATAGGTTTGCGCATCCATATACAAGCTAACAGGGGTTTTATTTTCGGTAATGCCGATTACCTTGACGCCGCCACCATCAGCTACGGCATCACGAACCGGATTTCCTTTATCATTAATAGTTGCTGTACGGGCTAACAGGCCAGAATAAGAACCCCACATGTCGGACAGTGAAAAGAATTTACCTCCATGCTGGTAATCAATATTTACGTTAAGCGTAAAGCCCTTAAAGGAGAGTGAGTTCTGCACCCCACCTGTATAATCGGGAAGGACACTGCCGAATTTCTTGTTTTGTTCTTTTATAAAGTTTCCGGACGCGTCAACAACCGGCAAACCATCAATGTACTTCTTTCCACCGCCAATCAACATTCCCCATTGTTGTCCTACCTGGTGCACCACGGAAGGGGTAATAATACCAGAAAAGCTAGAACCGGAGCCGCCTGACACTGCAATTTGATCAATTCCAGGAGCTAACTCTACTACTTTGTTTTCCAGTATCGTTGAAAAAGCAGCATTGATGGTGTAAGAAAATTGGGCTGACCTTAGCGGAGTTGCATTCAATTGTAAATCGACGCCCTTCTGTGCAATCTTACCGGCATTAACAAGCGAAGAAGTAAAACCACTGGCACCATTTATCTGCACGGTTACCGGTGCATCCGTAGTATTTGCCTTGTAATAGGTAGCGCTTATACCCAACCTGTTTTTAAGAAAGCGTAATTCCAAACCTACTTCAGTAGTTGTTCTAACGGCCCCTCTTATATTAGGATTAACGATTTGGTTAGGAGTACCCATTACAAAATTTCCATTGAACTGATCGGCACCTACGCCATAAGCCAACTCCAGTTGATAGGGAGTAATAGCCTGTGGAACTTCGCCCCAACTGGCTCTGAGTTTGCCATAACTTAACCAGGAACCAGGACGCTTCAATAAATCGGTAAACACGAAGCTTGTTCCAAACGACTTAACAAAAATGTCATTATCCTGCGCCGGCAAAGTAGAGAACCAGTCGTTCCTTAATGTGAATTCTCCAAACAAAAAATTTCTCCATCCAACACTACCCCTTGTAAACACACCCCTTCTTTTTTCTAACTGTCTTGTGTTCGATTGTCCAATAGGATCAATGGAGTTATTTAAAGAGAAATAGTCGGGGATATATAAGCCGTTACGTGTGCTGTCAGACAGCCTGCTTTGCGTAATGTTTGTGCTTTCGCCTCCAAGCAAGAAGTCGATATTAATACTGGAAATCTTCTTTGTGTATGTTGCAACCAATTCTACCCTGTCATCATTAAAAAAGCTTTGTCCGGTTCCATACCCTGCTCTTTGTCCTGTTTGGGTAGCACTTGTTTCCAGGATAAAATAGGCCTTGTTTTCATAATTCGTGCTAACATAATTCTTACGGAAGGCACCCCTGATTCTAATATCACTGTTTAACTTATAGGTTAAATTGACATCACCAAACAGCCGGTCGCGGCGGGACAAGTTCTCTACATTATCGAAGTAACTATACATGTTGTACCAGTAGTTACTTTTATAGAACGCTCCCGGGTCTGCAGGATTATAGCTTGTTGGATTAGCATGATTCCAGCCTGCTATAGTTCCCACCGGGGAACGCATATCCCGTAGTTCTCTCAGGATATTCATATCTAAGTTTCTATGAAACCACTGGTTAAACGACCCTGTAGATTGGTTATTATAGGCATCGTTATTTTCAGCCTGGGACGTTTGAGTTACATAGGTCAGGTTCGTTCCAACAATAAAATGATTACCCAGGTCCAGAGAAGCGTTCATGGCCAACGTGTTTCTCTTAAGCCATGAGTTAGGTATCAATCCTTTCACATCAACATTGGTGTACGAAAAACGGGTGTTGTAATGTTCTCCTGCCGTTCCCACGCTGATGTTATTATTCGCAGTTACTCCGGTATTATAAAAATCTCTTCCATTATCCGGCTTTGGTGATAGCCTCGCTGTAGTTCCGGAATACTTTGAACCAGGATACCATGAATACCAGGGAATATATTCCTGTCCTACCATGCGGGGACCCCAGCTTGCATCATCAGTATAATCATGGTAGAACTTGCCGTCTAATCCCTTCCACTCATCAGGCATTCCTGCTTTCCAGGTAAATTGGATCAGGTTGCCAACACCGCCGCCGGCATATACATTCTGATAATTTGGTAATATATAAAGCTTGTCCCACTGCACGCCTGAGTTGACTTCGATGCCTAAGCCTTTCCGTCCCCTCTTCGCTCTTCTTGTTGTTATCACTATAACCCCGCTTGCAGCCTGAGGGCCATAAATAGCAGCGCCACTTGGGCCACTTAATACGGTTAGATCTTCAATATCGTCCGGGTTGATATCGGCGGAATTTGTGACTGTACCATCTACTACATATAACAGGCTTGAACTTCCCAGGGAAGCTTCACCACGCAGGCGAACATTGGCATCGCGGCC
>DASQMG010000437.1:0-2405 GCA_035645595.1 Flavisolibacter sp. | reverse complement strand
TTATGCCTGTTACTTAAAACAAACTTTTGGACAGTTAGTTTACTTGCTGCTTTTCTCACCGTAGCCTCAAAATATTTTTTACGCATCGGCCACAAGCATGTTTTTAATCCTTCGGCTTTTGGCATCATCGCTACTATTGTTCTGACAAAAGATGCCTGGCTTTCGCCGGGGCAATGGGGCAGCAACGCGGTTATCTTTTTTACCATCATTACCTTGGGTACAATTGTAGTAAGCCGTGTGCAAAAGCTAGATGTAAGCCTGGCTTTTCTGTTTACTTTTATCGGTCTCTTATATTGGCGGCAGGTGCTTCAACTAGGCTGGCCTGTTGATTATTTTATCCATTCCATCAGCACCGGCAGTTTGCTCCTGTTTACTTTTTTTATGGTCTCCGACCCCCGTACTTCACCCGATCATTCCATTGCACGAATCATTTGGGCCGTGCTGCTGGCAGCCGTTTCGTTCTACCTCGCTGCATTTGAGTTTATGAATAGTACACCGGTTTGGGTGTTGGTTATAGCTGCGCCTCTAGTGCCCCTGTTTGATCTATTATTTAAAGCACAACGCTTTCAATGGATGGCTGCGTCCTTATCTTTCAGGGGCTTTGGCCTTTTGCAAAAACTGACGCGGCCAATGGCCGGGAAAATAGCTGCTTCTATTTTGTTAGCAGCAATGATCACCCATGAAGCAGCGGCCTTTTGTGGCTTTTATGTAAGCAAGGCCGATGGTACGTTGAAGAATAAAACATCGCAGGTAATTATGGTGCGGGATGGTGATAAAAATGTAATTACGATGTATAATGATTTCAAAGGCGCATTCAGGGATTTTGCTATGGTGGTTCCTGTACCGGTGGTATTAGAGAAAAAGGATATTAAGGTAGTGGATCAGCAGATTTTTACTACGCTGAATGAATATAGTAAGCCACGGCTGGTAGAGTATTATGATCAGAACCCTTGTGACCTGAGAAGGTATGATATGATGATGAATGAGGTAGCGGTAACGAGTGCAGCACCAGGTGTCAGGTATAAAAAAAGTATGGCAGATAAGGAAAAAGTAAAAATCGAAGCGCAGTATATTATTGGCGAATACGATATTCTAATCCTAAGCGCCACCGAATCTACTGCCTTAAAAACATGGCTGAATGAGAACGGCTATAAAATCCCTGCGGGTGCAGATGAAGTATTAGAACCTTACATAAAAAGCAACCTGAAGTTCTTTGTGGTGAAAGTAAACGAAGCTGAAAAGAAAAAGCTGCCCGGTGATTTTTTACGTCCGATACAAATCTCATTTACCTCGCCAAAGTTTATGCTGCCCATCCGGTTAGGCATGGCTAATGCCGATGGCGACCAGGATATGATCGTATATGCCTTTACCAAAAAGGGAAGAATAGAATGCGTTAATTATAGAACAGTATCGCTACCGACAAGCAAGAACATCCCGCTGTTTGTAAAAGATAATTTCAGTACGTTTTATTCTAATCTCTTTCAACACCAATGGAAAAAAGAAGGCAAAGCGGTAGCCATGCTGGAATACGCATGGGATGTTAGCCCAAAAAATTTTATGAAATGTGACCCCTGCGTAGCTACCGCGCCATCGCAGCAGGACTTGCTGCAGGCAGGCGTTTGGTGGATGGACCCTGAAAAAGATAGGGAGAACAGTATCTACAGCAGCAATGTTTATTTCACACGCTTGCATGTGCGCTATAACCGTAAATTATTTCCGCAGGACCTGATGTTTCAAACAACGCCGAATACGGATAACTTTCAGTCGCGGTATATAGTCACGCACCCTGCCACCGGCGATTTTAGTTGCCCTGCCGGAAAGGAATATGTGAAAGGGTTGAAAGAACGCCGTAGTAATGAAATAGAGATGCTTAATTATTTAACGGGTAAAGGCTATAACGATTGGGATATGAATAATGATGAAGGTGAAGTGTATATGCCATCAGAAGCGTCTTACCAATCGGTACCGGGGCGGGTTAACACAGGTGAGAGGAGCAACACCTTATTACTGGCAACAATAGGTGTGGCAAGTGTTATAACACTGGCTGGGTTAGGGATAAGAAAGCTTAAGTGATATGTAGAATAGTTAAAGCTTTGTCCTGCTACAAAACGATAAGTACCGCTCCTGCCTGCGAGCAAAAAGGAATTGACTACTTAGCATTTTAAGCCTTGTCATCCGGGAACGAGGGATCGCGGAACTGCATCATAAATGAACCATGCGGAAACCAAGACCGATAGCATTTGTCGCATATAAAGGCGGAATCAGTTTCCTTAGCCTCATTCCGCTTTACCGGTTTTGGGAGGAGAGGGAAAAAGGAAGCCAATTGTATTCAGTGTAACTGCCAACCAGGAGAAATTATAACAGCAGGCAATTCTAAGTTTGAAAAACAGTTTAATAGCATTGTA
>DASQMG010000436.1:0-7021 GCA_035645595.1 Flavisolibacter sp. | reverse complement strand
GAACCAAATGAAGCACTCCCTCATTTAAATAAAAAAGAGAATTTCAAGGAGATGTTAGGTCACCTGATGAAGGGCGAAATGGTTTAGGCTACCTTGCCTGTTCAACTTAAAAGAGTTACCCTTAGCACAACATGCAAGGGCATTTTTTCTACCTAGCAAAGACAGATCCTGCTGTTTTTCTCAATTTAATTTCGTAGGAAATTTTCTAAAATGCAATAAACGAAGGGTTCAATAAATTCTCTTTGTTGTACATTAATTCATGCTCCATGTCTGTCTGATAAACTTTTCTGTTCACAGCATTTAAAATGGCATGTGCCGCAGCTGTATCCCATTCCATTGTAGGTGCCAGCCTTGGATAAATATCGGCAATACCATCTGCCAATAACATAAACTTTAAGGAACTGCCCATAGATTGTAATTCATGCTTTTTAAAACGATTAATGAAGGCCTCCGTCTCCGCATTGCTATGCGACCGCGAAGCAACGATAGTAACACTTTCTTTTTGCAATAAATCTTCTGTTGGGATAGTAGCAGCTTCTTGTAAAGTAATTTGATTTCCTCTTTCAATTTTGAAAGCTCCTATGCCTTTAGCGCCGTAATAAATAGTTTGGAGACATGGCGCATAAACCACACCTGCCACCGGAGAATCACCTTTCATCAGGGCGATATTTACCGTAAACTCTCCATTTCGTTTTATAAATTCTTTGGTTCCATCCAATGGATCAATCAGCCAGTAATAATCCCAGGCTCTTCTTTCTTCAAAAGGTATATCACGGCCCTCTTCGGAAAGCAGGGGGATTTGAGAAGATTCTAAATAATCACAAATAACCTGGTGAGAAACTTTATCAGCTTTTGTTAGTGGCGAGTTATTTGATTTCATATCTACAGAAAAATCCCCTGTTTCATAAACCTCCATAATCTTTTTTCCCGCTTCTAATGCTGCGCCAATGGCGAGCTCTAGTAATTCTTCTATACTTTTCATTTGAAAAAATTTAGGGTGAGTGCCTGACTACCAACTTTCCTCATAAAATCATCCCCGCTGCCACCGTTTCATGCGTGCCTTCATCAATCAAGATGACGCTTCCTGTTTGCCGGTTTCTTTTATACGCATCAAAGAAAACAGGTTGCGAAGTACGGATGCTTATCCTGGCCATATCATTCATATCTAACGATGAAATACCTTCTATGGGATGAAGTGTATTGATGTCAATTTTATACTGAATGTTTTTAACGATGGCCCTACATTCCTTGGTGGTATGCCGCATAATTAACCTGGCACCTTGCTGTAACGGCTTTTGATTCATCCAGCAGATAGTGAGTTCAATATCCTGCTCTGTCTGCGGTTCATTATTGGGGTGTACAATCATATCACCGCGGCTAATATCCAGATCATCTTCCAGCGTCATGGTTACAGACATGGGCGAAAATGCTTCTTCAATGCCTTCCCCATCCAGTTCAATGGTTTTTATTTTGGTGGTGAAACCAGATGGCAACAATTTCACTTCATCTCCGGGTTTAAAGATACCGCCCTGCACACGGCCTGCATACCCCCGGTAATCGTGGTGTGCCCCTGTTTGTGGCCTGATAACAGACTGCACCGGAAAGCGGCAATCAATATGGTTATAATCGCTGGCAATATGCACCTCCTCCAGCAGGTATAATAAAGTAGTGCCTTTATACCAGGGCATGTTGGTTGAGCGGTCAACAATGTTATCGCCAAGCAAGGCGCTGATGGGAATAAAACTTACATCGGTTATTTCCAGTCTTGAAATAAATGCTTTGTACTCTTTTACAATTTCATCATACACGTCTTCATCCCACTCTACCAGGTCCATTTTATTAATGCAAACAATAAGGTGCGGGATGCGCAATAACGTAGCAATAAAAGTGTGACGGAAGGTTTGCTCCACCAAACCCTTGCGGGCATCAATTAAAATAATGGCAAGGTTGGCGGTTGATGCACCGGTAACCATATTGCGGGTGTATTGTATATGCCCAGGCGTATCGGCGATGATGAACTTGCGTTTAGGCGTGGCAAAATAACGATAGGCCACATCAATGGTAATTCCTTGTTCCCGTTCGGAACGTAATCCGTCTGTAATTAAAGAGAGGTCTAAATAATCAAATCCTTTTTTCTGACTCGAATACTTTACTGCCGCCAACTGGTCTTCAAACAGGGATTTGGAATCGTAAAGCAGTCTTCCGATTAAGGTGCTTTTGCCATCGTCTACACTACCCGCAGTAGTAAAGCGCAGCAAGCTATTTTCTTCTTTCATTCCGCTCAGAATTTTAAAAGTTCATTAAAAATACCCCACTTTCTTCCGGTCTTCCATTGCTGTTTCAGAACGTTTATCATCTTCACGCCCACCCCTTTCTGTTGTTCTTGATGCGGCCACTTCTGCAAAAATGGTATCAAGGTCTTCTGCATCCGACTCCACAGCGCCGGTTATCGGCATATCGCCGCAGGTACGAAAACGGACTTTCATTGTACGTACTGATTCTCCCGGCCGCAAAGACATATAAGGCGAGACCGGAAGTATTACACCGTCACGAATAAAACATTCGCGGTGGTGCGAAAAATAAAGCGAAGGCAAAGCAATTTTCTCGGCGCGGATATAATTCCAAACATCCATCTCCGTCCAGTTGCTGATAGGGAAGACCCTAAAGTGTTCGCCGGGCCGCTTACGGCCATTAAATAAATTCCACAGCTCCGGACGTTGGTTTTTTGGGTTCCACTGTCCAAATTCATCGCGGTGTGAAAAGAACCGTTCTTTAGCTCTTGCTTTTTCTTCATCACGCCTTGCACCACCCATGGCCGCATCAATTTTGTAGCGCTCAATAGCATCTAGCAGGGTAACTGTCTGCAATGCGTTGCGGGTGGCATTAGCTCCTGTTTCTTCCTGCACTCTTCCCCCATCAATGCTTTCCTGCACCGAGCCAACGATCAATTGCACCTGTAAGTCTTTTGCCAGGCTATCTCTAAAAATTAAGGTCTCCGGAAAGTTGTGGCCTGTATCAATATGAAGAAGCGGAAAAGGAATACGGGCTGGATAAAAAGCTTTTTTAGAAAGATGCGTTAGTACAATAGAATCCTTTCCCCCTGAAAAAAGAAGAGCAGGCTTTTCAAACTGCGCCACCACTTCACGAATCACGAAAATGGCTTCCGCCTCCAACTCTTTCAGATGTGATAAATAGTAGTTACTCATAACGCAGGTTGTATTAAGGGCTCAATGTAATGAATGATCTTGTGTAAGGATGTGTCTATTGTCTCCTCGCTGGTTCTTACTTCTACATCAGGTGTTTGAGGCGCTTCGTACGGAGCACTGATGCCGGTAAAATTGGGTACAATTCCCTTCCTTGCTTTTTGATATAAACCTTTTACATCCCGCTCTTCACATACCTGCAACGGGCAGGCTACATACACTTCTATAAAGCGGTCTTCGCCAACAATTACTTTTACAGCGTCTCTTTCGGAACTATAAGGAGAAATAAAAGCGGAAATCACCACCAACCCGGCATCCAGCATCAGCTTTGCTGCTTCACCAATGCGCCGCAGGTTTTCTTTCCGGTCGTCTTCACTAAACCCAAGGTCTTTATTTAATCCCATTCTTACATTATCACCATCTAACAAAAACGATTTGTAGCCCTGGTGAAACAGGTAATGCTCCAGCCGCAATGCCAGCGTGGTTTTTCCTGAACCGGATAAACCTGTAAGCCATATAAGCCGGGGCTCCTGGCCCATCATAGCTTTGCGCTGGGCATAAGCAATCTTTGTATCGAACGGGAAAATGTAGTTCATACTTTACAAATTATAATACCAGAAAATAAAAAACAAACAAACAGTGCTGTAAAAAATCGTCAGCGGCAAACCAACCTTAAAAAAATCTTTAAACGAGTAATTGCCCGGCCCATACACCATCAAATTACATTGGTAACCGATGGGCGTCATAAAAACACAGGTAGCAGCAAACGCAATAGCAACAAAAACCGGCACCGTAGAAATGTGAAGCTGCTGCGCTAAGGACACCGCCAAGGGAAAAACAATAGCTATTGTTGCAGCATTAGATATAACCGCTGTAATAAGCACAGTGGTGATAAATAACAACAGAATAGCTATCCTTGGATTTGTTCCTCCGTACTGTAGCAGGGATTCTATCAGAAGTTGTGCTGCACCTGATTTGGTAAGTGCAAGGCCAATAGCAAGTGAGGCCACTAACAAAACCGCCAAATCAAAATCAAATGCTGAACGGATATCACGGAGCTTTAAAGTTTTGACAGAGAAAAATAAGAGCAGGCCTACTGTTGCCGACATAAAAAGATCCATCAAACCAACAATCCCAAGTATCAGTAAAACAACAGCAGATAAGGTAGCAAGTTTACTAAGCAATGATCTTTTAGGCGTTAAAACTTCTACATCGTGGTGCATCAGCAAAAAAAGGTCGGCATGGTGGTGGGGCATCTTTTCATTGCCTAATAACAACAATAAGTCGCCTGAATTCAACTCCGTTTCACCTACCGAGCCTGTCACTCTTTTGCCTTCGCGGTGTAATGCAATGATGGAGGCATTGTATCGTTTTCTAAAGTCCGTTTCTTTTACTTTTTTTCCGATTAGTGATGAGTTAACAGGAATGATGGCTTCTACACAATTGTGATGATTATATTTTTTCAACGCAACGGCATCGGGCAGCGAAAGCCCATTTCCATTTTTCATTAATTGAGCGATGGCACCTGTGTAGCCGGAAAAAAATAATTTATCGCCTTCATATATTTTTTCTTCGGGAGAAACCGGGGAGATAGAAAGCCCCTGGCGGTTGATCTCGAAAAGATAAACGTCCCTTAAGTTGCGAAGATGTGCGGTGTTGATGGTACTGCCGATTAAATGAGAATGCGGTTCAACGACGGTTTCAACCACATACTCTTTTATGTTTTCTTCCATCTCGATGGTAGCACTTTTTTTATCGGGTAAAATGGCATAGCCCAGGGTATACAAATACAAGAATCCTGAGACAGTTACCAATACACCTAAAAATAAAAAGTCTTTATAGTTTAACGTAGGCAGTCCTGCTTCGCTTATTAACCCGGCCAATAAAAGACTGGAAGACGTACCTACTACGGTAATCATGCCCGCCATTACGGTTGCAAAGCACAGAGGGATCATGTATTTGGATACGGGTAAGCCTTTTTTATCTAACCATTCTTTTACGTAAGGGATCATGAAAGCGACAATAGGTGTGTTGTTGATGAAAGGAGATACAGCACTAACAAAAAGCATCATACGCAGCAAAAATTGTTTTGGACGAAGGGAGGCTTTGAAAAGATAATAAAAATAGTTATTACCAAATGCCTTACGAAAGCCGCATACCAGCATGACGAGTAAAAAAACAATAGCGATTTGTTTATTAGCTAACCCTTTTAGAACTTCTTCGGGGGTTAATACTTGAAACACCAGAAAAACGAATATGGCGCATAGGAATAGGGCAGAAGGCCTTGCCCAATTGCTGAACAAAGCGATGATAAGTAATAAAACGGTTGCTATGACCAAATATGGCAACATGCAGTGGGTTGAATAGTTTTGGTTTATTCAATTTTGGACTTGGCGTAAATACAGGCTGCAAAAGCAGCGGGGTTTAGAACAGGGATACTGGTTCGTTTAGATTAAAAACAACTACATGGTCGTTATCTAAGATACATCGATAGGATTTGCTCAAATAAGAATAAAAATCTTTGTAATGATCGAACCACCAAAATGAAGGCCAGCCGAAAGCAATAAATTTTGCTTTTTGCTCAAGCCGCATGGTTTCTAGCTCTTTGATAGCCATATCACAGTCGGATGGGGTTCCCCAGAAAGTACCAGCACGATCAAGAAAATGCAAACGGCGAAAAGTGGATAAAACTGCATTTGCATCCCATACATTATCATCTACAAGTATCAAGGTCTCACCTTCAGCTATAACTTCTTTTAATTCCTGCACCGCTCTTTGATACTGCTGCTCCCACGCCTCATCAAATGGATAAAAGTTGTCGTGATTATATACTGGCCAGTCAGCAGTTCCTTCAACAGGTAATAGCTCATAAATCTCCTCCCCATATTTTCGTAAGTTGACTGTCTTTTCTATTTCAGGTGTGCGCAGGTTTATCTGGCTAATGCTACATTCACCACCGTCAATTCCAAGAGATTTATTCAATTTACCGGTGCTCTTCGACTTTTTTCGGCTGGCACTGGTGCCCGCAAATAATTTATCTCCGGCGATGCATAATCCGCGGGCATAACCCGGGAGTGTAATTGTGTCCTTATCATTTACAAAACAAAGTTGCCTTTTCCTTGATTCACAATAAGCCAATCTGCCATCTGCACCGGCAAATGAATGTGGATGTTCTATGCCCGAAACAATAGTTTTATTTTGACTAATGTTGAAGATAAAACCATTTCGTGCCGAATTCCATTCTTCGTTCTCGGTTTTTTTTCCAAAGCCAGAGATAACCAAATCCCCTTGCCATTCATAGATACAATTGATATGAAAAACATCTTCCCGAACACCTTCCGGCTCTGGCCGCCAAAAAAACTTTTCTGCCACCACGGTTGCTCTCTCCAACTTTACTTCAATTACTTCATCGGTGCCGGTGGAAACAACATACAACCTGGCTTCATCTTTCGAGAGCCAGAAGGAGTGAATATCTTTTACCAGGCCGAATGTGTAATGATGAACAAGAGAAAAATTGCTACGATTAAAAATGAGCAGCCCTGGCGGACTAAATGCTGCTTTTGTGCCGCCGGAAACCTGTAAGCCAACAAACACAAATTGAGAGGATATAGCTAACCCCATCATGCCAATGCCCTGCGGTACTTCAACCGGAAGTTTAAGTACACGCAAATCCATCGTATCTGCATTGAATAAGCCTAACGCAGGCCGGCCTGGCAAGGAACGTAAGTTGCAAAAGCTAACGAGTATATGCATTGTTACAGGATAGATGTTATTTTGATTTCAGTAATTCAGAAAGGTCTTCAATTAGCTAAGGATGT
>DASQMG010000435.1:0-3715 GCA_035645595.1 Flavisolibacter sp. | reverse complement strand
CACGTTTATCGGACTGGTTTTTTTAGGTGGATGGAGCCTAAGTTTGATATTCACCTTTCTTGCCGCTATTGCCGCCAAAGCCCAGCAGAACGCGGCCATCATGGCCATTCTTGGCTTCCCTATAATTATTCCCCAGCTACTTCTTTTAATGAAAGTTTCCTCCACCGTTCTCACCCTAAAAGTTACCGTACCAGCAACCAATGTATTGATGTTGGTTGCTTCGGATGTTTTGGTGATTTTGCTTTCAATAATCTTATTTCCATTTTTGTGGAAAGACTGAAAACCACCGTTCAAATAGGCAAATGTGAAAATAGGCATATGAGCCTTTCAATGGTGAATAGTCTTAAACAATATAGAAGAGTGTATTATATCCGAGGATTAATTGTTATGTTCAACCAATTACCTTTTAAGCCTGATAACTAAATGAAACCGTGGGTTAATTAACTGGCTGTATGACCACCTCGCAATTGTATTAAACCATTTTCACATTTACATATTTGCACATTGGCACAGTTGCATTCTCCCTTATTTTTGCGCCAAATTAAATGATTGCTGTGCCCCTTAAGCTCCCCGTATGAATAAATGGTGGTGGAAAATACTTTGCATTCTTTTATTATTGTACACGATAACAGCCGGTATCTTATGGAATAATATTCCACGGGTTCCTAACCTGCAAGAGACCATCCGTAACCTTTATTTTCATGTTTGTTTATGGTTTGCCATGATGATTTTATTTACTGCTTCTGTAGTGCAGGCAGTAAAATATTTACGCACCAACGATTTGCGGTACGATATCAAATCACGTGAGTTTGCTGTTACAGGAATCGTCTTCGGTGTTTTGGGTTATGCTACCGGAATTATATGGATGTCCTTTACGTGGGCCGATCCGAATACACCTGCTACCGCATCATTTAGCCAGATAGCCAAAGAACCTAAATTAATCGGTGCGGCTATAGCTTTGCTTATCTATTTTGCTTACCTCGTGTTAAGAGATTCGGTCAGCGACATAGATAAAAAGGCCAGGATCGGCGCCGTGTACAACATTTTTGCTTTTGCTTTTTTGTTTCCGGCCATTTGGATCATTCCGCGATTATTGCCAAGCTTACATCCTGGCGGTGAAGGCGGTGAAGGAGGTAACCCGGCATTAAACTATAAAGACCTTGCACCCCAAATGCGGGCTGTGTTTTACCCGGCCATTATTGGATGGACGTTGCTGGGCGTGTGGATTACGAGTTTAAAAGTGCGTCTGCGATTATTAAAAGAAAAAACCCTGATTGAACAATGGCCAGAAAAATAGTTTTCCTCCTTTCCTTTTTATTTATACGGCTATTGGTAGTGGCGCAGGATAACAATGTGGAGATGGCCGATACCTTTCGTGCCAATGGGAAAATATTTGTGGTGGTTGCAGTTATCGTTACCATCTTTGCGGGCATCATTGCCTATTTGGTACGTTTAGACCGTAAACTAACGAAGCTTGAAAAAAATACTAATAACTTTTAAACAAACCTCCTTATGTCAGCGCACGCAGCATATAGTTTCTTTGGCTCCGTAGAAAAAAGTTTCGATAAAGCCGCTAAGTTCACCAACTGGGATCCGGGTGTATTAGAACAGATTAAAGCCTGCAATTCTGTATACCAGATGCGGTTCCCCGTAAAAATGGATGACGGGCGAATCGAGGTAATCGAGGCTTATCGCGTACAACACTCTCATCATAAAACACCTTGTAAAGGCGGTATCCGCTTTGCTGCAGAAGTAAACCAGGATGAAGTGATGGCCTTAGCAGCGTTGATGACTTATAAATGTGCTATTGTAAATGTGCCGTTTGGTGGTGGTAAGGGCGGAATAAAAATCTCTCCAAAAAAATATTCTGTTTACGAGCTTGAAAAAGTAACACGCCGTTACACGGCTGAATTGGTAAAAAAGAATTTCATCGGGCCCGGCACAGATGTTCCTGCCCCGGATTATGGAACGGGTGAAAGGGAAATGGCATGGATTGTTGATACCTATCAAAGCCTACGCCCGGGCGAAATAGATTCTGCAGGCTGTGTTACTGGCAAGCCGGTAACTCAGGGTGGCGTCCGTGGCAGAAGAGAAGCTACGGGTCTCGGGATATTCTTTGGCATCCGGGAAATATGCAACATGCCGGATGCAATGGAAAAGCTGGGCTTAAAAACGGGAATCGAAGGGAAAAGGGTTGTTGTTCAGGGGTTGGGAAATGTGGGATATCATGCGGCAATCTATTTTCAACAGGCAGGTGCTAAGATTGTGGCGTTAGCAGAATATGAAGGTTCTATTTACAACGAAAACGGACTTGATGTAAATTCGGTATTTGAACATCGCAAGGCCACAGGGTCAATGCTCAACTTTCCGGGAGCAGCTAATTTCGCGTTGAATACGGATGCTCTTGAGTATGACTGCGACATATTGATTCCGGCAGCACTGGAAAATGTTATTAACGGCGACAATGCCTTACGAGTTAAAGCAAAAATTATCGGGGAGGGGGCTAACGGCCCGCTAACTCCGGAGGCAGATGAGGTGTTTGTTACAAAGGGCACATTGGTAGTGCCGGATATGTACCTTAATGCTGGGGGTGTTACTGTTTCTTATTTTGAGTGGCTGAAAAACTTAAGTCACGTTAGGTACGGCCGTATGGAAAAGCGCTTTACAGAAAATATGAATAATCATATTCTGGGGCAGATTGAGGAATTAACCGGCAAAAAAGTGAACGACAACGAAAGACAGTTTATTATGCATGGTGCCGACGAAGTAGACCTGGTACATAGCGGTCTGGAGGAAACCATGATTACTGCCACAAGGGAGATTATGGAAGAATGGAAGCGTAATCCTCAAATACCTGATATGCGCACTGCGGCCTATGTTGTAGCCATTAATAAAGTTGGAACATCATATGCCGAACTTGGTATCTTCCCATAGTAGAGAAAAAAACAAATAAAAAAGCCTTGTATAAATACAAGGCTTTTTTATTGAAAGGAAATGAATTCGTCGGTCTAAAAACAAACGGTCCTTGTTGCCGCGAGTTCAAGAGGGAAATTATTTAACTCCCTTCGAATCCTTATTACGAAATCTTCTAACTCCATAAGCAACTCCCGCAACCAACAAAACGCTTAACCCTCCGTCAATTGGTGCATCGCTTGGAGTATTGTTTCCAACTGTGCCATCATCTGAACCATTCCCCGTACCAGTACCAGAACCCGAAACTGGATTTTTTACTTTAGGTGGAATTGTGCCCACTGTTCTATCTTCATTTGGGTTACAGGAAAAAATAACAGTGGTAAGAAGTAGGCTAATAATAACTGCTTTCATATACTTTAGTTTAGGGTTTACAGATTACTTAGCAAGGTAGAAGTAAGATCATTCCCTCGTGGTTGTAATACTTCTACTAACTCTAGATATGGATAATGGAACGCAGCGGTCTTATAAAAGGATAAGAAGGAGAATAATTATACGTCTTAGTACAAGAACCGTACCTCGGTTGCAAAGATGCATTACAGGTTGTTAAAAAGCAAGTTATCTACGATATTGAGCAAAATGTTTCCCGGTTTTTATTTTGATCTATGTTTATTTATAAAACGTTTAATATCCCCCCGAAGGTAAGGTAAAAGAGTCGGACGGATCGCAGGAGAGGTAATACATGGCTAAGCTCTCTTTCGAAAGCCACTTCAAAATGTCTTGATCCTCTACCACAATGTAATAA
>DASQMG010000434.1:0-4519 GCA_035645595.1 Flavisolibacter sp. | reverse complement strand
TCATTCTCTCGTAAAGAACGCTGCAAAAAGTCCGGTGTTTGTAGTAGTTCATTACGGTACAAAGCCATTTGTGCTAATCTTACGTTTTCGTCTTTTGTTACATCCGGGTCCCCAATGTCAATATGTGTAACATAAAATTTTCTTTGATTATCGGTGAGGGCATATTTTTCTATATCATTTGAATTGACCAAATAAGCATAAAGTTCTTTCTCTAAGGCAATATTTTCATTTCTAAAGGGTTCCGCGGCTTTTTTCTCATTTATCCAGTCAATATATAAGCCGGCGGCTGAATCTCCGGCTTGTTCATGCCTGGTACCCCCATATACTGAAAGGCTTATTCTGATGTCACCTATAAGCCACTTTGCACTATATACAACAGACCCTGAACTATATTCTTTGTTATAACCACGGTCGCTATATAGGCTTTCTGTTTTTGTGGGCTGACCAAAAATGTGTATAAGTTGGGTGACATAAGACACATGTAATTTCCTCCATATGGTGTCACCCGTTGGCATTAATTCATAACTCACCTGCATAACTGGCCGTCCGTCAAGCGGTGCCCTGATGTTCGCCACTGTTGACTTTAAACCATATGCTTCTGAACACTTACAACGTATGTTACTCCACCCTCCATAAGGTGGATACTGTGAGAATTTGCTTAAAATATCTTTTGCGTCTTTAAAAAGTGACCCCCACTTTATGTGCTCGTCTTCTATGTTAAATCCTTGTGTGATGGTTGTCATACAATTACTGCCAACGTAGAAGGTGTTTCTGAAGCAGCGGCATTCTGTGTTCCTTCAGTTTAACCTCGGTTTTATTGTTTAATAAAGATATGGTGTAGAGCCTTTGGTGTCAAGCCGCTGTTTAGAAACACCCTGTTATGGGCAGCCTTTCAACTCATTGGCTCTGTACATTCATAGAAGTATTTAAAAGCACCAGGTAAAAAATATCTCCATCCAGTCCATTGAATGTACTTTTCTTGCCATGCGACTCCATGCATTCTAATGATTTTATTGTAAATCCTGCCTTGTTCATCCATTATGATACATGATTTTGAATTTAATAGCTTACAGATAAGCCTGTCAAAAGCAGCCCATTTCCATTTTGCAAGAACAGCGTCATTGAGAAAAGCAGTGTCTCCGGTTTTCATCTGCTTTTCTGCGCTGTCAAGCTGCTGCTTTGCCAATTCTTTGAACAGTCCATGCTTTGCTTGTGAGGTCAGCAACTCTTTAGCCTTATGATAGTCCATCAGAATAACAATATCGCCTGCTTTATAAGCCAAAACTTTGGATACGTTAAGTGAAAGCTGCAAAGTGTCATAACTGACTGCCTTAAGGTTAGTAGTGTCTTGCCCTTGTGTAATAAAGCAAATTTGCAGAACAAATGCAGTCAATATAGTTTTGATGATTGCCATACGGTTGCCCATAACGAACAGGGCTTGCCGAAGGTTGGGGATTAGAAATCCAATTGCTCGCTTGGCCAGACCTGCGAAATCAGCTTACTGGGCAAATTACTGCAGTTTAGATATATTCCACAGCTGATGGGCCAAATTCTACAGCCCAACTTTTGGCAAGCTGGTGTTAGCGGTTCGTTGTTTTCGTTTCGATTACAGAATTTGAACTCCACTTCCTGCAATTACTTTCCATGAATTGTTGAATAGTTTCCATACTCGCAAATACCTAAATTTTCCGTCAATTATTTGGTCCGCATATTTTGCTTTTAAATGAACGCTAACCACAACTGTTGAAATATCGCCAAGAGTATTGATGATTTGGTCTGTTGTTGAAATGTTGTAAACACTCATAATTCCTGAACGGTAATTTTCAATATCCATTTCCTTTGTTATTGTTTGTCCCGTCGGAATATTGAATATTAGGCTTTCGTGCAAAAGTTGGTCAAGAATATTAATATCTCCATTTAATATAGCCTCCAAAAGTCTTTTCTCGCTATCAATTATATCTTGTTCCATAGCTTATCCTACCAGTAAGTTTTTTTGGCTTGTTAGGTCAGCTTTACAATGACCGCTAACAGTTAATATACGCATCTTCTTGTCCAACTTCACCTTGATTATCAGAGAAAAACTGAACAAGAATCAATTTCAAAAAAACAAAATTAACTCGCAAAACGTGCACAGTAAATGATAAGTCCCCTAAATCACTCCCACACTTTTTAAAAACGCAATGATCTCCTTGTTGATTTCAGAATTCTTTTCCTTGTCAAATTTACCATGTAAGCCACCCGGTACAGTAATAAACTTCGTTGTTACACCGGCCGCCTGCAGCTTTCTATGAAAGTCAACCGACTGCTGATAAGGTACAGTTGGATCTGCATCACCATGCACAATAAAAATTGGCGGATTGGTCTTGCTTACGTAAGTCATTGGCGAAACACTCGCGGCAAATTGCTGGTCTTTGGCATGCTCTCCCAGCCAGGCTGTTGCCGACTTGCTCCTTTTATTCGGGCCATAGGCCCAATCCCACACGTCCGTTATTCCATACTTGTCAATAATAGCAGCAACCTTGATGCCTTCTACTCCACTGCAGGCCTTGTCAAAACGATGGTCGTTTGCTAACATGCCGGCCATCAATGCCAGATGCCCGCCGGCGCTTCCACCCATCACCACGATTTTAGTCACATCTATATTCAATGCTTTTGCATTTTTTACGAGGTAGATCAATGCACAACGGGCATCTTCCACTGCAGCAGGTGCAGTGGCCTGCCCCGTTAAGCGATACGCTATATTCGCGACAGCAAAACCAGCTTTAAAGAATGTATTAAAACCAGTTTGAGATTCTTTCACTCCTTTGTTCCATCCGCCACCATGAATATTAATAACAAGGGGCGCCGGTTTATTACTGCCCGGCAAATAGAGATCCATCCTGCCTTCCCAATCGCCAACTTTTGTGTACACCACATTTAGCTGCGATGTAAAACCTGCAGGTATTTCTACAGGTTTATATACGGCAGTATCATCTTGTGCAATAACATTCATATATATGAAAACGCCTATGAAAAGAAAAAAATGTTTCATTTTAATTTATTGATGAAGAATGGGAATTGTCAGTTTTAAATTGGTTTTACTACCAATGACCTGCACAACGTAAATGCCGGAAGGCATGGCACCGGTGGCAAATGATGCCGAAATAAACCCTTGCGGCATAAAGACATTTTTCCGGGCTACAGGACGGCCATTCAGGTCATAAATAATCACGTCGCCAAGCTGCGGTTCGGGAGAGAAAATCCTCACCATTAAGCTGTTTGTATTTGGAGCAAAAGCCTGCAGGTTTGCCTGGCCAGTGCCTGAAGCAGGATAAATAGTCAGTCTTCCCGAAACCGTAGTGATGTTATAGTTGGCTGCCACTGCACCAACCGGGTCCAATGAATAATAGCCCGGTGCGGAGTTGGTAGTAGCGGTTGTAGCAATAGCAGGTTGTGTGGCTAAAACGGATGCGTTCTCACCCAAAACAAAACCGGTATAAACAATTCGGAATGCTGGATTGGGTTGTCCATACCCTTTTGTAGTATCTGTCACCCGAATGGTCAGCGGTGCTTTATTCACTGTTAATGTCTGCGACACATTTGGTGCGGGAAAAAACAAATCATTACCCGCCTGTGAAGCCGTAATAGTGGTTGTGCCTGCACCCACTATGCGAATGTTATTGCCGGCAATGGCAACAACAGCCGTATTGCTGCTGGTGAATGTAATAGGTAGGGTATTGTTTGTGCTCGATGCGCCAATGGCAAAATCTGCAGCGCCATAGGTTCTTGTTGTAAAGGCCGGCAACGTAATTGTTTGAGGCGAACGGGGCCGCACAATAAGAGAGTCATTGATGAAAGTGATGTTGTAATGGGAAGCTGTTGCACCGCTCACCGTTATCAGGTAGTTGCCCGGTACGGAAGCAGTGGTGGCTGTCGTTGACAAAACTGCCTGAGTCAGTAACACAGCCGGCGTTTCTCCAGGTACAAAGCCTGTATAAGTTGCCGTCAGCGGCGGGTTGGGATCACCTTCGGGTTTCACCTTTCTATCGGCTTTGATGGTTAATGCCGCTTTGCTTACCGTTAAGGATTGCGAAACATTGGCGGCCGGGTAAAAACCATCGGAGGCCTGTGTAGCCGTGATCGTTGTTGTGCCTGTACCAGTGATGCGAAGATTGCCCCCTGTAATAGTGGCAACCAACGGATTGCTGCTGGTATAGTTGATTGGCATACTGGTGTTGCTGCTAATGACACCGGGACTAAAATCAGGATCACCATACGTTTTTGCAGGTAATTGATTAAATACAAAAGGGTTGGCCGGCGGACGGGCACCCACACTAAATTGTCCCAATACATTGAAGGTGGTATCAGCGGTATTAGCAGTATTATCACCCACACCAAGCGGCAGGGACCACGAACTGCCTGTGTGTTTAATGATGCCCATTTCGGAGTTGGCAAAGGTGGCCAATGTTGTTCCTTCCAACGTTGGTGTCCATTGCAGTTTAAGGTCGGCATCTCCTGTGCCATTAACACGATTGACATT
>DASQMG010000433.1:0-2799 GCA_035645595.1 Flavisolibacter sp. | reverse complement strand
ACCCTGGTTGCCCATTTGCGTAACCACTTTATAGCGTTTCGCTGCATCGGTTAGTACACGGGCTTCATATACATCATGGGTTAGGGGTTTTTGTACGTACACATGCTTGCCCAGTTGCATAGCTGCTAAAGCTTGTACGGCGTGGTTATGGTCGGGGGTAGACACTGAAACCGCGTCAAAGTTTTTACTTTCCTTATCGAGCATTTCGCGCCAGTCTTTATAATATTTTGCTTTTGGAAAAGCCGCTACGGATTTAGCTGCACGGCGGTCATCCACATCACATAAAAAACCAATGTCGGCTTTGCCCGATTTAAAGAAGGCCGCGATGTCGCTTTCACCCTTTCCCCCAGCTCCAATACCAGCCACAATCAAACGATCGCTTGGTGCTACAAACCCACGGCCTAAAACATGGCGGGGTACAATGAAAAAACCGGCTGTAGCGATGCCTGTGTTTTTTAAAAAATCTTTTCTGTTCATAAATAAACCTCAACCCCTAAAGGGGCTTTTAGTCTCCGAATACCGGAGTGTTGTTATGAGTATTGATGTTTACTAAGGTTGTGATCTTTTTCAAAACGTTCTTGATATCTGTCATTACCTCCTGATTCCTAAATCGAATGATACTTCAGCGCGTAATAAGGCTAAAAAAATTCTTTTTCCTTAAGGCATCCGGAAAAAGGTTTCAACAGCAGTCGTGTTATTTCGCTGAAGCTTCGCGTTTTGGAACACTATTGATAAATGCCTTCAAACAAACCTCCTTTCTTACACCGGTTCTTTCTTACTCACCTCTTTGATTGTAGAAAGGATTCTTTAAACCCAAGGTAATAAAGCCCCTTTAGGGGTCGCGGTTTATAAGTTCCCTTTCTTCAACTCCTTCACTGCAAAATCTGCCGCCCTGGCCGTTAGCGCCATATAAGTAAGTGATGGGTTTACACAAGCGGCCGATGTCATACAAGCACCATCAGTTACAAATACGTTCTTCGCATCCCAAACCTGGTTGTTCCCGTTTAATACAGATGATTTTGGATCACGACCCATCCTTGCCGTTCCCATTTCATGAATGCCCATGCCTGGCGAGTACCCCGAGTCGAATGTATTTACTTTCTTTAACCCGGCTGTTTCCAACATTTCCTTCGCATCGTTCATCATATCCACCCGCATCTTTTTTTCATTGTCTTTGATCTCGCAATCAATAGCCAATACAGGCAGCCCCCATTTATCTGTTTTCGCTTTACCGCTTTTATCGGTGGTTACATTGCCATCTTTGTCGTACAAAGCCTTATCCAGCGAAATCCTGTTCTCATGGTAAGGAAGCATCTCGCCAAAGGCTGTTATACCCATTGACCATTGCCCCGGCTCTGTAAGTGCATCCTTAAATTCGCTACCAATATTTAATTCCGCCACTTCACGCCCCCAACCTTCACGACTGGCGGAACCCTGGTAACCAAAGCCACGCAGGTAAGGCCTGTCATTGCCAGTAAGGTTTTGATACCGCACAACATAAACACCGTTGGGCCTCTTTCCATAATAATACTTGTCTTCGTAACCTTCTACTTTCCCGGAAGCACCGCAACGGAAGTGGTGATCCATCAGGTTGTGGCCTAACTCACCGCTGCTGCTGCCTAGTCCATCGGGCCATATATCGGTTGCCGAGTTCATAAGTACCCAGGCAGAGTTCATGGCTGATGCATTTACAAAAACAATCTTTGAAAAATAGTCATAAGTCTGGTTGTTTTCCGCATCCAGAATGCGAACGCCTTTTGCTTTTTTTGTATCCTTGTCGTAAATGATTTCTTTTACAATGGACATGGGGCGAAGCGTAAGGTTCCCGGTTGCCATTGCCGCCGGCAAAGTAGATGACTGGGTGCTAAAATAACTGCCAAACGGACAACCCAGCCAGCACTTATTTCTATACTGGCAATTTGTTCTATCATGGTGAGCCTGGGTAATATTAGCTACCCGGCCAATGATCATGGACCGGCCCATTTTTTCTTTTATCCTTGCCGCCACATCTTTCTCCACACAATTCAATTCCATAGGCGGCATAAATTTGCCATCAGGTAGTTGTGATAAGCCTTCCATAGAACCACTGATGCCGGCAAACGTTTCTGCATGGTCATACCATGGAGCAATATCTTTATAACGAATAGGCCAGTCAACTGCAATACCGTCTTTTGCATTGGCATTGAAATCCAGGTCGCTTAAACGATAGCTCTGGCGCCCCCACATCAATGAGCGGCCTCCAACATGATAACCCCGGAACCAATCGAATCGCTTCGTTTCCGTATAAGGCGATTCTTTATCCTTTACCCAAAAGTCAAGGTTCGTCTCATTAAGCGGGTAATCTCTTTTGAGCACAGGGTAGTCAGCAATCATTTGCTGCGTTCGTCCACCGCGGTGAGCAAAGTCCCAGGGATCTTTATTGGTGTTCACATAGTCTTTAATATGTTTTATATCACGACCACGCTCCAGCATTAAAACTTTCAATCCTTTTTCCGTGAGTTCTTTTGCTGCCCAGCCTCCGCTAATCCCGGAGCCAACAACAATTGCGTCGTAGGTATTATCTGCCATAATCGTTTTTACATTTAGTTTTTAATATGCAATCAGTCAATATTTGTTGAAAGTTTTGAGGAGAGTGAGTAGTATTTATAAAGCGTCAAATAATTTATCATGTAATCGTTAGATTTTTGAAGCAAGCTGTAAATTCTACTGGTGTATTAACTACTGAGCGGTAAGTTAAGTATTTATAGAAAACGGAAACATTATTGAAGCAAAGGAATTTCAGATTTTTTATAAAAGATG
>DASQMG010000432.1:0-3799 GCA_035645595.1 Flavisolibacter sp. | reverse complement strand
GCATTAAAATGAAACGGCTTCAAGGCGGTTTTACGAATATGAATCTGGTCTGCCTCAATGCTAACAGCAACTTCGGTTTGCATCAGGGCCTGCATGATTGCTTTATCAGCTTGCGAGGAAAAACCATTTAAGCCTTTAACAACCACATCGCCCGCAATAGCGCCTGCCACCAATAAAAAAGCGCCACCGCTCCAGTCACCTTCTACTATAAAATCAAACGTAGAATGACCAATTGTTACAGAGTGATCTTTTGGAAAATAAAAGGATTTATACCCGTTATTCTGAGGAATTGGCAACCCAAATAACAGCATGACCTGTAAAGTCAGGTCTATATAAGGCTTGCTGTTTAAATCCCTTACGGTGATAGTTACATCTTTAGCATCCCCGGCGGCATAAGCAAACAATAAACCTGTCAAAAACTGCGAGGAAAGGGAGCCGTCTACTTCAATGTTCCTTGGCTGAAGGGGACCTTTAATATTCAACGGAAGAAGGCCGTTCCGGCTATTACAGCTTACACCCAGTTGCGGCAATATTTCGGCAAAAAAAGATAAGGGGCGTTTAAGCAAGCTTCCGCTCCCGGTAACCGTAATAGGCTTTTCACTAAGGGAGGCAATGGGTGTAAACATGCGTACTGACAAACCACTTTCACTGCAATTAATTTCACTTGAAATAGGTTTTACCCCATTACTGTGAATGATAATTGTTTCGTCACCCCATTCTACAACCGCGCCTAACTGTTGTATGATATCCAAGGCTGCGTTATCGTCATTTGATATACCGGGATTATGCAAAACAGTTTTCCCGCCTTTGAGCAGAGCGGCTGCGCAGGCCCGCTGCATGGCACTTTTAGACGCCGGTGCTATAATTATTCCTTTTGTTTCGGACGGAGAAATTGTTACCTGCATTAAATAGCTTTATAAATTTCGGAAAGGGATATTTTTTTGCTGACAGCCTTCCCAAGCTTTTCAAGAAGAATGAAATTAATTTGTTCACCTTCCCTTTTTTTATCGCTCACCAATAAATGAAATGCTTTTTCCTTATCGTATTGGGTAGAGGCCGGAAGCTGATAGTGCCCGATCAGTTTTACCAGTTTGTCTGCACCTTTAAAACCAAGCAAATCTGCTGAAAGTTTTGCGGCAAACGCCATTCCTACAGCAACAGCTTCACCGTGCATCAGCTCGTACTGTTTTTCCAGTGCATGACCCAGCGTATGGCCAAAGTTGAGCAACCGGCGGCGCCCTTTTTCAAACTCATCTTCTTTTACAACCTTTGCCTTCAACAGTGCATTTCGTTTTACCAGTGCCTGCAAAGCCGATTTATTTTTTTGAAAAAAAGGCACGCTTCTTTTTTCTAGTTCTTTAAACAGGACCGCATCCATGATGGCTGCATGTTTAATTATTTCTGCAAACCCGTTATACCATTCGGTATCTGGCAACGTTTTTAAAAGCGCAACATCGTACAACAGAAAATGGGGTTGATTGATTGTACCCACCATGTTTTTGAAGAACCCAACATCGATCCCGTTCTTTCCACCAATAGCGGCATCAACCATCCCCAGCAACGTTGTAGGCACAAAGCCAAATGCTATGCCTCTTAAAAAGACAGAAGCCACGTATCCGGTCATATCGGTTATTACACCGCCGCCTACTCCAACTAAAGTCCAGGTGCGGTCCGCCTTCATATCAATCAGCTGTTGAATAACAGAGTCAACCGTTGCCTGTATTTTATACTCTTCGCCACCGTTAACCACAATAAAATTCCAGCCCTTAAATAATTTTTTATGAGCTGCAAATACATTTTCATCTGTAATTAACACCGTTGTTTTTTGAGAAGAAAGAGTTTTAATTCCCGAAAAGGACGCATCAAAATGAAAATCAGTTACCTGTCGGCTAAAAGCAATTTTCTTCGTTTGCATGAACTGGTACTACTTTGAATGGATGATGTTAAACGACCAGAAATTTTATAGTAGTTTTTCTTTTTCTTGCTTACTTCTATCTATATCGAAACCCAGCCATGAAATTAGGAAGGGATTTTTATTTGAATAGAAATACAATACAGGTTAGGTTTTGGTTTCCCGCAATTGCACTGCTATCAGGCTGCATTGGCGACACTCCGTTTGAAAGCATAACCTCTATCAGCCCCTTTGCAGTTAACTTACCAGGCCCACAATGAAACAGAAAGAACTCTTGCCGGCGTTGCTTTCCTGGTGAATAGAAATTATTAATCGTACCAAGGAGTGGCATAACAGGCGCCAAATGGATATTCTTTCCACCACTAACAAAAAAACTCAATCATGAAGCGGGATTGAGTTCAAAATTAAGTGTACATAAAACAGGACGCAGACCGCTTCAAACTTGGCTTCCGTTAAAGAGTCGGCAACTGCCCTACCAAAGCTTGGCCGGGTAGGTTTGTTCTTCTATCAATTTATCCAAACTTCGCTGTACTATAGGCGCATCTTCTTTGTAGGTGACACCAAACCATGGCGCAGATGTTGGAAGTACTTTTATTTCCCCTCTACCGCTTTTTATGAACTGATCGGCCACGAAAGGAATTAAAAACTCCGATTTTGGATCGCTGAGGCTTCTTCCTAAAAAAGAAGCAAACTCCTCTCGGATATAAGGGAAAATAGAAGGATGAAAACACCAGAAATTCATAGATGCTTTTGCTTCTTCAGCTATAGGCATTTTGGTGGTGCCATCTTCATTGATGATTTGTCCGTTATCCCGATATATTTTCAGCAGCTCGTTGATGCTTAGCAACTGTCCATTCTCTCCTACTTCAATAACACCACGACTAACAGAACCATGTTCGGATAGCGTATTATTTAGATTATAGGCCACAATACCATATGTGTCGTCATCACAGTCAGTAACCAAAAAATTATTGGCTTTTACAAATGCATCCGTACCATAAAAATCATCAGCATTTATAACAGCAAACGGACCATTTACCGCACCGTGTGCACACAAAATGGCGTGGGCAGTACCCCAGGGTTTTTTTCTTTCTTCCGGTATAGCAATGGCACCAACAAAAGCATCCAGTTCCTGGTAAACGTATTCTACTTCAATTTTGCCATCAAGCTTTGGGTCAAATATTTTTTTAAAGTCGTGGGCAAAATCTTTACGAATAATAAACACTACTTTGCCAAACCCCGCCAGTATCGCATCATATATGGAGTAATCCATGATGGTTTCGCCATTGGGGCCAAACCCCTGTATCTGTTTCATGCTGCCGTATCTGGAAGCCATACCGGCGGCCATAATAACTAATGTTGGTCTCATATTTCCGTTTTAAAATTGGTGCGAAAATAAAGTATTTTGGCCCTGAAAAATGATGAATCCCATTTCTGAAAAAGGCCGGATTGATTCCCTTTCCACTTTTTATAGTTTTCCTATCGAGGTGGCCGTATTGCGATTGGATTTGGTGCATCCCGTTATATCAGGTAACAAGTGGTTTAAGCTAAAGGAATACCTGAACGAGGCAAAACATAACAATAAAAAAACACTGCTTACTTATGGCGGCACTTTCTCCAATCATATCGTAGCAACAGCGGCCGCAGCCCGCGTGAATAACTTTAAAAGCATTGGTATTATTCGTGGCGAAAAGCCGTCGGTCCTGTCTCCGTCGTTACAGGATGCCCTCCATTTTGGAATGAGCCTTTTCTTTGTTTCAAGAGACGATTATAAACAGAAAAAAATACCCGCAGCTGTTTATACGCAGGAGGATGAAGAAGGAATTTACGTTATTCCCGAAGGTGGCTATGGCCCGCTGGGCGCCGCCGGAGCATCGGCTATTTTAC
>DASQMG010000431.1:0-1694 GCA_035645595.1 Flavisolibacter sp. | reverse complement strand
TCAAAGGCAGACAGAAGAACAAAAGAAGAACTGCTTACCGAGTTCGAGACCGTTCGCAAAAGTATTGAACAATTGTACGCATCGTTCGATGAGGAGCAATTAGCTTCTATAGGTATTTCTAACAACAACCCTATCTCGGTCAATGCAATTGGATTTATTATTCCCGGGCATATGCAGCATCACATCAATGTAATAAGGGAACGATACCTGTAGATTAAAACGTCTGGGCTTTTTTACTAAGCTCCACCACTGTTCATTAAAACTTGGTCTTTGACGCTAATTATTTGAATAAGAAAGCTGTGCCTGCAGAACTGGATCCCTGAGTACTCGTGTAATAAGAATGACAAGCAATAAAAATCCCCTCGCTAGGAGCAGAGGGGATTTTAATATTGTTTATTGATTCTAAAAAGCTTTAACTGCCTCTTTTTTGCCAGATGTTTTCGCCAAATTTTGTTGAGCCACCATATCGTTAATCACTTTCACAGCCTGATCGACATAAATGTCTTTACCAACCGCGGTGAGCCACTGCTTATAACGCTCTGTTTTGTCCTTATCTACTGAAATATATTTGCTCTCGTCCTGCTTCATAAACTGAGCGGGCAGCGGCTTGGCCAACTTGGTAAGACCTTCAATTTTCTTAACCGCCTCCCGAATTTGCTTTTGCTCCAGACGGTACTTATTTAATTGTAAAGAATATTCTTTGTCATTTTGCTTACCTACAAATACACTTGCTTCCTGTATACGCTTGAACACTGTATCGGCAGCAATACGATTTGTCGCCAACTGTGTAATGGCTTCGCGGTTATAGCCGGCTTTCCACATCGGATAAGACGCCTTTGTAATCTCATCATACTTCAAAGAATACGGGTTGTCCTTTTCGCGTATTTTAAGATACTCAAGGTAATCCGGAACGACAATATCGGGGACAACACCCTTCTGCTGTGTAGAACCGCCATTAACACGATAGAATTTTTGCAGCGTCAACTTTAAAGAACCCAGGTCAGAATTGGCGTTTGTAAAGTTGGATTCCGGGTCTAAACCGATCGTTCGCTGCACCGTTCCCTTACCATAGGTGCTACTACTTCCCATCACTACGCCACGACCGTAATCCTGCATGGCGGCAGCTAAAATTTCCGAGGCAGATGCACTCATTTCATTTACCATAATCACTAGTGGGCCATCGTAAATAATACCGCCATCACGGTCCCTCATCACCTGCGGCTTGCCCTGGCGGTCACGTACCTGAACTACTGGGCCTTCATCAATAAATAATCCTGCTATTTGAATGACGTCGTAAAGTGCACCGCCGCCGTTGTTGCGCAGGTCAATCACAATACCGTCAATCCCTTCTCCTTTTAATTTGTTCACTTCCTTCGCTACATCCATTCCGCTTCGTACGCCGTCCATCTGGCCGAAGTCGGCATAAAACTCAGGCAAATAAATGTATCCTACTTTTTGAGAACCTTCGGTAATTACAGCACTACGCACATATGCTTCGTCCTGAACAATCTTGTCACGAACCAATGTAAGATTCTTAAGTGTACCGTCTTTTTTACGCAACGTAAGCTTTACTTCAGAACCCATTTTACCACGTATCAGTTTTACCGCATCCTGAACAGTGAAACCGGAAAGCTCGGTGGCAGTGCCTTCTTTGCCTTCAGCAACCCTAACAATTATATCACCAGCTTCCACTT
>DASQMG010000430.1:0-2623 GCA_035645595.1 Flavisolibacter sp. | reverse complement strand
GCATTCAACTGGGCCCGGGTGTATATTGTTTTTCCACCAGCTTCAATGGTGGTGTTGACTTTGTGAATGCTATCAACACACAGTTTTGCCAGGTCACCTTCATATATGGGATTTGTTTTTTTATCTCCTTTTCCCATATTCACCAGGTATCCTTTTCTTGCCAGATCAATCATCTCTGTAAACGCACTAAAAATTGCCGGTGGTTTAATGATTGAATAGTTGATCCCGGATTCTTTTAGCATTTCAGAAAAGTCATGATGAACTTTGAAGTACTCCAGGGAAGGATATCTTTCTGCATGGAAAGCCGATACGTATACAAATTTTTTTATCTTACTTTCCACTGCCTGCTCCAGGATATTTAAATTACCAAGCAAATCTACCTCCCGAAAGGAGGCCTGGCTTTTATCCCGCGGGGAAACACTCTTGCCAAGAGCAGAAATAACGATTTCGTGGCCTTTACAGATATCAGTTAGGGTTTCGTTCCGGGTAACATCAGCAATAATAAAATTTGATGACAGGTGTGAAAGTTGTTCTGCTTTGTTTTTATTTCTCGCAACAACAGTTAGGGCATATTGTTGACGGATAAGTTCTTTGGCAATTTCTCTCCCTAAGTTGCCTGTTGCTCCAAATAGAATTACGTTCTTCATTTTGAAATGGTCAAATTGTGAATAGATATAGGTATTGTAGCAATTGCCGACCCCTCAAAGCATTTGCCCAGGTGCACCCGTAGTGCACGGACAAAACCGGAAAGTGAAAAACTTAAATGCAGAAGGGTTAGAATTCGTTGGATGTTGTATTGGCTTGAATAGTTGTATTGTCCGCCAACACCGAGCGTATACCCTACGCATGAAGCAGAACACTTTACTGAACGCTATCGGAAAGGCACGCCAGTTTACCCGGAAAGAACAACTTTGTTTTGTACGGGCAAAATTGGTGTGCCACCTTACCACGCCTTTTACAAAAATGTATGAAATGAAATTTTGCTTTCATGAATTGTGTTTACGCATGTAATCCTGAGCAAACGGAGGAGAGTGGACCCGGCTATTAAAATATCTTATAATACTTGCGCAGTGGTTTGTGTGGGCATCACTAATTAATAGCCTATCGATCGTAAGTATATTGGTTCGATTTTTTGATTTCCTGCCGGCTAGATCTGTCTTTACTTCTTTTATAGACCTTAGATGTAACGTGTTTGCTGACGCATGTTGGTACACAAAGTAACGCTACCATAAAAGCATATCAGGGGAAAGGAAGGCACATTTACGCAATGTTCCTGATTAAACTAAAGCCAGTTACCTACATAAAATTTCGCCAGGCCCTTGTGTGATCAACTTAAAACCGATAGCCGACGTAAAATTGAAACGTACCATGCTTTAGTCTGTCAATGTTGTGCGGAACATATGATGGATAGCTTGTTCCATTAGATCGATCGCCAAGCAAGTCAAGGAATGAATTATAGCGTCCGCCAATAATTAACCCACCGATGGGACTTGATTCTAAACCGGCTGCATAACCAAAATTAAACCGGCTAAAAAAATCGTCTGGCTTCGAAGGTGCAGGAGCTGAAGAAGGGCTGGCGGAACTATCTACTTTGCATTTTAGCAGAATAGCCATTTGCACGCCGGCATGAACCCTTAAAAACGGAAGAGGCCGAAAGGTAGTAAACTGAGGAAGCGCCAGGTAGTCAAGCTTTACCGATCCTGTGCTTGTACCCCTACTATAATTATATCCCTGGCGAAAATAAAGAAGCTCCGACCGAACACCCCAGCGGGATGTTCGAGACGGTTCGTAAAAGCCACCGGCAACAAAGCTTGTGTTGCTGTTCAACTTAATATCTGTTGTTTTTAAGGATGGAAGTTGGGTTAGGTTAATGCCCCCAATAACGCCAAACGGACTTCGTATCTTTTTGGCTGGCTTTTTCAGGTCTTGAGCAATCGCCGAAACTGTTAACAAACAAAATGCTCCGGCCATAAATATCGTTCTCATCGCTGGCTATTTTTCTTTTTAAAATTACTGGCCTCTCACATGCACCGGGCCGGGAGTTTATTTAATGATTTTGTAGGCAAAAGCCTGAAACTGGCTTTGCATGGATGGGTCGGTATACATAACGATATAATCCTTTTTGCCGCTGAACGTTAAGTCTTCCAGTTTGTACCAGTAAACAGACTTGATGCGGTTCAGGTCATCTCTATCCGCCTTTCGTACATTGTTAGTGCCACTGCATGGAAATTTTTTATAGAACTCTCCTTCTACCGGCGTCCATGTGAGCTTGTTAGGGGCTTCCCACTTCATGGTGCCTTTCAAAAATGTGTACGTCATGTTGTAACAACTACCGGTAGGTACGGAGAGAAATTGTACAAACTCCACAAAGCCATCTCTGGTTACTTTAAACTCACGAAGAGACTCCTCGGAGTGGGCTACGAAGTTGGCCCTATCATCATAGTAGGCAAGTGCAGAAACACTTCCATACCGCCATTCGGCAGGAGAAATTTCTGCCGGGAGTTCACTGCGAGGTGCATCTGCATATAAATCGGTGTCATCAGTTCCTGGCTTGTCGCCTTTGCTGCATGATAAAATAGCGACGGTAAGAATACTAAGGAAGAAACTCATTTTTTTCATTTTT
>DASQMG010000429.1:0-6275 GCA_035645595.1 Flavisolibacter sp. | reverse complement strand
GTATATTAATACCTGTTTCTGTTGTAGCTATTTCCGTTGTTGTAGCCACCGCCACCACCGCCGTTATTGCTGCGGGCAGGACGGTCTTCTTTTGGCTTAGCTTCCATTACTTTAATGGTTCTGCCTTCTACAGTAGCATCATTTAATTCAGTGATTGCTTTCTGCGCTGCAGCATCATCCGACATTTCTACGAAACCGAAGCCTCTTGAGCGTCCGCTTTCCCTGTCGTTGATAATTTTAGCTGAAGTTACTTCTCCGTAAGGAGTGAAAAATTCTTTCAGGTCTTCGTCTTGCACGTTGAAGCCTAAATTTGAAACATAAATGTTCATGATCGTAAAAAATAAAAAATTTAAAAATATCTGAGAATAGCAAGGAGTAGGTAACTAACTAAGATGCAGAAGCAGAATAATTAATAATACTGATGCGAGGCTCAAATTAACAGCGCAAACATAATCTTTATTGTAATAAAAAATCAAACTATTTTGTAAAGCAATGTTATGGTTTGTCTCTTTTCTCGCTTCATCATCTACTTGTTTTTGCTTAAGGCATTTACCATTATTCCCTCTTTTCCATTTCAGTACACTTCTTCACCCCGGGTTTTGATTTCTATTAATTGTTTACGCTAATTTATCTGTTATCCGTACAGCACTTTAAATAAGATTTTTCGGCTTAATCTTGCCAAAAAGTACAGGATGCCTATTAAAGTGATTGCCTTTGATGCGGACGATACGCTGTGGATTAACGAGCCTTATTTCCAGGAGACCGAAAAACAATTTTGTGCGCTTCTGGAGGACTACCTGCCACATCATACGGTTTCAAGAGAACTGCTGAAAACCGAAATAGCCAACCTGCCGCTGTATGGTTACGGCATTAAAGGCTTTATGCTTTCCATGATAGAAACTGTGTTAAAGGTTACCGACAAAACAATAAAACTCGAAGTAATTGAGAAGACAATTGCCCTGGGAAAAGAACTTTTGGCCAGGCCTATAGAACTCCTTGACGGAGTGGAAGAAGTGTTGCTTAATTTAAAGGATCACTATCGTTTGGTAGTTGCCACCAAGGGCGATTTACTGGACCAGGAACGAAAGCTAAAAAACTCCGGCATTGAACACTATTTTCATCATATTGAAATCATGAGCGATAAAGGAGAAAGCGATTACTTAAAGCTGATAAAGCACCTGGATGTTAAACCAGATGAATTTTTAATGGTGGGCAACTCGCTAAAATCCGATGTACTGCCTGTATTAAGCATTGGCGGCCATGGCTATCACATTCCGTACCATACTACCTGGGCACATGAAGTGGTAGAAAATACAGTGGAACATGCTAACTTCAAACATTTTGAAAGCATAAGATTGCTTTTACCGTCACTTTTGTTGTGAAGCATACATTAGAGATTAACAACCGGAACTGCCGGGGGTACTACCCATTTTCAAGAAGTTTGATGAGTCGTTTTTTGGAGTAACAGTTTCTATTGATTGCACAATTGCTTATGCTAATACCAGGAAAAAAACACTTCTTTTTCTATTCTATTTGTATAAGTCGCGGGGGCTGTCAATGCTATTGAACCGTTTAGATACCGGATTACTATGATGAACCGATCGTTTGGGATTGTAGTACACGCATCACCTACCATTAACAGAAACGATGGCACCTTTAGCTTTGCTTTTATGACTATAATAAAGAAGAGCAATGCTTTACAAAGAAGCACATAAAGAAGTTGAACGGGTACAAACCAGCACAGGTCTTATTCCTGCTATAGCCGGCGAAAATTAATTTATTACTTCTCCATTCTCTGGCTGGCCTTTACCGGCCTCTCCCATGCACGGGCTTTATCATTTACCGGTAGCATTCCAAAAATTTGTTTTGGTAAATAAGAGGAGAGGCGGGCCCGATAACCATGCGGGTTTCCATTCATGTGCATCATGCTTTGATGGACGGCTTTCCTAGGGGCCGGTTTATACATTTATTTCCGAAAAAGATGCTTAAGGTGTAAGCTATTTCTTATTCCCGGCTACTTATGCATTGGGCGAAAAACCTTCATACCTGCATTAAACGTCTTTACCTTACCACAGTCTACTCTGCCGCCTTTTAACTTTTTATTAGTTAGCCTTCATTCAATTTATCAATATGAAAAAAATAGTTCACTCCCTTAGCCTTGCTTTTATTTTACTAACTGTGGGTGCTATTGGCTCTGCATTTTATTATAAAACCGAACAAAACTCCCCTGCTTACCGTTTCCCTTATAAACAAGCTGGTCTTACCGACCGTGAGGCAGCTGCGCATTTAATAAGCCGTTTTTCCTTTGGAGTAAAACCCGCTGAAATAGATGCTGTACTTAAAACCGGGGTGGAAGATTGGTTTAAACAGCAACTGGCTGCCGACCTGGATGATGCGGCGCTGAACGATAAACTCGCCGGTTACGAATCCCTGAAAATGACCAATGAAGAAATTGTAAAGACCTATCCAAAAGGTGGGCAGGTTTTAAAAATGGCAATTAAAGATGGGGCTATTGATAAGGATTCGGCCCGGACAGACAGGAAAGATTACAAGGATGAAGTAAAAAATTTCATGCAGGAAAAAGGTATTAAGCCTCAGGCAGAATTACTCCGCCAGTTAGTGAGCCAAAAAATATTTGCAGCCGCTTACTCTAATAACCAATTACGTGAAGTGCTGGCCGACTTTTGGTTTAACCATTTTAATGTAGCGGCCAGCAAAGGCGGTGTGCAACAGTTCATTACTTCGTACGAGAGAGATGTTATCCGCCCTAATGTTTTGGGCAAGTTTGAAACGATTTTGCTTGCTACTGCCAAGTCGCCGGCTATGCTTACTTTCTTAGATAACAATAAAAGCACGGTAAATGAAGAATACATGGGCGAGGCTCAGATGAAGGCTGCAAAGCGCAGGGATAAAATGGTAGAAATGGCTCAGGACAAAATGGTGGAAGGAATGGATACGGCGGCCAGACGAAACGCGCAGGGCAAAATCAAAAAGCCAAAAAAGCAGGGCCTGAACGAGAACTATGCCCGTGAAATTATGGAATTGCATACACTTGGTGTTGACGGCGGTTATACGCAAACCGATGTAACCCAGGCAGCCCGTGTACTCACTGGCTGGAGCTTGAACCCGATGATTGAATATGGCATTAAACCCAAACGTATGCCCAACCAAAAGCAGTTAGACAGGCTGGGTATTGTGTATGATGATAATTTTGTTTTTGCCGCTAACAAGCACGATGGTGGAGAGAAAATAGTGTTAGGTACCACCTTCCCTGCTGGTGCCGGTTACGAGGAAGGCGTGAAGTTGATTCACCTGTTAGCGACCCACCCGTCTACAGCAAAATTTATTTCCAAAAAATTAGCGGTGCGCTTTGTAAGCGATGCGCCTCCGCAAAGCCTGGTTGATAAAATGGCTAAAACATTTTTGGAGAAAGAAGGTGATATAAAAGAAGTGCTGACCACCATGGTTAACTCACCGGAGTTTTGGGCGAAGGATGCTTTACGTGAGAAAACAAAATCGCCTTTCGAATTAGCCATCTCTTCTATCTGGGCTACGAATGCAGAAATTGTAGCGCCTATTCAATTATACCAATGGGTGGCTAAAATGGGACAGAAACTTTATAACTACCAGGCGCCAACCGGTTTTCCCGATAAAGGCCAGTACTGGATCAATACCGGTTCGCTGTTAAACCGAATGAACTTTGGTTTAGCCCTTGCCTCTGGTCGCATACCTGGAGTGAAGCTCAACTTACTTGCTTTAAACAACAACCACGAACCAGAAAGTGCTGAGGATGCATTAAGAAAGTACAGCAAAATTTTAATGCCCGAACGTAACGTAGAGGAAACAGTAAAGCGTTTGATACCCATGCTTAAAGATCCGGAGTTGCAAAAAAAGATTGATGAAGCAGCCAGCCAGACGGCTACAGCAAAAACTGCCATGATGGAAGATGGCGGTGATAATATGATGATGACTAAAAAAGAAGGCAAAGGAGCCAATAAAATAGGTAAGAAAAATGGCGATGTGCAGGTGCAGCTGGCAAGAGGAAATAATTCTATGCTTGGTCAAGTGGTAGGAATTATTATCGGTTCACCCGAGTTTCAAAGAAGGTAAAAGCCTGCTGTAACAAGGTATTCAATAGCAATACCCAAGCACAAGGGTGATTATAATCTTCTCTTCCACTGGAAGAAAAAATTAGAACAAATCAAGAATTGCAACAAAAGCTCAACAATCGCACTTCGGTTAAGCACAAAAACAGAAACGATAACGATAAAAATATTTTTATGAATCCTTCAAGAAGAGCCTTTTTAAAAGGCGGAGCACTGGCACTGGTTACCGCCGGCTTGGGTGGTGTACCTTCATTTATAGCCAAGGCAGCGCAGAGCCGCAAGTTTTGGTCGCCATATAAGCGCCATAAAATAATGGTATGTATTTTTCAGCGGGGTGCTATGGATGGCCTCATGGCTGTTACACCTTTTACCGATACCTACCTGCAAAAGGCCCGGCCTTCCTTGTTTATGTCGGCAGCCAGGTCTGCCAATAAGCCATTGATAGATTTAGATGGCCGATTTGGACTGCACCCGGCCATGACTTCCTTTGAACCTTTGTTCAAGGAAAAACGGTTGGCTATTATTCATGGTGTTGGTTCGCCTAACACCACCCGCTCACATTTTGATGCCCAGGATTATATGGAAAGCGGCACACCATTTAATAAAGGCACGGCAAGCGGATGGCTGAATCGTGCAACCGGTTTGTTGGGGCACGAAACTGCTACCCCTTTCCAGGCGGTAAGTGTGACATCCTCTTTGCCCCGTTCCCTTTACGGCGATAATGCAGCCGTTGCTATTTCTAATTTAGAGGACTTCTCCATCCAAATGCGTGGCAATAATATAGGAGCTGTTACCGCCGCTAAAAGCTTCGAAGATCTGTATGACAAAACTTCTTCTTCACTCCTGAGCAAAACCGGAAAGGAAAGCTTTGAAGCTATGAAAATCTTAAAGAGCAATGGCGTAAAAGGTTACCGGCCCGCTAACGGCGCCGTGTATCCCGTTTCACCGTTAGGCAACTCCTTAAAACAGGTAGCGCAGCTGATAAAAATGGATGTGGGCATGGAGATCGCTTTTGCCGAATGTGGCGGCTGGGATACGCATTACAACCAGGGAACAGAAGTAGGAACGTTTGCAAGAAACGTGGGAGATTTAAGCAGTGCTATTACGGCTTTCTGGACCGACATCGGCCAGTACCAGGACGATGTGGAAGTAATGACTATGACAGAGTTTGGTCGCACAGTTCACCAAAATGGCTCTAACGGAACTGATCATGGTCGCGGCTCCTGCATGTTTGTTTTAGGGAATAATATTAATGGTGGTAAAGTTCATGGCAAAGTGCCGGAATTATCTATTGAAAATTTAGAAGATCGCCGCGACTTACCGGTTACCACTGACTTCCGTGCTGTATTTGATGAGGTGGCATCATCACATTTAAAAATTCAAGGCGATGGAAAGCTGTTCCCTGATTGGAAGGGGACAGGTATTGGGTTGATGAAAACCTCCTAATGGGATAGTGCGATAAAATAAAAAAGACTGGCAAAGAAGCCGGTCTTTTTTATGTGAACAACCCCTGTGGACTCTGCTTTCCGTTACAATCTTTTGAGGTGTGGCCGCGCCTTATTGGGAGGCGGGAGAAGCACAAAGTATTGTTGACTATCACGATATATTTGTGTCCACTGTGGTGGTAATCAGATTTTACTGGTAGGCATATGGCGAATGTCAACCTACAGAGCAAAATGAAACGAAACAGGTTCCACATATATGAAAACAAAAATTGCATCTTATATTTCTGTTATCGGACATCCACTTTTAACCATTTCTGTCTTCACTATCCTTATGTGTTTTACAAATGAAGAATTTGAAAAGGCTTTATTGCATTCATCATTGATTGTAGCTGGCATATTTTTGCCGCTGACAGTAAAAATGTATATAAATTCTAAAAACGGCACTTATACTAATTTTGATGTTTCTGATAAAACGCAAAGACAATCCTGGTATACTTTTGCTACCCTGCTATTGCTAGCTGTTACCATTATTTTGTTTGTGACAGACCAGCCCCGAACATTACGCTTATCCGTGTTATTTTCATTGATACTTTTAGCGATTTCGCAAATAATGAATCACATAGTTAAAAGTTCATTACACGTTTCACTTAATGTTTTTTTGTCTTTTTTACTCATACCTATGAGTTGGATGATTGGGCTACTCTACCTTGTTTTTACGGTTCTT
>DASQMG010000428.1:0-8221 GCA_035645595.1 Flavisolibacter sp. | reverse complement strand
AGAAAGGGAATACATTTTAAACGGAGCCTCTCATCATCAAAAATTTTCTTTCGAAGTTCCAGGCCTCCGATTTTGCTCATGTTAATGTCGCAAAGTATAAAAAAAGGTTTCTTCGTGGTTTCTCTAATGAAGTCTAAAAATTTAAAGCCATCATTAAAAACGACGATTTCGTTTTCAACCCCTAACGCTGCGAAGGCATCTTGAATAAGTGATAAATCATCACCATCATCATCTATTACTATTATTGGCCGGTTTACCATTTCTGTGCTTTAAATTATACTGCCCTTAAACATAAAAACAAAAACTTTAAATTCTAATTTTCTTACTACATAAATATTCTTTGTTGCTGCCAACAAGTAAGATAAGGGGCCTACTGTATATTGCTACTTGAAACAATGTTGTGCTGTTAAACGATTTGATTCCATAATCTCGTTATGACTGAAAATAAAATCCCCTCCTAAGAGGGGATTGTTTGTTATAGGGTGTTGTTTTCCTGGCTAAGGGGCTAGAGATTGGTTTTTCTAAGGAATAAAGTAGAGGGTACTGTTAAACCAGCAAAGAAAAAGCAAGTACTTAATCCAAACCCTTTTTCATGCTAAAAAATAAAATTTTAACTAAATAAACAAAATCCTTTCTATCAACCGGTCCACATTGTTTTGACAACACAGAAGCGCGGTACCCTCATATTGGTTGGGCAGCATACCTATTTATAAGACAACTTGCCGCTGGTTGGTTGGTCTGACTTCGGGAAGCCAGCTCTATACGGAGTTTTTAAATCACTTTCCGAAACAATTTTTGACTCTAAGATTTACCGTTGTTTACCAGGTACAAAAGTGAGAGTAAAGTCTTAGCAGACTATTATATCGTAGCGCCTTATTATTATATAATTCACTGATGTTACTACACTGGGTTGGTTTGTTTTCAAAAATAAAAAGGCTGCATAAAAAGGCTGCCCCGTCTTAAGCCCAGGCAAATTCACGTCGTCTTCGCAGCAAGCAACGGAGGGTAACCTTTCGCTTTGTGGTTTGTATGTCTGAAATACTCATTAGCACATTTTCAAGCCTTTCCATGGTTCCCTTATGAACATTATCAAGGGTTATAAATTGCCGGTCGCTAAAGCGGCCACAATAATTCAGGAAGAGCTTAATGTTATCAACAATAATCGCTTTAGTATGCTTATCCATAGCATGTCTAATTCTTACTCAATCGTTGGAAAACAATCCAACACCAATTTTCCGTTCACGATTAAGACACAATAAATTTCTGGGCGCCTTAAAATCACATTAAAACCAACTTAAGCTTAAAACATTTGCCACAAAAATCCGTCTCATATTTTGAACAGAGGTGAGCTGTAATGATTATCAAAATATGTTTCGATGGAAAATGTGCAATTATTCGTATCTAAACTATGGAAGCGGACCCTTCTTGCTTTTATGCTGGTCTTTAGTTTTTCCAGCTGCGAAAAACAGAGCAACCAGATTCCACCGGTGCTGTATCCTGGCTATCAACACCAAAAAGTTGGCGCAAGTACAAATGATATTCTTAGTGAGAGGAAATTTAGTTCCTTAACAGTTGAACTGCAATATATGAAAGGCTCTCGGCCCGAGGTGAAAGCTGTCGCTGAATTAAAGACGTTTTTGAAGCAACATGTTCACAAATCCGGCGGAGTTAAAATCGTTCTATCCGAACTTGATACATCAATAACGAAAATCTTAAACATAGATGATGTGCGAAAAATCGAAGACCAGCATCGCAAACTATTGCCCATAAACAATCGCCTTACAATTTACATCTTAATTACAAATGGTAGCCATTCAGACCCTAACTACCTGGGAATGGCCTATCGTAATACATCAGCCGTTTTATTTGGTGGCACTATCCAGCAGCATTCAGGGTATAAAAACATTCTCACAAAAGCTGAGCTGGAGGCATCTGTTCTACGGCACGAGATGGGACACTTAATGGGCTTAGGCATTGAACCGTTAGCAGCGTCTTCCAGAAAAAAAAGTAAAGGCAAGCACCATCACTGTGAAAATGAAATGTGCCTGATGTTTCACGCAACGGAAACCAGAAAGCTCTCGTTCATTAATCGCAAAGGAAAGATTCCGCAACTGGATGAAAATTGCAGACAGATACTAATGGACAATGGTGGGAGAAACCAGGCATCCATTTCAACAACCGATTCATACTTTTTAAGCGGTTTTTAAGATGTGTATTGAAATGGAAAACGTTTCTTTACCAAACAATCGTCGTATTATATCCTTAATCCTGAAGTCGTGAAGATTTTATTGTTAGAAGATGATTTTAAACTAGCGACAGAAGTACAGCTTTTCCTTACCCGGCAGGGTTACCAATGCGAGTTGGTATATGACGGCCTCATTTTTTTCAAACAATCCATCCGGGATGACTATGATTTGTACCTGCTCGACATCAACGTTCCGTCTCTCAACGGTTTGGATGTGTGCAAAAAAATACGGGAAAGTGACCCGCAAACCCCGATTTTAATGCTTACGGCATACAGCGTCGTTGAAGATAAAGTGCAGGCGCTTACCGTAGGTGCTGACGACTACCTGGTAAAGCCTTTTCACTTGGATGAACTTGCCGCACGGATAAAAGCCCTTGCAAGGAGAAGCGCCCAGCCACACAACACTCCCGACAAGATTTATGAAATTGGAGACTTGCTTATTAACACGACTGAAATGAAAGTTAGCCGTGCCGGTAAAGAGATCGTGCTTACACCAAAAGAATACAAGTTGCTGGAGTTATTAGCCAGGCAAGGCGGCCGCACCGTTTCTAAACAAACCATTTCGGAGCAGGTTTGGGACATTCATTTTGAAACGGGCACAAACACCATTGAAGTGTATATTTCTTTCCTGCGTAATAAAATAGATAAAGGCTTTGATTCGCCGCTCATTCATACACGTGCGGGCTATGGATATTTTCTAAAGGAGACCCGCTGACATGCTGCTCAAACACAGGTTTCCACTATTCTTCTCTTTTCTCTTCTCGCTGGTGTTGGCGGTAGTAATGTTAACAGTGTACTACCTCTTTTCTGAATTTCGAAAAAATGAATTCAAAGACCGCTTAGCGGAAAAAGGTGAGAGCGCAGTGAAGATCTTGTTGGAAGTAAAAGAGATAGATCGGCAACTCTTGCGCATTTTCGATTCCAGTACCATCAACCGACTTTACGACGAAAAGACGATCATCTTTAACGAAAAGATGGAAGTCATTTACAGCAGCCTAGATGACCTGACCATCAATTGGACACCTGACGACCTGCAAACCATCCGCCAACGTAATGAGTTGTTTCGCAATCGTGGTGCACAAGATTTGTTGGGAATGCACTATCCCTACGATGGAAAGGATTACTATGTATTTGTATCGGCAGAAGACAAATACGGTAACCGCAACCTGCACTTTTTAAAGTTCGTTTTAATCGGAGCTTCCCTGGCCGGGACAGTAGCCATTTGGTTAATCGCCTTCCTGCTGAGCAAAAAAACGCTAAAGCCCCTCGATGTGTTGCGAAAGCAAATGCAGGATACTACCACTAAAAACCTTACGCGGCGGGTGGGAGAACCCCGGCAGAATGACGAGATAAAAGCGCTTTCGCAATCGTTTAACCAGATGCTCGACAGAATTGACAAAGCGTATAAAAGCCAAAAGGATTTTACCGGGAACGCTTCACACGAGTTGCGTACGCCAATTGCACGAATTGTGATGCAACTGGAAAATCTTTCAGCAAACACCACAATAGTTGAAAGCGATAAGCAGGTATTAAAAAGCATTACCGAAGACGCGTATCAACTTTCTGACATTGTGACGTCATTGTTAGTTCTATCCAAAACTGAGGAAACGGAAGGATTAGCAGCCATGCAACCGCTTCGATTGGATGAAGTCATTTTCGGGGCGGCGGCTCAGTTGTCCCGATCCTACGCAGACTTTAAACTTTATTTTGAAATTGAAAACGTGCCGGAGAAAAACACAACACTTGAAGTCTTGGGCGACGAAACCCTTCTGAAAATAGCTTTTTTGAACCTCCTTAAAAACGGCTATTATTACTCTGACAACCAGATAGTACGGTGTACCCTTGGAGAAGAAAAAGGTAGCTTGAAACTAACGTTTACCAATACCGGGACTACGCCTAAGGTACAAGACACTGCAACGTTGTTTAATACATTTACGCGTGGCAGCAACAGCACACATACGCAAGGCAGCGGTATTGGTCTTAGCATCGTCCGGCGTATTCTTCATTATCACAATGCCTCCATTATCTACAACATTGCTGGCGGCAATACCAATCAACTGGTTATAATTTTTCCTTCGTCCCAAGTTTAAGCCGTTTTTAAGCAACGCTTAAGTCCCGTTTAAGGCATTGGTTCTACCTTGCTTCTTGAAAATTGATCTCAGCGATACCTCATTACTTAAAACTTAGCGCATGGCCATCGAAATACTTGTGTTAGTGCTGGTGCTTACAGCGATTATTGTGCTTACTCTACTGGCTACCCATCCAAAACAAAATGCCAGGCGGTTGCTGCACGAGTTTCAATTGTGGACAGAGCAATTGAAGTTGAAAGTAAGCAGCCAGGAGGTGTTTAAAGCCCGTATTCTAGGAATTGACTGTACAGCAAAAAAAGTTCTGTATGTCAAAAAAGATATGCTGAATAGACAACGTGTGATTATTGACCTCGACGATGTGACAAATTGCTCATACCGTAAGGTTTACCTGAAAACGCCTTTTACATCCGATCGTAAGGAAGTTAACATGGTGGTTACTGAAGTATTGTTGGAATTTGACAAGAAGGATTTAACGACAATTACCATTCCCTTTTACCACTATTCCTTAGATGGATACCCGGATATAAAACCGTTAGAAAGAAAGGCCAAAGACTGGGAAGTGCTCATTAAAAAATTGATTACACCGACTGTGATAGCATAGTTACTGAAACCCAGGTAAAACGAGATTATGATTTATCAATTCAAGAGTATTGCCGTAGCCATTGATTTTAGCAATTGCTCTTTGCGTGCTTTGGACGTCGCCGCAGCTCAAGCCAAAAGGTTGGGTGCCCAATTGCATTTGCTTTATGTTCTAGATTGTTACACATACAATGGTTCAGAAGAAATCACAAAAGAAAAATTGTCGCAGACTACGTCAGTATTGAGGGATGCTGTTCTCCACCGGTTTGACCTGGTACCGGTAGTTGTTGAATTGGCAGGTTCTTCCTGCGAAGCAATTACCGAATGGTGCCGCAGAAACCCCTGCGATTTGCTTGTTGTTGGCACACATGGATGGTCGGGCAGCAGGGAGTATCACATCGGCACCACCGCCTATAGTATCACCAAGTTTTCTTCCTGCCCGGTTCTACTGATTCCTGCATCGGTTAGCAGCGGCGAATTCAGGAAAGCACTGTTTGCCTTGCGCCCAGCAGCAGGCATGATGAATTTAGTCAAGCTGACAAGGCTTTTGCTTGCCGATAACGCCAGCGTAGAGATACAACCGCACCAATACCGTATGCAAGGCTACTCAAAAAATATTTGCCGGATGATAGAGGAAACGGGCGACAAACCGGATGGGATTGAAATTGAATGGACCGCTCGTTGGGGAAGCGGTGAAGCTATTGCGCAGGAAACGGTAAGTGCGTCCCGATGTATCAAAGCCGACTTGTTAGTGCTAACCCCTTCACTAGGAAGGATGTCGCGCATTGGCTTTGTTGACCCCGAAGTACAACAAATACTCAACACCGCTGACGTTCCCATACTTTATCTGATGAATTGTCAATTGTTCTCAACGGAGCGGAAACGAGAGAATTTAAGCGCATTTTAAGCCGTGCAGGGAAGCATAAGCACTACCTTGCCCCTTCAAGATTAGGACATTGTTATGGCAGACAGCACCATAACACCGGTGCTATGATTCTCTATGAACTTTACATGTACAACCGGAGTTTCTACTCCGGTTTTTTTTGCAACACTTTTTTACAAAATGCTTTTTGTTCGCACTTGGCGCTTTAACAAAACTATCTGGTTTTTAAGCTGGTTCTCATGTTTGATTTAAGACGTTTTTAATCGGGATGAGTAAACTTCGCTGCCGGTTATCGCACCGTTTGAAAATAAAGTTAGGCAAGCAATCAATAAGGATGCATCGAAAAAGAACAGTGGCACATAAAAGAAAGGCATCCGGCGTTGTTACTAATCGAAAAATACAGGGCTCAGGTTTCAAGAGGGCATGTCGCAGCAGGGGTGGACGAGCCGGAGACCTGTAGCCCGACAAATTACCCGGATGCGGTTTCAGTTGCTGCCAGTGGTAAACTCTGATTTCAGTGCATTGTTTTGACATCCATCTCGGGTTAAAAGAAGCATAGAGGAAAACACCTCTGCTTTCATTTCCTGCCTTCGTGCCAAACCCCTGCGGGCCGAAGGCGCAGCATGTATCGGTAAGGGAAACATTGCAACAGGGAGTGGAGTGTTTACGATCCTGTGCGTTGAACCTGTGCTCATAAGAATAACCGGGAGTCAGCTACAGTGATTTTTTATGAGAGACAGGCACACGAAAAGGACAATACATTTGGCACCAGCAATTGAAACGGCTCAGAAATGAAACGACGAATGGGATTATTCATTGATTTTTTTTAAAAGCGAAAAAGCTGGTGGTTTTGTACTCATCGGCTGCACGATCATTGCCCTGTTTGTTGCCAACAGCTTATTTTCAGGAACTTACGCCGGCATTGGGCACTCCTGCCTTAACCTTTCTTTTGCAGGTGTTGATATAAAATACAGTGTGGAGCATTGGGTAAACGATGGTTTGATGGCTATCTTCTTTTTTGTCGCGTAGCAAAGGGCATCGTCAAAGCGGGGATTTGTTAGCACTAAACATTCACTCATATTTTTTATGACAAAAACAATTCTGAGCGTTTTCGTGATGCTCTCCTACTTTGTGGGCACAGCTCAAAAAGAAAAACAAGCCGACGTAAAAGACAGTTTATACATAAGGGAAGACGAAGAGATGCGGGAACCAGATAAAGTGCTGCACGCAGAGCTATTGTATATTGACCTCATCCGAGACCTTGGTGCAAGAAAAGGCGAAAAAGAATGGAACGTTGCAATTGGGCTTACCGACAACAATTATTATGACCGATACACCGCCCTCATGGAGTATGAATGGGCTCCCGTTAACCGGCTCGGGTTCGAGGTGGAACTTCCGTTCTCAATCTATTATGCCGCTAACGATAATGGCACGGCGCCTAAAACAAAACTCAATAGTTTAAAGCACACAACGCAGTATACCTTTCTTGTTTCCGACAAACAAAAAACGAGTATGGCGCTTGGCTATATTCACGAATTTGAGCTGGCTGAGTTTCGCAACTACGGGAAAAAGCGGATTTATGAAGGTAATGTTTTCAATCCCTTCTTTGTAGCAGCGAAGCGGTGGGGAAACAATACGCATACACCACTTTATACAGGCCCTGTTGTTCAAAAGCATTTTGGCGGGAAGAACTATCATACAGATCGGCAAATCAATTCCAATTTTCACTACATGATTACCGGGACAAGAAATTTTATCGGTGTTGAGTTAAATAAATTAGTGCAAAAAAATGATTTTGACATGGACATACGTCGACAAATGCGGGTTAGCATTGCGCAAATTTATTAGCCGGAATTGTCACGGGGATACCTGTGCGTCGACACAATGAACGTTTCAGTTCTTTTGTACGTTTGATATACGAACCCCCTCATAAGAAAAGTAGCTGACAGTCATTAATTGTCTCGACCCTGTGGTAAAAGAAAACTCCTTAAGATAGACCTCGAAAACCTCAAACTCTTTAAGGTTCAGATTTAGCTAGAAATACCCAGAAAGGGGCGCAAATTCCAGAGATCTTGCAGCATGTGGTTCGAGTTTTCAACCCTTGGGCCTACTTGTCGTGGATACCGGGTGTCAGGTACATTAAAGAGCTACTGTTTCTATAATGCCAGAGGATTGCAAGTAATTTTGAATCACCGGCGGTAGTCGATGGCCTAAATACACGTGACTGGAACGCCGGCAGCGTGGATTGGACACCCGGGCTTGACTTAAGCGGTTGAAAACTCGCTATTGAAGCCGATTATAGAGGTAGCGGCACTTCAGAGCATTTTGCTGGATCCTTTACAATAATGGTATTCTGAGTTGATTGATGCTGATAATATCGTTGGGCGGCAGTGGAAGCGTAGAAGCGCCGCCAATAGACCTACG
>DASQMG010000427.1:0-2878 GCA_035645595.1 Flavisolibacter sp. | reverse complement strand
AAAACTGCTGCCTTGCTGAAAAGTAACCGGCTGAAATGTGGCGCTGCTTCCCATTGGGCTAAAGCCACCATCATAATATAATGTTGAACCTGCCTGGAAAGTGACCCATTTTTCTGTTGACTGTGAATTGGTGCCAAATGCATAAGCAGCAGAGCCAGAGGTGATATTGGTTGTAAATGTTGAACCGGCTGTAAACACCAATGTTGTTCCGGCTGATGTACCATTAGCTATCCTTGCCTGCAAACCAGTAACCATTCTGAAATCACCGCTTACTCTCCCACTGTTGTTTGTCCCTCCCATTACAATCACCTGGCTTCCCGCACCGTTGCTTAATGAAGCAGAACAACCCGTCTCTATTAAAAAATCTTCGGTGGCCGGCGCACCGTCACCCACGATGGTTAACGTGCTTGTACCGCTGGTGCCGCGTGTAAAAATAACTTTTGCGCTATTAATAAACTTAAGCTGGCCGCAAGTGATACCGCTATTCATATTTACCGAATCGGTGCCGGTGGTTAGCGTGCTACCTCCATAATTTGCACCATCAAATATCAGAATATCGGTGGCGCCTGTTGAGGATGCCCGCGGCGAGCCTGTTCCATCCAACAGTGTATTCCAGTTGGTGAGCAGTGAAATATTTTGTGGGGCCGCATCTTTCCCACCGACCCAGTAGTAGGTGGTTTGCGCATGTGTAAAAACTGCAGTGATGGTGATAAAAAAAAGGAGTAAAATTCGTTTCATATAGCATTGATTATAGTGATTATGTATTGGAGTGGATAAGTGTTTGCGTGCCTGCGTTTTTCCCTGAAATAAAGGTGATGCAGATCCATGACAGCGGAACCATAACAGCCCCTAAAATGAAAAACCATTCATAGCCGCTTTGGGTGATAACAGGAACCATCCAGGTTGTGATAAGGGTGCCCGCAACAGCAGCCGTACCACCCATACCCGCAACCGTTCCAACATTTTGCCCATTGAAATAATCCGAGGGTAAGGTTTGAATATTGTTTATTAAAAACTGAAAGCCAAACAGCGTAGTACTGATCAGGCCAATGGCAAGGGGAATGTTTTCTTTTAAGGTAGAAAGAGTGAAAGCTGTTAACGCCAGCGACACCAGCATTAATAAACAGCCAATGGTGATGGCTTCTTTTCTTGCTTTGGGAGCTTCTACGCCTTTTTTAACGCGCCATGATGAATAGAACCCACCAAGCAGCCCGCCGATAGCGGCAAACAAGTATGGTAGCCATGCAAAGGCACCAACCTGTTTAATATCGAATTGAAATTGATCTTTCAAAAATGATGGCAGCCAGGTAACAAACATCCACCAAACAGGGTCAATAAAAAACCGCGAAAGCAGGATACCCCAGGTTTTTCTGAAGTCCAGCAATTCACGCCAGGTATAAGGTGTAACGGCAGCGGTTTGAGTAGCCGTTGTATTATCTAAAATATGAGCCCGTTCTTTATCAGTTAGCCAGGGATGTTTATCCGGAGTTGCCTTGTTAACTATTAGCCACGGTACAATCCAGATAAGGCCTAATCCCGCAATTAAAACAAATGTAGTTCGCCAACCATAGGCAAGATAAAGACCTGCAATGGCCGGGGCCGCAACAACCGAACCAAGGGATGCGCCGGCACCGAAAATACCCTGGGCAATTGCCCTTTCTTTTGCCGGGAACCATTCGGCATTGCTCTTTGTAGCGCCTGGCCAATTGCCGGCTTCGCTGATACCCAACATGGCGCGAAAGATGTTGAAAGAAACCAGGGAACGGGCTACGGCGTGCAAGGCAATAGAGATACTCCAACCAATAATGGACACCACCATTCCTAATCGTGTGCCGATAGCATCCATCATTTTCCCGGTTACGGTTTGTCCGATGGCATAAGCAACCATAAAGAAGGTAGTGATCAGTGCCAGCGCATTTTTGTTGTTTGCATCAGCTATACCAAATTCTTTATAGATATAGGGCCACATGATGTTGATAGCGCTGCGATCAATGTAATTGATCACTGTGGCCAATCCTATCAGGCTTATAATCCACCAGCGAACTCCTTTTACTTTCATATAGCAGCTTTAAAAGCAGTACTGTTAATCTTGATGTATAAAGTCTTCCCGCATAGGGCTGAAGACATCAATGAGCACACCGGCATCAAGGCACACGGCGCCATGAACAGCATGTGGTGGAACATAAAAAGCATCGCCGGTGCTAAGCACTTTCTTTTTACCATTAATTTCTACTTCAAATACGCCACTCTCCACATGCGTAATCTGCGTGTGCTGATGGCTGTGTAATGCACCTATGCCACCTTGTTCAAACTCAACTTTCACCATCATCAGGCGGTCATCATAAGCCATGATCTTTCGTTTCATGCCGGGTGCAGTCGGTTCCCACGCAATGTCTTTGTTAGCTATAAATACTTTTGTTTCTGTGGCTTCCATTCCTTTTGCTTTTTATGAGAAATAAATTTAAAGTTGCTTGTTATTGTACAGCACTGTAAAGGGTCCCGTCCACTGAAACTCCTTACCACCTGCTGTCACGTTGTGGATTTTATTAGTGCCCGCATCCTTATTTGCCTGGGCAATTGTCAGCAGGTCCTTTCCTACCCGTACTTCCACTACCGTAAAGTCCTCATCGTTATATTTTAAAACAATGCTTTGTACAGACGGATAAGAATTGGTAGAGAACTCCGCCACAGGATCAAACTTTCCGTGGATCTCGATTACACTGGCAAAGGTTTTATTGCGTCCGTTCTTGCGAAGAATATAAGAAGGTTCCCGGCGAAGATTAAAGGCTGGATCATTGGCCCCGGTTCGTGCAAAAAATAGTTGCGCTGAATCTTCAACCAGGGAGGAAACAGTATAATAGGTTCTTCCATTTAAAAA
>DASQMG010000426.1:0-11414 GCA_035645595.1 Flavisolibacter sp. | reverse complement strand
TGTGTCGCTTAAGCAAATTACAGGTAAAGATTTTGAGCCGGTACAACTGGCAAAGGAACTCTGCACCTTTCTGGAAAATGCTTTTGATACCTTGCATCAGTCGGACGAAACAATAATAGACACTTACAAGAAGAATCTTTTTAGGTTGGGCGAAACCGGGGTATTCAGGAAAGAAGGCCGGGTTTTTACTGGTACAGTAACAGATGTCACTACACATGGACAGTTGGTGGTTCAGGGAGCGATTGAAGAAAGATTCAATGTAGGAGAAATAGAATGGGTGATTTAATAGTCGTACTAACCCAGATACAACGAATAAAAACGTACCTATAAGCAATAGTTCCAGGCCTGCATGGAACTATTGCTATATAATAAACTGACGCAAAATCATTTCCCAGGTTTACTTACGTCTCTGAACAACAGCATCTCTCTCACCCGCTTTGAAGCACCGGGATAAAAACCTGTATCATGACTGTAGGTTTTCGGATTTTTAAACGTGCCGAACAGGATATCAAATAAGGGCAGATCGGAGTAATTGCCTGCATGAATGTTTTTAGCGTGGTGCTCGGTATGGCTCTCGGGACGCTGTACAATGTAACCAAGCCATCTTGGTGTATGAATGTTGGCATGTTGAAAAATGCTCAAAAAATTGGTGACCAATAATGTAATTACAATAGCCTCCGGGGCCAGGCCTACAATCAGCGTCAAACAAATACTGGAAAGTACTGTCCACCCAATCATATCCATTGGGCTGAAAAAGAAAGCCCCATATGTATCCAGCCGTTCGGCGCTGTGGTGCATCTGGTGAAATATTTTCCATAAAAAATCGGAGCGGTGCATTGCTCTATGCCATACATAAACACCAAACTCATAAAGCAAAATGCCAATGGCCGCGCCTCCAAAAACGCCTACTGACGATAAGTCAACCAGGCGATAAGGTTCCAGGTATGGGTTAATGAACAAAGGCAGGTAAGAGGACAGAAAGAAATAAAAAAGGAAAACCGCTATTCCTTTTACTTTCCAGTATTTAATGGCAATAAGCTCTCTTGCCGGGAAGATGGCCTCCCATAAAATCAGCAGTACGTAAATGGCGATGAGATATTGTGACACAGGATCACGAAGAATATCCAAGGGAGTCGGGAGATTCATAATTATAATTTTAATGGTGAGGAAATAATGACTATTTGATAGGAAAAACTCAATTCAGAAAAGTGATATAGTTTCTTTTTTCATACACCGGCTGGAACCCCCCTTTTATCATATTCTGATAAGAACGGTTTGGTTTTTCATTCCTGCTTTCGCCTGTTTCCACAGTAACTAAAGAGCAGTTTTGCTGTATGGCTGTTTGCATACGATGATGTATTTGTGCTTGCTGCGCTTTATTGCCTTGTGCATACTGCGGTGTAGCTGCAATGGTAAGAGCAGCGGTGCTGCGATGTATGTGTAAGCCGCTTACTGAAATGGGTGCGCCACCTTTAGCGGCCATAAAAAAATGCCAGCCCTTTTTTCCAATAGGAGAGCTAAGTAAGTAACCCACATCGTGCGCAAAATGGAACGAACAGGCGATAATCGAGGCTACCACATCTCTGTCTTCTTCCAATGCTTCCCTGATGAAAAGCGTATGCTCAACAGGTGGGTTTATGACAGCAAGTGTTCTTTCCAGCTTTATCCATTTATTGTGATAGGAAAAATCGTTGCTAAACAGGATGGCTTCCGTTACTTCTATATCAGATAAAGAAGGCACCTGAATTATAAACCTTTTTACTCCCAGCGAGCGGTAATAAGCTTTGACTTCCTGTAACACAGTGGCGGTAAAAAGTTCTGATGTAAAACAAATAGCCCTGTTGAAAGCCAGGATATCATGCGCTGGAAGTACAAAGCAGTAAAAGGGGCCCATCTTTTTATACGTTGCGCCCATTGCTTTTAATTGCGCAGGCGGGCAACAGTCATAGCAATCTTTCCAACGACTGATCTCTGCTAATTCATGCCCAGCAATATTTATTGAACTTGTTCTCATAACACCATTTTAATTGAATAGTTGGTTCAATGAAGTTGTGAGTGCTACTGGCTTAACAGCAACACTTGATGATTTAATAAGTGGCACCCTTACTATTTATTGCAATGGCTTCAGGTGATTTTCCACCGTCCACCTGCCAATTTTATTTCCTAACTCCTGGCCGGCAACGCACGAAAACCGAAAGTGAATGCCTGCCATTACTCTTGACTCCGCGTTCTCATTGGCAGCCTGGCTAAATGAAGTAAAGCTTCTTGACGTACCGGCAGGAAAAGCTGTTGGTGAGGTCATGGTAAATGTGGTATTATCTCCTAGTAAGCTGGCCAATACGGTGGCTGCAGCATTGCCTAATGCACTGTGTGTAGAAGGATAGTCCTGCACCGGCGGCGTTGGTTCTGAAGGTTCCCACTGTGCATCCTCAGTAGTTGCATTATTGTTATCAATAGCAGCCTTGCGTACTGCTGTATAAGGCCGCCAAAAGTTATAATGAATCTTTGCATCCCAGCCGGCAATGTATGCATCGGCAATAGCCATATCTACCAATGCCATTAACCGTGCTGTTTCCACCAAGTTTAATTTTTTAGAAAGCGCAACAATCCTGGCAGCACGGTTCCACCCTGCCTCAGAAAACTCGTACCAGAATTTTGCATAAGCCGTTTGTTCCTGGGTGCGGGTTGTACTGTTTATCTTACCTATCTCTTTTACCTCGTTAAAATCTTTAGCATAGGCTGCACTGTTTGTTGCAGGATGAGGGGCTGAACGAAACTGGTCTTTTGTGTTCAACGAAAATAATTTTACGTTTTCCCAATGAGGTGCAAATAAAATATTAAACGGTGGCACCGGCTGGTAAACACCAGGTTGGTCGGAGGGTGGTATTTGTCTAAAAAGCTCACCGGCCGAACCATCATTCGCCCGCTTATCTAATAGGGCTTGCGCTGCGGCTTTACCCAAAACAATTCCACGGTTTTTTTCATCCCCTTCTTCAATAGCACTTAACGATTGCATTAATGCTGAATCAATAAAGCCTTTGCGCTCCGGCATCTCGTTGAGCAGTATAGCATGAGCTGCCGATGCCGCAGAAGCTATAACATTGGCTTTCACATCTTTACCGTAGAAAGCATAGCGGCTGTACCTTTCTTCAACGCCATTAACTGCATCGTGCACGGCAAGGTGCATCATGGCGTTAATACGGGCGGCCATCAAAGAATGTTGGTATGAAGAACCTCCAAAGGCTTCGTACGCCACTTCATTCCATTTTAAAATAACGTCATTCGACTGGCCTGGGTCTGGGCCCTGGGGATTACTGTTTTTGTTGCAGGCCATAATAACCAGGGAGAGCATCAGCCCTGCTACGGCAAATAGTTTTAGATCTGGTTTCATGATAGTTTGCTTTAAAATTGAAAGACAAAATTGGGTTTCAGGTTAGAGAAAGTAAATCCCCGAATGATGGTGATGCTTTCCCCGAAAGTGGGGAGTAGCGCCTGGAACGAGTAAGAAAATCAATGGCGGATAAGCTATAAACAAAGAACACAGAAGCATTGCTCTGTGTTCTTTAAATAAATGAAATCAGGTAGCAGCTATAAAATCTCTTCTTCTAAATCAAGGTCGCTAAAGTCGGGCTGTGGATAGCAGAACCAGGCAACAAGCGTTCTAAACAGTTTTTTCATCTTTAATAATTTATTTGTTTTAAAAACTCAACGAGGCTCTGTATAAAACGTTGCGGTTCTTCCCAATGCAAGGCATGGCCTGTACCCGGATAAACACTCAGTTTCGCATCTTTAAAAGCGGCCAGCATTTTTTGCTGGTCGGATAGCCGGCACACACCATCCTTATCGCCCCAAAGCAAAAGCACGGGGCCATCTACCTTGTGAAGTTGGGGTAGAAAATCAATGGCAATCATTTCTTTCAGCGCACTTTTAAATACTTTTGCGGGTACCCCCAAACTTTCTTGAAGCAGGGTATTGTAATAAACAGAATCAATAGGTTTTACAATGGTGCTCTTTTGAAACGCATCCATAAATTCTTTATCCATAGGGTCTTTTAACTGCATCGCCATTTCATATAATTCAGGTACGCCGGGGTTGTCTTTCCATGAAGCATCAGAGTCTGCAATCACCAGTGCTTTTACTAGTTCGGGATAGTCGAGCGCAAATTGCTGCGCAATTACACCACCCATTGAATGGCCTATAATAACGGCAGAGGGAATGCTTAGCTTCTGCATAAATACGGCTACATCAGTGGCAAAATCTTTTGGCCGGAAGCTTTGAAAATCTCTGGAAGATCCGCCATGACCTCTTTGCGAGATGGCAAAAGCATGATAGGTATCGGGCAGCAATGGCAATATTTTTTCAAATGAATGCCATGAGTCAGAAAGACCATGAAGGAAAATTACAGGTGTGCCACAGGTAGAGCCTCTTTCGGCATATTCTAAACTTTTGCCTTCTTCCAGTTCAAGTTTTTTTACCCGCACCGGATATACTTGCGGAACGAAAATGCTCTCATCGCCCAAACCTTGTACGACGAGTTGATGATACTCCAACTTAATTGGCTGGTTGGCTATTTGTGCAAAACTTAAAAAAGGAAGCCACAGAACGGTGATAAATAAGGAAAAATTTTTCATTGTATTTTTTGATGTAAACATCAACTAATACAAAAAGCTTTTCAATAACCGAAAGTGGCAGAAGTATCACCGAAATAGGGAGTGGTGATTGTTATGTATTCCCGTGAGGGATACCTGCCGGTGAGAAGCGCAAAGCTATTTATTGACTTGCTGTAATAACCAGGTGTGGCTACCATTTACACAATCCTTTGATTAATTGCCTTAGCTACCACCTCTGTGAGTGAGGCCACATGGAGCTTTTCGTAAATCTTTTTAACATGACTGCGTACGGTTTCGTAGCTGATATACAAATCAGCAGCAATCATTTTATAACTGAGGCCATTTACCAAACAGGAAAGCACTTCTTTTTCCCGTGGTGTAAGATGGTAGTCCGGCGCTTCTTCGGGCTTGATGGCAGAGGATACGGATTGCATTTTATTCAGCACCTTGCGGGCAATACTTGGCGACATGGGAGAACCACCAAATTGTAGCTCTTTAATAGCATCTATCAGCTTTGTATTCAAATGATTTTTTAAAATGTACCCTGATGCACCGGCACAAATAGAATCGAACACACGGTCATCATCCTCAAACACGGTTTGCATCAAAATTTGTACATGCGGAAGTTGCCCCTTGATGACTTTTACGGCTTCTATGCCAGTCATTCCGGGCATTTCAATATCCATTAAAATAATATCGGGGTTGCATTCTTTCACATCGTCTACGCAATCCAGCACGTGGGAAAAGGTGCCTACTACCTGAAAGTTGGGGACTGTTCTTAATAAAAGACTGATACTTTCCCTGATGTTTTTGTTGTCGTCGAATATGGCAATACGTAAATTCATGTATATACAAATTTGGGACATGTTACTGTTCCTTCCTATCCCCAAATCAGGTGATAGGGAAACGGAGTTCAATGGTGCTGCCTTTCCCGGGAGTTGTTTCAATAAGCAATTGCCCTTTCATCTCTTTTGCACGATATTGCATGTTTTTCAGCCCGTTTCCGCCGCCAAAAACATCGGATGACTTGTAGCCTTCAGAAGTTCTTTTGAGATCAAAACCTTTTCCATCATCCTTTATTTTCATGATAATGGAGTTGCCTTTTTGACCGATGGAAACAGAAAGGTTTTTACAACCGGCATACTTCAATACATTGTTCACTGCTTCTTTATAAATAAGGTAGAAGTTCTTGCGTTTTTCCATATCAAGGTTAACAGCGCATACCTGCCTGTCGTGACTAAAAAGAAATTGAATTCCCTGCGAAGCCAGCAGGGGTTTAGCCAGCGATTCCATTCGTTGCAGAATAACTTCCATGTTATCGTTGCGGGGATTGATGGCCCACACTGTATCGTTTAACTCAGAAATCATTTCGCTGGAAGTTGAACTGATCTTTTCCAGTGTTGCCTGCAAATCGGTTTGTTTATCCTGCTGGTGATAAATCTTTGCTACCTGGCTATAAACAGAAATGCTACTAAGGGTAGAACCCACATTATCGTGCAAATCCTGTGCAATCTTGTTGCGTATCCCCTGCCGCTTTAGCAACTCATTAATGCGGTAACGATAAATGCCATACACAGCCAGTAATAAAACTGTGGCACAAACAACAAAGAACCAGGCCCGCTTCCAGTAAGGGGGAATAATAGTTAGCTTGACAGAAGTATATTCTCTACCCCAGCTTCCCGGCGAAGCCGTCACACGAACTTTAAAAATATAATCACCGCCCTCAAGATTAGAGTAGCTCACATAATTTCGTTCTCCGGCATCTACCCAACCCTTGTCAAACCCTTCAAGCTGGTAAGAGTAGCGAACATTATCGGCAGATGAAAAATGAGGCGCCGCAAATTCAAACGCAAAATAGTTGTCTTTGTAATTTAAGGTGATGGGATCTTCTTGCGCTAAGAGATGGCTGAACGACTGATTGAAGATCTGGAAATCGGTTAAAAAAACTTTAGGGGTTACCCTCGTACCGGTAATAGAATCAGGATGAAACGAGATAAAATAATTAGCACCAGCTACATAGAGTTTCCCTTTGCTGTCTTTAAAAATCTTTCCTTTTACGCCCCCTGTTTTTTCCAGGTCGGGCAGGTCATATGTGGTGTAAGTTTCTCTTGACGGATCGTATTTGTGCAAGTGCCCGTTACTGATCATCCAAACGTTTTGGTGATGGTCAGCCTGTATGCCTTCGATCAAATTATTAGAGGCGGCAATTTGTTTGAACTGTTTTCTTTTTACGTCAAAGTGGTGAAGCCCGCCGCCATAAGTGCTCACCCATAAGTTACCATTCCCATCTTCGGCTATATCAAAAACATTATTACTGGCTATTGAATAAACATCGGCCGGGTTATGAGTAAAATAGGCAGCTTTAGGCAAAGATTTATTCGTAAAAAGTCCGAGCCCTTCCCGGCCTGTTGCCATCCAAACCTGCCCGGCTCCTGTTTTGTAAAATTTGCGGATCAGGTTATCTTTTATATTGAACCGCTTAACGATATTTGAACTATCTAACCTGGATATCCACCGCTGCTCTTCAAAATCGTAATACGCCAGGAAATGACCGTAAGGTAAAGTGAGCAACACCGGCCTACCCTCAATTGAATCTTTTAGTATAGACACAACTCTTGACTCGATGATGTGGTTCATCACACCATCTTTTTCAGTATTGGGCAGCAAGAAAACCGTGTTGGTTGCAGCGTTGTATTTAAAAAGCGAATAGTTCGTTCCTACATAAAAACTTCCCTCATCATCCTTAAAAAAACAAGTTACATGCAGTGGAACGCCCTTGTAAAATATTCCCCGTTGCTCCGTGGTTCCGCCCGGCCCCCTGGTAAAAATTCCTTCACTGGTTCCAATCCATAACGTCTTTTTTTCATCTTCAAAAAAATCGTAAATGGTTATAGCAGAAGCTGCATTGGTTTTTAAAAACTGTTGCACAAATTGCTGTTTGCCCGGATTTGTGATGCAAATACCCCGGTTGGTTCCCATCCAGATCCGCTCCTGTCTATCTATAAAAATGCAGTTGATTCGATTATCGGAAACAGAACCTTCTTTCGAGGGGTCATATTGATAGTTGTAAAATCTATCTGCGTTTTTATCATAAACGTGCAGTCCTTTATCCTTCCCGCCCATCCAAATCCTGCCCTGTTTGTCTTCTGTAAAAGATAAAATCTCATCGTTCTGAAAAGAAAAGCTACGGTTGTTTTGAAACACTTCTTCCTTGCCGGAAACACTATTTTGCTTATATACTACTTTATCCCAGGAACCAAACCATATATTGTTCCGGCTATCCCTAAATAACGCTGTAACAGTAACATGCGGAAGCTTTGCATACAAATCGTTATACCGCTGGTCTTCCGAGTAAGAAAGGGTGAAGGGGTTTATTTTCATAATGCCGCCACCTTGCCGGCCTACGTGTATTATACCTTCTTTATCAAGACATAAATCGAGAATTGTCTTTGCACTTTTCGTAATGTCATCAAAATGTTCTGTGACTTTATTGAAACGCAACACCGAACGGCCGCTGGTACCCAGCCATAAAAAATGCAGACTGTCTTCAAGCAAGGCGGTAATGTTATTAATGGGTATAGAAGCTGCATTGCCCGGCACGTGTTTATATTGCTTAAACTGTTGACGCGGGGGTAGGCGAAAATCATATCGGCTTAGTCCCCCATCGGCCGTTGCAATCCATAATCTGCCCTCCTTATCTTCTATAAGGTCGGTAACGATGTTTCCCGAAATGGTAGTTGTATCGTTAGGCCGGTGTCGAAACTGGAGAAAGGCTTTTCCGTCGTACCGGTTTAATCCATCATCGGTGCCTAACCATACAAAGCCTCTGTTATCCTGCAGTATGCAGTTAACCTTATTATGCGATAGACCATTTTGCACCGTGATCTTTTCAAAAAACAAAGAAGGTAGCTGTGCCTGTGCAAAACTTGTAATAAAGAATATAATAAGCAGTACTGCTCGCATAAAAGCGGTGTTAACTAAGCTAAACAAAATCCCGCAACTGGAAGTTACGGGATGCACAGGCTTATAAAAATCCAATTAGCTGAATGGTATTTTTATTGTTTGACCGGCTCACTATAAATCAAGTCATCAACTACCACCAGGTCGGCCACACCGCCTTGCGAAATATCTTTTTGGCCATCGCTTAGTTTCCCCTGATGGCTCACTTTTACTTTGGTGATTTTACTGTTATAAAACTTTACACCTAAAAAAGAGAAGCTACTATTGGCATCATGCGGAGGTACAAAAAATTTTCCAAGGCTTTTTTCGCCGTCAAAAAAAGCTAACGCAACAGAGCCTTCCAAATCAACATCAGAGAATACCATACCGAACGCGGTCACCGTGGCAGGTGTTGTTTCGCCTGCCACCCGGAAGCCAACCGGCCAATCAAGCCTGCTAATATTTGCAAAGGATTTATTGCCACTAAAAGAACTGAACTCCGTAGCAGCTTCATTATTCAGATGAACAAAATTTGTAGCGCTTACCTGGAACTCACCATCATCATAAACCAGCCCCCGCTGACGCGAGGCCGGTATATTATTACCCACCGTATTAAAAAAATCAGTGGGCAGAGCTTTGTTTAGCATACTATCAGGCACGCCATCCCAGTTTATTTCCCTCCTTCCGCCAACAGCGCCGGGGGTAGTATTGAGATTGCCCACGCTGTTTCTGAATCTGTTGATTTCCGTAGAAATGTCGCCCGACGCTTTATAAATGGTTACTTCATTTTTTGCCTCCTTTTCTTTTTTACAGGAAAACAAAAAGAGGATACAAAAAAAATGGCCAAGAAGAAAGATACCTTTCATATCATTGATTTGTAGATGCAAAAGTGAACCTGTCAGCCTTTTTAATCAATCACCAAATGTGGGGATACTATCTATAAAGCACAACAGGCAATTAGCAGGCAGGATTTCGTTTAACCACTTTTTTCTCTGGGTAGGTAGTGGTTGCTGTTTCCTGACTTGCTGGTTGCCTGTCGCACATTGCCTGTCTATTGCATTACTGCGTAGCGGGTTCATTATAAAAAAAGTCATCCATTACCACCAGGTCTTTAATGCCTCCATCGCTGATGTCTTTTACGCCGGCGGCCAGCTTTGCATTGCCTGCTGTAATTTTTACACGGGTAACTGTTTGATTAGGGAAAAACACACCAAGGAAAGAAAAAGAAGTACCGCCTGCCACCGGTGCGGTGAATACACCAAGGCTTTTTGTACCGCTAAAAAATTCAAGTGTGGTAGAACCTGCATCATCCACATCGGAAAATACAACGCCAAACCCTTTGATTACAGCCGGTGTTGTTTGCCCGGCAATTTGAAAAGTAACCTGTGTTACATTACTGTTAGCTCCACTGAAAGTTCGCTTACCGCTAAAAGCATTGAACTGTGCTGCATATGAGGCATCAATGCCGGCAAAGTCAGAGCTGTCAACACGAAACGTAGTGCCATCATTTACATAAAGCAATCCGCGTTTTCGGCCGGCAGCAATCAAAGGGTCTGTAGCATTAAAAAAGTCAAACGGGAAAGCATCACTGTTGTTGATGGCAGGTGTTACACCCTCCCAGTTTACTTCTCTGCGGCCGGAAGTTTTGCCTGGAACGACATTCAGGCTATCGCCAAGGATTTTACGAAATTCTGTGAGTGCTGCAGTTAAATCCCCCGAGGCTTTTACTACCGTTGCCTGTGGTGCAGGTTGCTCATATTTATTGTCGTCATCTTTACTGCAACTAAATAAAAAAGTGATGGAGATTGTGGTGAAAAGAAGGAATACTTTTTTCATTTTAATAAAATTTTACTGTGATTAATTATTTGTGGTTATAAATTGTTGAGAGAGCAAAAATGAATTGTAGAAAGCGGGTTCGGTAGTACCAAAGCTGTGGTTGTCCTCCCTTAAAGTGGGGATGTGTAAGTAAAAAGTCTCCGTTACGGAGACTTTTTATTATAGTACGGGTTCTACTTTAAAAAGCTCTTACCACGCTCGTATTACCTGTTACTGGTTGAATCGTTACGTCGTTGTCGCCAGGGGAGTGAACATTCACTTTACCAATAGTTTTAAAGTAAACCTTAGATTCAGCATCTATGAAAAGCTCAAGCTGCGGGGTAGTGATTATACCATCAATACGTACCACGGTACTTTCACCAATGGTAAGCTTTTTCAGATACTGAACTCTGATGTAAACCTTTGCTTTTTTTGACCAATGCTTAGGCTCCAGCTTTAGTGTTTCACCTGCCATTGTAATATCCAGTTCGGCGGCTGCCTGTTTACTTATTGATAAACCCGGAGGATTTCCGCTGTTGGCCAGCAGCACTACATCCATGTTACTGGCAACGGAAATTGCTTTAAAATCACCTGCATCAATTATTACATCACCGGCATTTTGTGCTTTGGATGAGAAGCCGGCAAGAGCGCCTGCCAACAACATCACTAAAAATTTTTGTTTCATTTTTTTGCGTTTAAGATTGGAGTAATTGTTTTAAAAATGGCAACGCAAAACTGGCTTACAGCAACATCATTATCTATCGCTGAAAAAGGTGAATGTTCTCACTCAAAGCGGTGGTAAATAAAAAAAGGGCAATAAAGCCCTTTCTAAAATAAAACTAATTGGAATCGAGACTCCTTTACACAATTTCAAACTACTGCCTTGTAAACCTGTCGCCACACCCTTCCCTACAGGTATATAAAATAGTCAGCTTTCCGTTTTCAAAAGAATATTTATTAAACCGGTTATTGCTGCCTCCGTTTGTTATTTCTATAGAATCGGTTCCGATTTGTCTGTAACTGGTATAGTTTGAATAAAGTGAATGATTA
>DASQMG010000425.1:0-1845 GCA_035645595.1 Flavisolibacter sp. | reverse complement strand
CCTTCTGATTTTGCTTTTCCTACAAATGGAATTAAAGCAGAAGCAACACCTAATACCGAAACAACACTGATTGCCGATGTTGACGTAGACCTGTTAAAGGAACTCCACAGTTTTGGCGCCGTCAGGAACCTGATAGACAGGCGAACGGATCTTTTTAAAATAATAAATAATAGTAAGGTGTAGATGCTTCTGCTATTATTTTTTACTTAACTACGGTAAGGGAGATGCTTGGTCAATTGCCTGAACAACTCCACTACGGATACTATTTGAGGCGTGAACAGGAAATGATTTTATTTATGAACTATGCTGAGGTGCAACCAGTAAACTTTCGTTGCGTCGCACTCTTGTACGTTCGGTAATGCAATTGAGCAGTCTGAATCCGGGGTAATGAAAAAGACGGCAACATCTTCGTGGCCGGGACGTAATCAACAGCGATGGCAGGAAAGAAATGTGTATCGCGGTTTTAAAATCACTATATCGCTACAAGTTCACTGTTGCAGGTAAGCGCCAAAATCCGCTAACTTTCGCTGTGCTTTCCTTCTGTCCCCTTCTTCCGTTAGTAAATTAAAAGAAAAGCTGACACGGCTTTCTTCCAGCACAGTGATCAGCCTTACTGTGATCGTTTTATACTGATCATTATTTGAAGTGATGATAAAAGTGGTTCCACCTTGCAATAAGGTATCGGAAGTAAAAACTTTTTTGCTGTCGAGTAGTTTGGATGCTTTTTCTGCAGCTGCTATCACCGGTTTCAGATCAACAGAATTGATAGGAAACTTTCTTTTAAAATAGCTGTCCACCGTAAAATCCTTTTCTTCGGTTACCGGCTGTACCAGGTTCGTGTCGATCACGGTAAGCCGCGCAGGTGGAGTAGATATAAACGAAAGCGATAGAAGCCAGATAAGGATTTGCATGTTATTGTTTTTGCATAACGAGGCTTTTGGGTCTTAGTTCTTTATACCGTTCTTCTTTTTTACGAAGCCTGTGCTGTTATTAAAACCGGAAGACCCTATAAATAGGCTCATACATAAAGGTTAGTAAATTTTGCATAAGTGGTTTACAGTTATTCCATAACTCAGCATGGGTATTTAATAGTTGAGGGTTAAGCCGTTACGAAGAGTATTCCAGAAGTCGAGGCTTTGGAAAGGCTAATTTAATGCGTGGACATAAAAGGGATTTCATTTATGTACAACGCCCTTGTGGGCGTCCCTGCCAGCGTTGGTTTCATTTGTCGTTTCTTTCTTTGGCACGGACGCCAGCAAGGGCAGCAAGAGCTGGATCGATCAGGCTATTACCAAAAACTGTAGGGGAAGAAGAACGGGAATGGGTAGCTGCAGGTCCTGCGGCTTCTTCCTGAATAGCCTTGATGAAACATACTATCTGTTAGTAGCCGGTCCTCTTTCCTCTCATCATTTTTATACAACAATAGCTGGAGGTGAAGGACAATGCTCATTTCGGTTATGCAAACATGTCTACAACTACACGTAATGCACAGGTGTGTATAAACTGTTTTGCAATTTGCATGAAAATTGAAAGGAGTTATAGAAAGAAATTTTATGGCTAAAGCAACCAGCAAGAAAGCTTCCGCTAAGCGGGAAACCATTGCACCCAACAACGACAAGCGTTATATACGCCGAAACGAAAAAGGCCAGATTAAAGAAAGCGATGATGTAGGCAAATCGTTAAGCCAGGATAAAAAGCGGGCAGCGAAGAAAGAAGTGAAGCCGGGCTATGGCGACCAGGGTGACCAGAAAAAAGCAGCGTCGAAAAAAGGTAGTGCGGCAAGTAAGAAAGCGAAGTGATTCTGTTTAGCTCCTGGCGAACAGCCAGGTTAATGAAGGAAGGGCA
>DASQMG010000424.1:0-2165 GCA_035645595.1 Flavisolibacter sp. | reverse complement strand
TGCTACCTACACACCTGCTACAGGTATCGCCGGCACTCCATTTGAGGGCCTGAACATTCCATTTGGAATTACGTACCCGGAAGATTTTCCTGATGCCATAAATCCTGTAACCGGCGCAACCGCAATCTTAAATTATAATGTGGCCCCCAACAAAGGTGGCGTGGGATACAAAGGCACATTTGGTACGGGTACAGTGCCTGGTGCACTCGTCTTTCTTTCATTTACGTTAGAAACCGCAGCCGATACTTCTATCACTGCTTTTATGGGTAAGGCTTTAAGCTATTTTGATGTGCCGGTGGTATCTATCCCAACTGCCAACGAAGATGCAGCTACTACCCAAACGGGTGCTGCAAAACGTATCAATGTACTGTCGAATGATTATAACAATGGCGTGGCAATAGATTCTGCTACGCTTACCATAGTAATGAACCCTGCGAACGGTACTGTATCAACCGACACAAAAGGGAATGTAACTTATACTTCCAATGCTGGCTTCACCGGTAACGATACGTATCAATACCGGGTGCAAAATACGGGTGGGCAGTTCTCCAACAATGCCACCGTTTCTATTACGGTAGTTGCGCCGATCACCTGTAATCCTTCAGCACCGGAAGTTGAGGATCTACACCCAAAGCGTGACCTCAGGGGAGCATGGGTTTCTACTGTTTCCAACATCGACTGGCCATCATCCCGCACATTAACAACAGCACAGCAGCAAGCCGAATTAGTAAATATTCTAAATACACTTGCTGCTACCGGTATCAATACCGTTTACCTGCAGGTAAGGCCCGAGGCTGATGCCTTATATGCATCCGGCATTGAACCGTGGTCGTACTGGCTAACCAATGCACAAGGCACAGCGCCAAGCCCGTTATGGGATCCTTTGGCTTTCGCCATTACCGAAGCGCATGCGAGAGGGATGGAATTGCATGCCTGGCTAAATCCATATCGTGCCAAGCAAAGCACACCTACATTGGCCCCTAATCATGTAGCCATACTTCACCCCGACTGGACATTTGTCTCAGGCACATTAACCATGCTGAACCCGGGCTTGCCTGAAGTGCGGACTTATGTAACGCAGGTAATTGCCGACATAGCCACCCGGTATGATGTAGATGGAATTCATTTCGATGATTACTTCTACCCTTCCGGCATGGGAACGCAGGATAACACGACTTATACAGCTAATAACCCCGGTGGCATTGCTACCATTCAAGACTGGAGACGCAATAATGTCAACCAGCTTATTGCAAAAGTGTACGACACTTTAAGCGTGATAAATGCTGCCAACAACCGCAATGTCATATTTGGTGTAAGTCCGTTTGGTATCTGGAAAAGCGGAACACCTCCCGGCATCATAGGCAGTTCTTCTTACAACGATATGTATTGCGATCCTATAGCGTGGATGCAGGCGGGTAAAGTAGATTATATAGCGCCACAGCTTTACTGGAAAATTACCGGGCCGCAGGATTATAATGCCTTATCCAAATGGTGGAACGACCAGGGAGTAACGTATAACCGATATGTATACCCGGGTCTGGCACTTTATAAAATGAGCGACGCCAACAACTGGGCAGCTTCCGAAATTGAAGCACAGATAGCATTGAACAGGGATCAAAACCGTGAGCAGGTGAAAGGCCAGATCTTGTTTAGCACAAAGCAGATAATGACGAATGTAAAAGGCATCAGAACGGCGCTGCAAACGAATAGTTTCCGATATAAATCTTTAACACCGGCTATGCCTTGGAAAGATGCTGTTTGTCCTAATGCACCACTAAACCTAAGAAGAGAAGGCGATACACTGCGGTGGGATACCCCTGCCCCCGGAGCAGATGGTGACCTGCCGAAAAAATATGCAGTCTATCGGTTCATGAATATGGCAGAAGCGGCTACACATATTAATGATAGCAAAAAACTGTACGCTGTTGTGTATGGCAATAAGTTAGGTCTGCCTTTGGCCGAAGTGACCAACAGCTATTTTGTAGTGAACTCATTGGATAAGGCCAATAATGAAAGCGAGGGAAGCAGCGGAATTATATTACCAGTTACCGGCCTTGCGTTTACGGTGAAGCTTTCCGGAAATACCGCAATTATAAACTGGGCTACCCTTTCCGAGATCAATACAAAGAATTTTGAAATTGAAAGGAGTACCGATGGCAGCAATT
>DASQMG010000423.1:0-3285 GCA_035645595.1 Flavisolibacter sp. | reverse complement strand
GGTTGGCCTTCCCTGTCCCTCACCGTTGTTTTTAAGCCAAAGTTCTCCCCTGTTATCCCGGCCCGCCATGAAAACTTTACGGAGCTTTTTACATTAATGAAAGAGGAAAAGCGCAAAACGTTTTGCCTGTCATCCACATCGGTTATCAACCAGCGGTTTTTATAGGGCGGTATGGGTAATGGATATTGGTAGTTATCAAACTGCGTTTTTGTATTGCTGTATGAGACAACCGTGCGCCAGTAGGACTTCTTTCCAATATCAATAGTATGCTTTGCTCCAAACAGGTAAAAATTATTTTTGCTGTAGGCATCCTGGTCTTTACGACTGTAAAAGTCGGTCGTATCAATTTCAGCCCCGATAAAATCTATACTGCTTATCCCACCCATTCCAAAAAGCGAAAATCGTCCGGCCTTTGATTTGCCGAACTGAATATTGTACACCCAGTCCTGGTATTTGGGAACAGCGTCGGTGCCGACATTCAGACCAAGCGACTGACCAATTTGCACAAAAGAATACCGGTAACCAACAAGGTACGAAGCACCGCTCCCCTTTTTACCTAACGGCCCTTCCAGCATAGCTTCCAAGCCACTGAATAAATTCAGTTGCAGGGTGCGTTCATGCTTCTCCGTATTGCCGGTCCGGAAATTAATATCAAATACCGCAGCCGTAGCATTGCCATATTCTGCGGGGAAAGCACCGGTATAAAAATCTGAAGTTTTTAAAGCATTAGTATTGAGTGCAGATATGGGACCACCGGTTGTGCCAAGTGTGGCGTAATGGTTTGGACTGGGCGATGGCAATCCTTCTATACGCCAAAGCACACCCGCAGGAGAATTACCCCGCACCACAATATCGTTTCGACTATCGTTATTAGAAACTACACCTGCAAAATTGCTAACCAGCTTACTTGGATCATTGCGGCCACCTGCATAACGGGTGATTTCTTCAATGCTAAAACTGCGGGAACTGCTACCCGCATACTCATTACTTACTGCGCCCTTTTTTGTTTTTGCAGCCTTAATCACTATTTCATTCATTGAGGCGATGCTTTGCTCCAGCGAGATATCAATAACGACTTCTTTGCCGGCTGTTACCAAAACCTCCGGGATAGACACGGTGCCATATCCTATAAAAGAGACAGCAAGTTTAACGCGGCCGACAGGCACAGAAGCAATTGTAAAAACACCATTAACATCGGTTAGTGCAGTGAGGCTTGTGCCCTCGACACCTACTGTGGCACCGGCAAGCGGCTTTTCACTTATTTTGTCTGTGATGGTTCCCTTTACTGTTTGTGTAAGGGATTGTGCCTGCGTAAAAATGGCGGCGAGCACAAAGGTAAGAGTGAGAAATTTTTTCATTGCTGTTGGCTTTTGATGGATCAAAATTGAACAGCAATATTTTTTTATCGGTTGATTTTTGTTAAGATAAACACAGGTAATTATTTCTTAACAATTATCAACCGGAGGCTTTATTGCCGGCCATCTTTTTTCGTATACGACTTAAATGCTCGGGCGTTATTCCGAGGTAAGAAGCAATCATATACTGTGGTATACGTTGTAAAACTTTTGGCCGGTTTGTTACCAACTGTGTATAGCGCAGTTCCGGGCTTTCGGTTAAAAATGAGTTTACCCTTTCTGAAATTTTGATGAACATATTTTCAGCAAGCACACGTCCTATTAACTGGAACGTTGGAATCTGCTCATAGAAATATTGTATGTCGGCATGATTGAAATAGTATAATGTTGTGTCTTCCAGCACATCGGCTGAAGTCTTCGAAGGTTGTTTGCTAAGAAAGCTGTCATATGCCGAAACAAAGCTGTTTTCAAAAAAGAATTGCCTGCATATTTGTTTACCGTCGGCCACCACATACAACCGCACTAAACCTTTTACAACAAAATATACATCGTTGCACACTTGTCCTTCTTTTAGTAACACGCTATTCTTAGGGATTGACAAAATCTTCAGGTGGCTGCTAATTTTTTCCCAGTCACCATCTGAAACTGGCGTTATTGCAGAAAGATAAGCCCGGATTTGTTGCATTGTTTAAAGCTACGGCTTACTTGAAATTTTTCTACGCAAACGGCTAAGGTGTTCCGGTGTAATACCAATATAAGAAGCGATCATATATTGCGGTACCCGTTGTATAATAAATGGCTCATATTTAATTATCGAGCTGTAACGCTCTTCGGGGGTGAGTGTTAAAAGGTTTGTTGTTTGGGAAGTGACCATAATAAAAAGCATTTCCGCGATTTTTCTTCCGACCGTTTCAAAAACAGGATGGGTTTTATAAAGCAGCTGCATAGCATCATAAGAAAGATTAATCAGTTCGCAGTCCTCCAGGGCATCAATATTTCCTGCTGAGGGTTGCTGTGTTAAAAAGCTGTCGTATTGAGAAATGTATTCGTTCTCATTCACAAAGCCCGTGCATATTTCCTTACCATCTACTACATAAAACAGGCGTACCAGCCCTTTATTTATAAAACTTACCTGGCGGCATATGTCGCCCTGGTGACTGAGGCAATCGCCTTTTTTTAACTGTTGTATGGTAAGCCTTTGCTCTAACGCTTTCCACTCTTCTGCATGCAGATTGGGCACTAGTCTTTGATAGTAAGTTTTTATTGTATCAAACATGATTTACTGCATTACCTGCCTAATTAAAACAACTTATTTATCCATTCGTAAATGCTAAAGGATACTGAACGCACATCGAAGATAACAATGGGTGCTTTTGGTCGATGTCAAAATAAGTTGCCTAACTCGTTTTTCCAGGATGGTTCTGTAACTAATACATTCTCTATTAAAATTTATAGCGGCAAGTTTAGTAAAGATCGAACATTGACTTTATAACAAATTCTGTTCGATTCATCGACTCAATTATGTCGTCACTATGATTACCATCGTTGCCATCTCTTTTAAACGGTCAAAATCAACTTTACCATTCGTAAATTAAGGTGATACGAACTATTGTAGCAAAAGCAGAAGTAGTACTTAACATTTTCACGGGTCGATTGTAATACAGTTATAAAGTGATTAAACGTTAACGAGTGTGGTATAAATTCTGTATAACCTACTTGCGTATCGGTGCTTAGTAACGGTCTTCCCCTCACCCCTTTCATAATTTAATAAAATAATGATGTATAAACAGTTCTTCCCTCTCCTGATTATCAATACGACATTAATTGCCTGCGGAGCAAGTAATAGCAGCAACAGTTCTGCCCTGAACAGGGATACTGCTACACCGCCCGTAGAAACCAGGTCGCCAAATACCGATTACAAGCCGTCTTT
>DASQMG010000422.1:0-4261 GCA_035645595.1 Flavisolibacter sp. | reverse complement strand
GTAAACAACAGTAGTATTAGCAAAAAGCTTGCGGTTAAATACATGATTCCATCGCAGCGTACCGGTCGAATTCCCCCAGGGGATATCTGCCCGGAAAGAAAGTTTTGCATTGTTAAAGGCAAATACATCGCGGCCAAAATACCCGCTTAGAAAGATCTTGTCCTTATCCGAAAAGCGGTAATTGATCTTTGCATTCAAATCGTAGAAATAATAGCCAGAACCATAAAAATTGCTTTCTTTTTTAATAAACGGTTTCACCAACGCGTCAATATAAGTTCTTCGCGCCGACACCATAAAAGAGGCTTTATCCTTTTTAATGGGGCCCTGTACGGAAAAACGCGAAGCGATCAAACCAATACCCCCTTCCGTTACAAACTTATTACTGTTGCCATCTTTCATTTGCACATCCAGCACCGATGAAAGCCTACCCCCGTATTGTGCCGGCATGCCTCCTTTTATGAGCGAGGTATTTTTTATGGCATCTGAGTTAAAAATGGAAAAGAAACCAAACAAGTGTCCTGTGTTATAAACCACTGCATCATCCAGTAAAATCAGGTTCTGATCAGGCCCACCTCCTCTCACATAAAAACCGGCGTTGCCTTCGCCACCATTGCGAACACCGGGTAGTAATTGGATCGCTTTTAGTATATCCACTTCGCCTAAAAAGGCAGGTATGTTTTTTATTTGGTTCATCGATAAATCGATCTGTCCCATCTGGGCATTTCGCACGTTTACATCCCGCCTGCGACTATAAACAACAACTTCGTTTAAGGCAGCAGATTTTGGTAACAAAAAAAAGGTTTGTTGTAAATTTTGTCCAAGGGAAATTTTTGTCGTTTGGGTAAGGTAGGATACATGGGAAACCGAAAGATCATAGTCGCTCGAATCAAGCGTAATCGAATAAAAACCATATTGGTTACTACCAACAGCCTTTCCGCTCACCGTTACTGTTGCACCTATCACTGTCTCGCCGGTAATGCTGTCTCTTATGTAGCCATTAATGGTAAACTTCGACTGGGCGAAGGCTGTTACCGAACAGAAGGACGCACTAATAATGAGTAAGAAATGTACAATGATCTTCATCGTTATTGGACTCCGGTGTGATTAATTGTTGTTTTCGTTTCGCCACAGCGCAACATACCACGGCCGTATTGCGGGTCGTGTAGGCCTAGATACGGGTTACGAATGGAATCTTGCTGACTAAGCCATTGACCCGCTTTTGTATCATCAAATGCCATCGGGCATTCCTGTAAGTAGAGCTTCTCCCGGTCGTATTTAACCGTGTTTAAAAACTGGTAGAGATTATCGGTTAATGAATTAAAGGCTTCCCGTTGCTGCCGGATACCTTTTTCAGCAGCCATCGTTTGTGCATTGGCTTTAGCGTTGTCAATAAAGCTTTGCGCGGTGAGATAAATAGCGGTGTCCCTTTTTAATTCATCTAAAACCGTATTCTCCAAATCCCTGATTAAAGCATTGGTTGCCGTACCCGTAGCCATCGAATCCCACGCTATAAAATGCTCCGTTATTTTGTAATAGTCGTTCAGCGCAGTGGCGATCTGTGTATTAAAAGCCTCGCTATGTTTGCTAACTACAATTGCTTTTGGTTTGCCTCCCTCTTCTTTCTTGGAAGGCCGTGCAGCTACCAGCCATGTTATAATGCCGGCACCGGCTACGATCAAAAAAATAACTATCGGACGCATGTAAAAAATTTGCGCAAAGCTAACCGTAGATTAAAAGATTTTTGGTGCGATCGGTGAGATTTAAAACCCTTTTGGCTATGTTTCAAAAATTGTTTGCCAAATTTGCGCGGCAAAGCCTGATACATATTGGGAGGTAGAGGCGGGTGCTTTTTGATAAGGTCAGCTGAATAAACCTCTTAGGTCAACGCCAAAAACTTAAATCAAAAATTTCTATGCTCGCTGGTTTACAAAATGTAACATTTGAATTTGGTGCCCGTGTAATTGTCGAAGATGCTACCTGGCATATTCACCCTATGGAACGCATTGGCCTTATTGGCTATAATGGTACCGGTAAATCCACCCTCCTCAAAGTGCTCGTGGGTGAATACCTTCCCTCGAAGGGGACAGTGGAGCGAGGCCGTTCTACCAGCATTGGCTACCTGCACCAGGATCTTTTGAGTTTCGAAACAAGTGAGTCTATCCTTGAAGTGGCTCTCCATGCTTTTGACAAAGCAAAAAAAGTACAGCGGGAGTTAGATGAGATCACGAAGAAACTGGAGACCGACACGTCAGAAGAGATCCTGTTGGAATATAGTCATAAGCTCCACGAATTTGAAGAAGCCGGCGGATATGAGATTGAACATAAAACGGAAGAAGTTTTACAGGGCCTCGGTTTTGCCAATGCGGATCTGTCCAGGCCCTACCGCGAATTCAGCGGGGGCTGGCGGATGAGGGTCTTGTTGGCCAAAATGATTTTACAGGCGCCCGACCTGTTGTTACTCGATGAACCGACCAACCACCTGGACTTACCTTCAATTGAGTGGCTTGAAAAATACCTCCAGCATTATAAAGGCGCCGTTGTGATTGTCAGTCACGACAAATATTTTTTAAACCGAATGGTTAAAAAGACCGTTGAGGTATATCAAAGAGAACTTCACATCTATAATGGCAACTACGAATACTACGAGAAAGAAAAGGCCATCCGCGTTGAGATGCAGCAAAAGGCATTTGAAAACCAACAGGATTATATACGCCAGAACGAACGGCTGGTAGAACGGTTCAGGGCAAAAGCCAGTAAAGCGGCTATGGCGCAAAGCATCATGAAAAAATTAGACAAGCTGGATCGTATCGAAGATGTGGAAATTGAACGTCCCAATATTCGTATCAACTTTCGCGTAGATAAGATTCCCGGCCGGGTATTGGTAGAACTGAAAGACATAAAAAAATCATTTGGTGACAACACCATTGTTGAAGATGCATCTGCAGAAATTGACCGCGGTGATAAGATCGCTTTGATTGGTGCTAACGGCAAAGGAAAATCAACCCTGCTTCGCATTATCGCTGGCGTCGAAACCTTTGAAGGGGAGAGAAAATGGGGTCATAATGTAGAAGAAAGTTTCTATGCGCAGCACCAATTGGAAGCGCTGAATATGAATAACACCATACTGGACGAAATGAAAGAGTGCGGCAGCCAGATGAACGAGCTGGAACTGCGAGGGTTGTTGGGTTGTTTTCTCTTTAGTGGAGATGATGCTGATAAGAAAATCAGGATCTTAAGTGGAGGTGAAAAAGCAAGGGTAGCCCTTGCAAAAACAATTGTAAGCAAGGCTAATTTTTTAATGCTTGATGAGCCTACCAACCACCTTGACATGCACAGTTGCGACCTGCTGATAGAGGCGCTGAATAAATATGCCGGGAGCATGATTCTAGTAAGCCACGACCGGTACTTTATTTCAAAAACAGCCAATAAGATCTGGGAGATTGTTGACCACGAGATAAAAGAATTTAAAGGCGGTTACGAAGAATGGGTAGAATGGAAAGAGCGGATGGCGGAGAGAGAAATTAAACAGGGTAAAGAGGTCAAAAACCCAAAGCAGAAGACTCAACTGCACGACAGCACTAAGAAAGACGAACGTACCCATACCCAGAATCCCGCCAAGTTCTCTTCACAATCCGATAAATCGGCGGTCAAGAAAGAGCTGGAAAAACAGCAGAAAGCCTTTCAAAAGTTAGAACAGGATGTAGCAGCTTTGAATACGCAAAAGGAACAATTAGAAGCAAAACTTGCCCTTCCCGATGCATACGGCAACGCAGAAGAATTTAAAAAAACTGAAGCTTCCTACAAACAACTTCTTTCAAAGCTAGATGTTGCAACGAAGGAGTACGAGATGATTTTTGAAAAGATCATAACGCTGGATGAAGATCTTCTGAGCTGAACAATCTCTGCAGTAACCATTGTCGTGGTATAAGAGTTGTATGAACATTAACGCAAACAATTTTTTATACAAAATCGAAACAATGAAAAAGCAGATTCTTCAATTAGGCCTGGTGACGTTACTGGTTACCGGTTTTTCATGTAAGGGCAAAGACAAGGATAAAACCACCGACAGTACAACAACTACCACTAACACCGCTTCCCCAGAGGTAGCACCTACTTTGCCTCCTGTAGAGGTAGCTGGCGATGCTACGCTGCGTCAGGGTGTGACTGATGCCACTAAAGATGTTAAGGGATTGACGACCAGTGTGCAAAACGGCGTTATCACTTTATCGGGCACAATCAGCAAAGAAGATAACATGCGTAT
>DASQMG010000421.1:0-2675 GCA_035645595.1 Flavisolibacter sp. | reverse complement strand
CAGCGTGGTGAAGTTTGTAAAAGGAACGGGATCCGTTTTGCTTATCATAACCACGATTACAGTTTCAAACCATTGGAAGGCCAGTTTCCGCAGGACGTGATGATGCAGGGAACAAACAAGGATACCGTGGATTATGAAATGGATATTTACTGGGTAGTAGCTGCCGGACAGGATCCACAGGCGTGGCTCAAAAAATATCCTAATCGTTTCCGGTTGTGCCATGCAAAAGACCGGAAAAAAGGCGCACCGTCAACTAATATGAATGCCTCAGTAGTATTAGGTACCGGATCCATTGATTTTGGCGCCATCTTAAAAACAGCGGGCCAAAACGGAATGCAGCATTATATAGTTGAGCAGGAAGCGTATGAAGGAACAACGCCTTTGGCTGCGGTAAAAGATGATGCAGCTTATATGAAGAATATGAAGCTGTAGTTGTCAGCAACTTTAAATATTTAAATGCTATTAATTATTTATTGAAACCCCCGCACTTTGCGTGTGGGGGTCTTCGATAAAACGCGTTCCCGCAGAAGGTTTTTCGCTAAAGGCATGGCTAAAGAAACTGGTAGATATTGCGTGATATGATAGGTCGTTAAAAGCAGGGCAATACCACAGGCTGAATTTCTACGTTGACTCCTACTGGGGCGTGGTATCCTTAATTTTCGAAGTGTCTGAAGTCTGACGGCTATCCAGCGTTATGCCTGTCGTTGTATCGGGCTGGTTGCCATTTACGTTTTGAACATTGGTGATGTTAGGGGCCGCTTCTGGAGTTGCTTCCGGTTTATCGTTGCAGGCTGTAAAGCCAAAACAGATTAGTATTGCTATTAAAGTCTTTTTCATGTTTATTTAATTTACTGTTATGATGCAATTACTTTACCACTATTCAACCACAGATGGCAACTCACCCGACAAGAATTCTGAGTCCGTTTGTTCAAGCAAATAAAAACCATAGGCTTCCAGCTTTAAAAACTCGTGATCCTCTCCCACTTTATAGCTACTTGCACCCCAATGGTCAAAAACCTCTTTCGGCTGATATCCTCTTTCTTTTAACGCATACCAGGTTAGAAAAGCAGGTGTGTCGCTGAAATTAAAAAGGCAATACAAGGTTTGGTGCGCATTTGTGCGCATAAAACCTGCTACATGAATAGTATAAGGCGTTAACCAAAACAGGTTGTTGTGATCAGCTACAGAAGGCAACCTTCGCCTGATAGCGAGCAGCCTTTGCGTACCCGAAAAAATTTGTTGTTCAATAGTTCCAATGTTCTCTGCCAATGCGTTCTTTTTCCAATCAATTACCGGCCGGTGCATCCAGCGGTTATCATAGCTTTTGCCTTCATCCTGTAAGTAAGAGTAGTCATTAATATAACCGACTTCATCTCCATAAAAAAGCATAGGCAGCCCCCCAATAAAAATGCTGTGCGCCTGCATTAATAAGATTTTTTGGACGGATAGTTGAATGGCTGCGGCATCACCATCGCCGATAGCTTTTTCCAATCCGCAAAGCGATGCCAGCGTGCCGCTGATACGGGCATCTCCGGTTTTAGGATTCACTGAAAATAACTGGCCTGTTGCCGGGGAACCAACCCATTTACCTGAATAATAATCCTGTAAAAATTTCCTATGCTGATAGGGATGAAATCCTGCCTGCACAATCATATCGTCATCGTACCCCAAACCGATATCATCGTGGCTTCGGGTGTAAGTTATCCATGATGTGCCGGCAGGTTTTTGCAACAATACTTCCTGTGCTGCCAGCATTACTTTTGTATTGCCTGTAGCCAGCATATCCCATTGCAGCGCCATTTGTGTAGCGTTATAGGCAAAGTCGCACTCCTTACCACGGTATTCATTGCTACCAAAATATTGCATGATTTGTTTAGGCGCCACAATGGCTTCTCCAAGCAAGGCCATACCGGGCGAAGCCACCTGCACGCAATGCCTTAGCAATTGCAAAATACTGTGTGCTTCAGGAAGATTCTGGCAACTGGTTCCCGGCTGTTTCCAGATAACGGCCGGTGCATCAATCCGTAATACATCCACGCCCAGATTGGCATAGAAAAACACGGTATCCAACACCGCAATAAATACGGCAGGGTTGGCATAATTTAAGTCCCATTGATAGTTATGAAAAACGGTCATTACCCATTTATTGCTTTCAGGCACGTAGGTGAAATTCCCTGGCGCCGCTTCCGGAAAAACTTCGGGCATTGATTTTTCAAATTCATCAGGGATGGTACGATCGTCGTACATGTAAAAAAAATCCTGGTAAGTTTTATCGCCCGCTTTTGCCTTCCTTGCCCATTCATGCAAGTGCGAGGTGTGGTTAAAAACAATATCAATCATTAAATAAAAACCTTTGGCACTCATCTCCTGCGACACAGTAAGTAAATCATCAAGCGTACCAAAACGGTCATCCACTTTTCTAAAATCCGACACGGCATAACCGCCATCACTTTCTCCTTCCGGGCTTTGGAACAACGGCATCAGGTGAAGAAGGTTAATACCCAGTTTTTTTAGGTAAGGAAGTTTACCCGGCAGGGATTTTAAATTGCCGCAAAACCGATCTACATACAAACTCATTCCTGCCAGGTCATTGCTGGTAAACCAGGGCGTTTCGGTTTGCATCTTTTCCCAATCCTTTTGGCGTAAGGCCTGTGGCCGCGAAGCATGTGCGGCAG
>DASQMG010000420.1:0-6139 GCA_035645595.1 Flavisolibacter sp. | reverse complement strand
AGTTCTATGCTGGTTTCGTTTCACTTCAACCGACAGCAATGAATATATAGAGGCCTTATGCCAGATGAAAAAAGTGTGATACCCGAAAGATGATTTAGAGGTTCGATACCTGCACTTTTTTGTGTAGCGTTCCTGACCTGGAGGTTGAACGAATACTTTTTTAGGTTGCTATTCTGGCCAGTCCACTTTTGATCGGTACACAAATTAGCACGTGAAAAGAAACAGCCTTCGCTATCGTACCGTCTAGCCTATAACTTTATGCTTATTCTCTAACCTAACTTTTACCCAACTTGAAAAAGCTTTATACCCTTTTAACCTTCCTGGCCATCGCCCTTTTCTCTAATTCACAGAGTGTTTCAAAAAACTCTTTAAGGGTCTTATTTATTCCGCTTGATGACCGCCCGCCATGCCTGCAGTTTACTCAACGGATAGGATTAATAGGTAACGCAGATGTTATCACCCCTCCAAAAGAACTTCTTGGGAAATTTACTAAGGCAGGCCAGTCTGATAAAATAATTGGCTGGCTAAAACAGCAGGATCTTACATCTTTTGGGGCGGCCATAGTTTCGCTGGACATGCTTGCGTATGGCGGGTTAGTAGCATCACGGGCATTTAATCTTGAAGCAAAAGTGGCTACAGAACGTGCTGCCATTATGCGTGAGCTGCGCAAGTCAGCACCCGGGCTTCGCATTTATGCACAAAGTGTTATCATGCGGCTGGCACCTACCTCCGACGGGAAGAATGATGCCTATAGGGCCGACCTTACGGCTTGGGCAGAAATATCGGTAAAGAAAGATGCCCTTTCTAAAAGAGAAACTTTGGTATTAGAAGGAAAAATCCCTGCTGACGCTCTAGTCAATTACAAGAAGGCAAGGGAGCGGAATCTAACGCTTAATTTACAGGCAATCGACTACGTGCGGTCTGGAATAATCGACTACCTTATTCTGTCGCAGGATGACGCTAAACCTGTGGGTATTCATGTAGCTGACCGGCTACGATTAGTTGCAGAAGTCAACAGGTTAAAGCTATCCAACAAAATTGCAGTGCAGCCAGGTGCAGATGAAGTGTCTATGCTTCTCTTAGCAAGGGCACTTAATAACCACCATAAACTAACTCCAAAAATAAAAGCGGTTTACTCCTCTGCGTCGGTTGCCGGTAAAGTGATGCCTTTTGAAGATAAGCCTCTAAAAGAAACTGTTAGTTACCACATCAAAGCAACTGGCTCACGGGAGGTACTAGATGAACAGACTGCGGACCTCCTCTTTTATGTGTTTGCTTCAAGAAACGATGCGGGCAAGGCAAGTAGTTTTGCAGCACAAATAGAAGAAAAGATAGTGCAGGGGAAAAGAATTATCGTTGCAGATATTGACCCTGTAGGCGATGTACAGGGCGGCGATTCAGCCTTCACTACCGAGCTGGGAAAGCGGGGACTGTTGCCAGAGCTTAACAGCTATGCATCCTGGAATACCGCTGCCAATACTATCGGTACCACACTTCCGCATGGCGTGGTATTCTCTATTGCCGAAGCCAAACTATTAGGTGATAAATCTATAAGAGACAAAATCTGGACTGCCCAGAACTGGTTTACCTTTCACCGGTTAATAGATGATTATTATTTCCATGGTTTAAAAAGATCGCAGATCAATAAAAAGTTTGACCAGCATAAATTAAGTTCCAGGATCCTGGATGATAAGACCAACGAAGAAGTTGAAAGATATGCCACCCAGATCTTATCACGATCATTTGCTGAGTTAAGCACCATTTATGTTAAAAGAATTGCCAGCAGCCGGCAACAAAATATAGAATGTGCGCAACCTGATCACTTTCGTTTTAGCCTTCCGTGGAACCGAACTTTCGAAGCAGAAATAAATTTTGACATGAGTTGCAGCACCCGGAAATAAAAAGACGTGCACTTTTCAATTAGCCTGGGGCATTCCAAAAATATCTATTTTTTCTGCACCGTGCAAGGCGTCTAAAGACGTTACCACAATGTGCAATGCATTGCTGCAACGCATGTCTGTAAAACGGTATTTATTCATGGGTACTTTCGTTCTGCTCCGTATGAAATACGTATTCAACCATTGCGCATTGACTACGTTTGCATAGGTAGGTTTTACCGGTTTCCCTTCGTTACCAAATTGATCTATAGCATTAACCCTTTTGAACTGCCTTTTAATTTCCTGCGTAAAACTGTCCGCGTTAAAATCTACAGAGAAATTCTTTAGTGGACGCGCACCAGCATCGGCAACGGTTAATCGTAGTTTTTGAGGAGCTATTAAACTAACCTCCATGCGTACTGTGTCGCCAGGATACCAGGAATAATTTTCGGAGAGGGGCGCATTGCTCCAGGTTGCAGTGCGCCAGAAAGGACGCCAGGCTCTCCTTCGCTCGCTAAGCTTGCCTGTTAGTGCGTCTTGTGTAAACGCCCAGGTTAATCCTGCGTCAACTTCCTGTTTGCCACCGGCATTGCCTCCCATATAGACTGAGAAATTATCGAGCGGTTGGCCTGTTTTAGGATTAAGCCGGGCCTCATCTACTGTAGGCGTGCCCAGTACAATAGTTCCGCTAATGCCCGTCCATTCATCAAAACTGCTGACGGCTTTCCGGTACCAGGCACCTGCAAAACAGGGAATGCTTTGTGGTGGAAGTATCTCATCTTTCAGCGGCCGGAATGTAGTGTTGGAGTGCGGCCCGGAGACCTGGCAACCTGTTAGAAAAATTGCCGCTAATAACAAACAGGTTAAAGAGCCCTTTGTAGAATTGATAAGCACCATACGCTATAAAAAAATTTAGAAAGAAAGAACGTTTAGACAGGTAGTATCAACGTAGTAATTGCACTTTTTACTTTCGTAAACTGGAGTTAGAAACCGGTTGCGCCTACACCGGCCATTTTGTTTCAATACCCTGTTTCTGTAAAAAATTTTGAAAATCCTGAAGTCTATTTTTCTTTTCCCGCACTTCCCTTGGCATTATTTTATTTCGTAAGGCGTAGGCTGCTAATGATCCCACTGCTTCACCAATACTCCACTCAACCGGGTGCAGGCGGTAACATCCGTTAGTAATATGAGTAGTGCCAATGTTTTTATTAGCGGGCAGCAGGTTATCCACTCGTTGTGGTAATAAAGCACCCAGCGGAATCTGAAAGGGCAATGAATTAAAGTCTATATAATTATTACCGTTGGTGCTTGGATGAAGATCGATATGATAACTTCCAACACCTACACTATCATAAAAATCGGCGCTTTTTTTTGCGGCATCTTTTCCATACACCAGGGCCCTGTTATCTACACCTACATGTTCTTCCTTCACAGTAAAAAGGGCCTTTATACGTCTGGCTTCGCGGACGTAAGGATACTTCGCCAAGCCATCTTCAGTGCCCATTATGTCTTTTCGCAATCGTAAACCAGGCCAGCCGTATCCTCCGTTTGGTCGCGGGGCTTCGGTTTGCAACCAATAAAGTAGTGACAAACTTAATTGCTTGGCCCTGCCTACATGATGATTAAATTCTTTCTCTGAAGCCCCTATCAGATTGCCGAGGGTGTAGTCATTTTGGGGCCAGTTGATACTGCTGATGTCCCCTGCATAACTACCTGGCCTGAAGTTGTCTTTGCTGATAATGCGGCGATAGTTCCATAGGTTTAAGCTTTTTCCAGTCTCCAATCCCTCGGGGTGAAATCCTAAAGGAGTTGGCACCAGGGTAGCTGGTTTCGGATACATCAATTGCAGCAGTTTGCCAGGCCAAGCTGGGCTCATTTTAGGCACATACCTATTCCAAAAGTTATATTCGGCCGGTTTATCTATGGTGTGGTTAGCACCGGCAATATAGTCCATTGCAAAACAGACGGTAAATGCCTGGTGATTATCGGGATCGCCCACCTCAGGTGCATGTAACTCGCCTGTTTCTTTTTTTGATTCTGTGCCTGTAACAAATTCGGTCCCTGTCAGGGGTAAAATATCGCCTAACTCCGTTGCGTCTACAAAGTATTGACCCGATAACACAAGCTCTTTTGCACTCTTTCTGCTAACGGCCTTTAATGCTTGTACCTTACTGCCCGTTATATCGGCAGAAACTATCTTATGTTCTATCAACAGGGTTAATCTTCCGCTGCTCAGGTAGGGAGCAAGCAAAGCGTGGAGCACCGCTAAAGAAACCTTTGGTTCATGGCACAATTCAGAAACAACACCGTCACCGGGGTTAAGATATTTTTCTGCACGTGCACTTTTAGTAAGGGGATAAGCTATTCTATAATAGTCTCTTACACCCTTACGGAAAGACCGATATAATGCCGTCGCGCCATGCGTTTCAATCCAGGGATGCTCATCTGGCGGAACCCCCTGCTGAGTGAGTTGTCCGCCGATCCAATCTGTTTCTTCGGTCATTATCACAGACAGGTTATTTCTTAACGCTGCAAGTGCAGCTGCACAGCCCCCAACGCCCCCTCCTGCAATAACCAGATCGGCGTTCAACTGGGACCCTTGACCGTTAAATCTCTTAGCTGCGCTCGTTGGGTTTGCAAGTGAAAAGTCGGGAAGAGCGGAAGATACTACTACCCCGGTACCAACGCCAATAAGCTCGATGAATTTCTTTCGGTTCATGAAAATGGAATGATAGATAACTTAGAAAATATAAAGCCCTTTTTTATATGTTGAAGTAAGAATAGGATGAAACTACAGACTTGCCTTGAAGTTCTCTTCTTTGTGTTTACTGTACGCTAAACTTTGATTTGTAACCGTTCGCACCATAAAAAAGAATATAACCATAACAAAGAACCGGCAGGAGAAAAGCAATGCGCCAGTCATAGTTGTCTGCAATTACCCCTTGTGCATAAGAAATAATTGCCCCGCCAGCAATGGCGGTTGACAATAGCCCCGAAGCTTTTGTTGTATAATTTTTAAGTCCGCTTACCGATAGCGAAAAGATAGTGGCAAACATTATAGAATTAAATAAGCCAACTCCTATCATTGTCCAAACAGCTACAATGCCGGTTGTGCTAATAGATACAACAATCAAAACAATAGCCATAATTGCACATAAGCTTAATACTGACGCAGGCCTTGTCTTTTGTAAAATATACGCACCCATCAACCGTCCTATCAGCATGCTACCCCAGTAAAATGCAACGTAGGCATTCGCATCGATAACGCTGATCTTTAAAGTATCAGCGATATAGTTCGTTAAATAAGTTCCAATGGAAACTTCTGCACCTACGTACATAAAAATACCAATCACTCCAAAGTTTAAATTGCGAAAAGAAAAAATACTTTTAACTCTTTCAGTCGAAGGCAGCGTCGTGCCTTCCGATTGATTAATAACGGGTAATGCAAGTCTTGAAACTACAAATGCAATAACGATCAGTAAGGCTGCAATACCAATATAAGGGAAACGTACAGCTTCACTTGGCGCATTTGATACCTTCAGGCGTGACAAAATAAAGTAGGCCCCAAACAGAGGCGCTACCGTAGTGCCAATAGAGCCTACACCTTGTATCAGGGTTAATCTGGAGGAAGCCGTTTTGGCAGGACCTAGTACCGTTATGTACGGGTTGGCGGCTACCTGCAGCAAAACAATCCCGATAGCAACAATGAATAAAGCTGCTAAAAATAAATAATACTGGTGCCATACCGATGCGGGATAAAACAGTACGGCTCCTATGGAAGCGACAGAAAAACCCAGAACCATTCCTTTTTTAAACCCTATACGCTCTACAATTTTTCCGGCAGGAATGGACATGATACCATAGGTAAGAAAAAAATAAACCTGCACAAGTGAAGACTGGGCATAGCTTAACGTGAATCCTTCTTTAAAAAAGGGAACAAGTGTATCATTTAGACAGGTGATAAAACCCATCATAAAATATAATACGGCAAGAGAGATCAGGGCTGGCTTATAATTGCCGGTTTGCTGATCGGCATGTTCTGCAGTAACGGGTCGCGATGCTGATAAGAGGGCCATAGTGCGTTTACTTCGAGTAAATAATTAGTTAACGGAAGCTGCTATCTTATGAACATAGTGGAAGAGCTGTTGGCTCAGCGTTGAAGGGGTTGATGCATCATTAAAGCATTGATAAGCTCCTCTACCTGTTTTACAGGCATCTTCTCTTTTACATAAAGGTGGCCCCTGCCTTTCAAATCCCAGCCA
>DASQMG010000419.1:0-13127 GCA_035645595.1 Flavisolibacter sp. | reverse complement strand
TAAAACCCCTATCAGCTTGTCCTTGTTTTTTGCACTACGGCACCTGATACTTTGTTTTTTAAAATCAGTTTCACATCGCCATTGGGCAGCAGTTCTTCTTTTATTAAATAAAATTCTTCATCAAAGGAGGTTGCAGAAGTCTTTTCTGCAACTACATTATCTCCCCGCCAGTTTTCTATCTTTACCGGCTCCCATTGACCGCTTTTTGCGGAGAGAAAAGCAGCATCGAGGATGGCGTTTACAATATAACCATCGTAAAAAGTTTCTTGTGGTTCACGGTTATTTTCAATGGCATCAAACATATCCGAAAACATATTTGGATAGCCCAGTTCATGTGATTCGTCACCAACCGGGAAGAGCCAGCCGTTAGCTACTTCTGCTTTCTCCGACACATAGCCGCCCTTGCCCGTGCTAAACATTTCAAAGCCAGTACGCAGAAAACTATTAAGCCATATACTTCCTTCGGTACCCATCACTTCATCACGCAAATCCATGCCACCGCGGAAGCACCAGCTTACCTCAAACTGGCCGATAGCGCCATTGGCATATTTCACCAAACCAATGGCGTGGTCTTCGGCTTCAATAGGATGCACCTGCGTGGCGGCCCAGCACATTACTTCAACCGGCCTTACTTCTTTGCCAATAAAATTGCGGCTGATTTCCACGCAATGGCACGCCAGGTCAATGATAGCTCCGCCGCCTGATTTTTCCTTGTCCCAAAACCAATCGCTATGCGGACCGGGATGCGCCTCCCGTGATTTTGCCCACAGCACCCGGCCAATGCTTCCCCCTTTCACACTGTCAATTGATTTCAAAACCTTTGGCGTATAACACAGGTCTTCAAGGTAGCCCGCAAAAATTCCGGCTTCTTCCACCAGCTGTAACATGCGCTTTGCTTCTTCAGCGGTACGTCCCAAAGGTTTAGTACACAGCACCGCTTTTTTTGCTTTAACGCAGGCGGCTACTGCAGGCTCGTGCAGGTGATTGGGCAACGAAATGATTACGACATCAACCTCAGTATGGTTAATGGCTTCTTCCATGCTGTCTGTGAAATGCGGCAGGTTGTAATCTGCGGCGAAGCGGGCTGCATTACTAATTGTTCTTGAGTAAACAATGGAAACGGCATCCCTTCTTCGTTGTGCATGCAGCGACGCGGTGTAAAAGCGGGCTATAAATCCTGAGCCGAGCATAGCAATATTCATTTGCATGAATTTTTATGAGGAGAAAAATACGTTTTGTAAAATGTACTGTGATAAACCTATAGTTAGGCATGCCGGCTAGTTGCCGTCGGGCTATCCGCTCCAATCTTTTTTACCGATGCGGATACAAAAACTATTTTCGCACCTATCCCTTATGCAATGCCACTCCATATTTAATATAAAACTACTTACCAGCCAAACACTTTCTTCACATATTGGCGGCTCATTTTCCAATCTTCCCTCAATGGATTTGCAGGTGTAAAGTTGTTAGGAAAGGCCAGCTCAATGGCAACATCGCCGCTAAAATTTGCGGCCTGTAGCGCCTGCGCAATTGAAACAAAATCGGTAGCTCCCTGGCCTACATATTCCGTCCATGTTCCGTTGGCATATTGGTCGCGAATGTGCAGGTAGTTAATCTGCTTTCCGTAGGTATTAATGAAATCAACAGGATTAACACCTGCCCGGATAAGCCAGTTTAAGTCGGGCCCTAATTTGATATCCGGTATGCGTGCTAACGTTCCTTTCAAATCGTGCATGTTGTTTTCTACCTCGTAAGTATGGTTGTGCAGGTTGGGCTCAATACCATTGTCTTTACAAATGCTTAAAATTTTTTTGAGTACATCTGCCTGCGCATCCAGCTCCTTTTCAGTTTTCAATCTCTTTGCTTCACCAACCGAAATTCCAAAGGTTTTACCTCTTACACTTTTCAACCTTGGAACAATATGGTGTATATCATCCATTATTTTTTTATGCTGTGTGTTATCCCACATATTAAAACCCACACCATACGAAGAACCCGATACCGGCAGCTTGTATTTTTTTACCAGTTTATTCAATTTCGCAACACCATCATCATGCCGCAACACAGATTCCATTAACTCTACGCCATCTATGCCGGCATAGCTCAAATCTGAAAAAACGGTTTCCAGATTTGGAGTGACATCCCATGTAGGTGGATACTTACTGGCATACACCCAGAGGTGTGCATTGACTTTTGTTTTCAATATGTTGGGCGGTGTAGCCATGGCATAGGCATCTAATAAAGCAAGCCCGCCAAGCAAAGCGCCGGATTGTTTAATAAAAGCCCTCCGGGAGGAAACGGAAAGAGAATTCGTCATAAAGTGGAAGTATAAATTTCAACCGGCTATAAATTTATAACAATACGAAGTCTGATCAGGCTTCAGGCTCATTTATTACCGATTAATTTATTAGTAATCGAGTGGCTGGCTTCCCGCAGCGATTGAACAATTAATTTTTGCTTCGCCACCGTATAACGGTAATCAGGTAAAAAAACGCTCAGTCCTGCTACTACTTTATCATCTGCAAAAACAGGCACGGCAAAACCCCGTACGTGTCGGTTAACAAGCTGCGTTATTACAAGTTGTTCTTTCCTGATCTTTTCCAATGCTATACGGAATCCTTTATCGGTGGACGCTTCTTTCCAAAGTGTCTTGTCGGGCAATCCATTTTGATGAAGAAACCGTTCCAGTTCTTTTTCAGGCAGGTAAGCGAGTAATATGCGTCCGCTGGCGGTTTCGTACACATTGCGGTCGCTTCTAACCTGTACCTGGACTTCCTGGTTGCTGTTAACCACATGAAGGATATATCGTTTTCCATTTCTTAATGAACCAAGTATGCTTGATTCATTCACCTTATTGGTTAGTTCTTCCATTACATCCCGGGCAGCAGTTACCAACTCCTGTCCGTAGGGTACCTCATTAGTTAAACGGTGCGCAGCAGGGCCCAGCCGGTATCCTTTCTTTTTGCCGATATGTTCTAAATATTCTTTGGCCACCATTGTTTTTATAATGTTAGCTGCTGTCGCCTGGTTCAGGCCAAGTTCTGCAGAGATCTCCGTTAATGATATGGGTTGCCCGTTGCGAAGGGCCACCAGTTCCAGTATATCAAAAGTTTTTATGACGACCAAAACCATACTCAATTATTATGAGAGTAAAACTATATTCTTTTTTACAAAAAAGTTGGGTTTTGATAACGGGAAATAAGTTTTTTAAAATCCTACGTTCAAATTTTATAAATGCAGCTGCTATTGGATAATACCGTATTTGGAGAGGCCACGGGTTATGCATATGCTTTGAAATCCTTTACTGATAAGGGCTTCGGCTGCATTGCAAAATATTCGTAACTAACTTCAGAGCTTGTAGATTATTGTTTATCTGCTTATATCCCGACTCCTTCTTTACTTCAAAAAAAGTAAAAAAAATTTATTTGGAAGTTACTTTTAAAAAAGGTTATTATTGTAATGTCATAGTATTTTTTCATAATGCTATAGTATAAAACTTCTGTTATGAAACGATTGCCTTCTGCCGCAGCCAAATTTTGGCTATCTGCACTCTTCTTTTTTATTGCAACAATGGTGGCGAACGCTCAAACCATTACCGGGAAGATTTTAGATGAATCAGGCAAGCCGATGTCTGGTGTAAGTGTTGCTGAAAAAGGAACATCAAAAGGGGTTACCTCCAATACCGATGGCGCTTATAGCATCGCCGTTAGTTCTTTAAAAGCGGTATTAGTATTTTCTTATGTTGGTTATTCTCCAAAAGAAATTTTGGCAGGTGATGTTGCAGTAAGCAATGTTGTACTAGCTGTTGATGATTTAAAAAGGATGGAACAAGTAGTAGTGGTTGGCTACGGCACACAACGAAGAAAAGACCTCACCGGCGCCGTAGGTTCCGTTAGCAGTAAAGACATTGAAAAAATTCCAACCAGCGGCGTGGACAAAGCCTTGCAAGGCCAGGTGGCAGGGCTACAAATCTCCACTACATCTGGAGCGCCCGGCGGCAACACCAACATCCTCGTGCGTGGCATAAGTTCCATCTCTGGCGGGGTAGAGCCGTTGTTTGTGGTAGACGGTTACCCGGTGACCAGTGTAGGTTATAGCAACCCCCTCTCTACCATCAATCCTGCCGACATTGAATCCATCGACGTATTAAAAGACGCATCGGCAACCGCCATCTACGGTTCACGAGGTTCTAACGGCGTTATCATCATTACCACCAAAAGAGGAAGAACTGGCAAGCCCCGCATTGAGTTTGACAGCTACGTAGGCTTTCAGGAAATAGCGCACAAAATAAAGCTGATGGATGCGCAGCAACACGCCTCCTTTGTGATTGACGGCCGAAATGCCGGCTACCTTGATAACAACCCCACCGGCCGCACCACCGACAACAACACTGTGCGGCCGGGTGCCTCGTGGGACATTCCGGACCGATACCTGAACCGGGCCTTTATGGACTCCGTTGGTAAGGGCACTAACTGGCAGGACCATATTTTCCGGCAGGCTCCCATCAGCAATTATCAGCTAACGGTTTCGGGTGGTAACGAAGCTATTCGCTACTCCCTTTCAGGCGGTTTTTTCCAACAGCAGGGCATCCTGATTAATACCGACTTCAGGCGCTTTAACTTCAAGGCAAACATTGACGCCAAGCTTTCCGAAAAACTCAATGTAGGTGCAAGCATCCTTCCCAGCGTGACGCAGGAGAACACCCCGCAAATCACGGGACACTACGGCGGGTACGGACTAATTGTAACGGCCTTGAGCATTGACCCTACGGTGCCGGTGTACAAAGCCGATGGAAGCTACAGCTACATTACTGCCGATGCCGGCCAAACGCAAATGGCTAACCCCGTTAGAATTGCAAGGGAATACAAGGTGCGGTTTACGCAATCACGGTTCTTTACCAATGCTTATGCCGATTACGCCATCCTGCCGGCTCTCAAACTCCGTACGTCTTTTGGCGCGGACCTCAATTATTACAAACGCCGGGAGTTCAAGCCGTCCACGCTTGCCACCAATTCGCCAACGGCGCCGGCCTTTGCCAACGCCGCCAACAACGAAGCCACCAACTGGTTGAGCGAAACAACGGTGTCGTACCGTTCTAATTCGGCCAACCACCGTTTGGATGCCGTAGCGGGCTTCACGGCGCAAAGCGATTTTGTAAATACGTTTTCCGCATCGGCCACCAACTTCGCCGACGATCTGCTGCCGAACATAAACGGCGGTACGGTTACCGGCGGCAATGAATCCATCGACCGTAATAACATTCTTTCGTTTCTGGCACGTGCTAACTACGTGTTTAAGGGGAAATATTTGCTGACGGCTACCGTGCGCCGCGACGGCTCCTCACGGTTTGGCGAAAACCGGCGTTGGGGAAATTTTCCGTCCGGCGCCATCGGCTGGCGGGTATCGGACGAAGTGTTCATGAAAAATGTTCGGGCCATCTCCGACCTGAAACTCCGGGCCAGCTACGGTGTTACCGGAAACAACGCCATTGGAAACTACCGGGCGTTAAGCCTTCTATCCACATCCAATTACATAATGGGCGATGTGCTTACGCCGGGCACCGTTCCAGGCTCCCCGTCCAACTTAAACCTCGGTTGGGAATCGCAAAGCCAGGTGGACATTGGCATTGATCTTTCACTTTTTAATAACCGCATCAGCCTGATAGCAGATTACTACGACAAGCGAAACAAGGATATGTTGTTTATTGTGCAAACGCCATCTGTGACCGGCTTTACCTCCGCTACAGTAAACTTGGGCGAAGTGCAAAACAAGGGCTACGAATTCACCCTCAATACCCGTAACCTTACCGGTGCGTTTGGCTGGAACACCAACTTCAACATCACCTTTAACCGCAACAAGGTGTTGGCCATGAGTACGTCGAACGATAAAATTTTTAATGGTGCAGCCACCGCTACAAACACGAACGTAACCATGGTGGGCCAGCCCATTGGTGTGTTCTACGGACGCAGGGCGGTGGGAGTGTTTGCAACCGACGCAGAAGCCCGGGCCTACGGCGCACAGCCTTTTGCGACAGCCGGCGACATAAAGTTTAAGGACATTGATAAAAACAGTAAGATTGACGACAATGACCGTGAAGTGATTGGTACTCCGCACCCCGACTACTTCTTTGGTTTCAACAATAGCTTTTCTTTCAAGGGCTTTACGTTGGATGTGCTCACAAACGGCATGGTGGGCCAAAGCATTTACTCGGGCACGTTTACAGCCAATAACTCGGGTGTGCAAAACAACGCCGCCTTTGTTGACGAGGCACGGTGGCGAAGCGCCGACAAGCCGGGCACGGGCGCATACGGTCAATTAGGTCGGGCCATTCGCGGCGGACGCAACAATAATTTCCAATACAGCTCGCTGTTTCTTTACGACGCTTCATTCCTCCGCATTCGCCAGATAAATGTGGGCTACAGCCTGCCGGCATCGGTTATGGGTAAGCTGCGCCTGCAGTCGGTCCGGGTGTATGCAGGTGTCACCAATCTGCACACGTTTACAAAGTACTGGGGCTTTGACCCGGAAGTGGGTAACGGAGGCGATACGCAAACATCATTTGGGGTTGACTTTGGAACCTATCCCCTTGCCCGTACCTACACCCTGGGCGTAAACGTTTCTTTTTAATCAACCGTAAACAGCCGAAAATGAAAAAGCATGTTCTTCATACAAGTTTAGCCGTCGCTTTATTAATGACGGCCTCCTGCGGCAAGGATTTTCTGGAGCAATTGCCCGAAACCACCCGCACCACGGCGGCAGTATACAAAACCCCGTCCGATTTTCAGAATGCCGTCATTGGCGCTTACTCCACCCTCAAGCACAATGGCCTTTACGCCAACGGAGGACCTTCGTCAGCTTTATTGCACCTGGGGGAAACAGTTTCCGACAACGCAGAATTTGGCGCCACCCGTGCCGTAAGCAATGTTTCCGTTTTTGAACTGGAGGATTTCAACTTTTCGTTAAGCAACACCCTTTTTTCTGCGGCCTGGACCGGTCATTACGTGGGCATTGCCCGCGTTAACACCATACTAAGCCGGCTGCCGGGTGTAACTATGGACAAAGCGTTGAGCGACCGGTTTGAAGGCGAAGCAAAATTTTTGCGTGGGCTGTTTTACTTTAACCTGGTGCGGCTGTTTGGCGATGTGCAGCTTGTGACAACTGAGAACAATGACCCCAACGCAGGTTATAGCATTCCTCGTTCGCCTGCAGCAAAAGTGTATGAGCAAATCATCGCCGACTTAAGCGCGGCCGAAGGCCTGCTGCCCGCAACATTATCAAGTGCTGAAGCCGGCCGGGCCTCCCGTTGGGCTGCCAAGGCCTTGTTAGGTAAAGTTTATCTCACCCAAAAAGATTACACAAAAGCCGCCGCCAAACTGAACGAGGTCATTTTGTCCGGGCAGTATAATCTAACGGCTAATACGTACGCATCCGTTTTCAGCAATACCACTTCGTTCAGCGCCAATAAGGACATGATTTTCTCCGTACAATATAAATCCGGCAACATCGGCCAGGGAAGCGCCATCTGGTCGGCCACCATCCCGTGGGGCGCACAAGGTAGCTTGTTTGGTGTGAACGGTGGGAGTGGGGAAGGGTTTATGCGTCCTACCGCCGACATGGTGGCGGCGTACGAGTCGGGCGATTTGCGCAAAGCGGCCAGCGTAGCTACTTCCTACACGAACGGCGCCACCACGGTGAACGAACGCTACGTAGTGAAGTACCGTCAGACCGGTGTGGTGCAAAACGAGGCGGACATTGACTTTCCGGTGTTGCGTTACGCCGATGTGCTGCTGATGTATGCAGAGGCTCTGATAGAGCAAGGGCAGGTAGCTACGGCTATGCCCTTTGTTAATCAAGTAAGGACGCGGGCAGGACTGACCGGTTTGCCCACCACGCTTTCGGCGGCAGATGCCCGCCTTGCCGTAGAGCAGGAACGCCGTGTAGAGCTGGCCTTTGAAGGACAACGCTGGTTCGACCTGCTGCGCACTGATCGTTATTTGCCGGTGATGACATCGAAAGGATACGCTACAAAAGCGTTTCATAAATTGTTTCCTATTCCGCAACGCGAGACTGATTTAAACCCTTCGCTTGGCCAAAACCCAGGCTATTAATTGTAATTGATTGTAATAAAAAAGCAATGCAAAAGATTCTAATGCTACTATCTCTAACGCTGCCTGTATTTGGTGTACAGGCACAGCAACCTGCCCGTGCATGGAAAGAGATTGGTACGTTGAAAACGTTAGCCGCAAAGGATATAAAATCTTCTACGTGGTCCATCGGTGGCGAAACTTTGGATAGGAATTATACCGATTATCACTCCTACAAAAAATACCTCGGGCCCCTGGGCGCCAAACGTATTCGTTTACAGGGCGGGTGGTCTAAATGCGAAAAAGTAAAAGGTCAATATAGTTTTGCATGGCTTGATTCAGTTGTAAAGGATGCACACTCTCAATCAGTTTCGCCCTGGGTAGAACTTTCTTATGGAAACCCTATTTATGAAGGTGGTGGCGAAGCCAGGCTCGCAGGTGCGTTGCCCACTTCAACCGAAGCATTATCAGCATGGGACGCCTGGGTGAAAGCAATGATCAACCGCTACAAAAATGAATTAACCGAGTGGGAGATATGGAACGAACCGGACCTGGCCGGCGCCGCAAAAATTACAGGTGATCAGTATGCAGATTTTTATATCCGTACAGCAGAAGTGATAAGAAAACTTCAGCCCGACGCAAAATTGATGGCCTTTGGGTTGGCTGGCGTTCAACGGATCGAATTTGCTGAATCCTTATTTAAAAAATTGAAAGAGCAGAACAAGATAAACCTGGTTGATATTTTTACCTATCACGGTTATTCGCCTGTTCCTGAAAAGTCATATCCTGCCATCGAAAAGTTGCGCCAGATGGTTTGGGGTTATGCACCTGGTGTTGTTTTTATGCAGGGTGAAAATGGCGCACCTTCTACGCCCAAAGCTGTTACTATTGGCGCTATGCGTGATTATGACTGGAGTGAGTTAACACAGGCCAAATGGAACCTTCGACGCATGTTAGGTGATCATGGGCGCGGCATTGCTACTAACTTATTTACCATCTCTGATATTCATTACGAACCCGGTGACCATATGGTGGGTGTGAATACCAAAGGTTTGCTTAAGACGAATCCGGATAAAACCATTGAGCGTCCGAAGCTATCGTATAAAGCGGCGCAACATGTTTTTACGTTGTTTGATGGAGATGTAAAACCGGATAGTAATGTAAAAGTTCAGTCAAGTGGCGCAAACCAATCTTACTTTGGCTATGCTCACAAAAAATCGGGGTTTTCGATGGTTACCATCTGGCAATCGGAAGACCGTCCGGCGGATAATTATGAAGTGAATGAGACAACGGTTACCATGGAAGGGGGCAGCTTTAAAAAACCTGTTTTTGTTGATATGATCAATGGAAAGGTGTATGAAATTCCAAAGGGATTATGGAAAAAGGAAGGAAGCAAGATTGTATTTAATGAAGTGCCTGTGCCGGATTACCCGGTGGCAATTGCAGATAAATCAATACTCCGTTTAAAATAATTTTTAGTATAAAAGAAAACCTGTTGTAAAAAACGTAGCATTATGGAATCAATGAAATTTATTGTTTGCCTTTCTCATTTATTCGTATTGCCGTTACTGATAGCAGCAGAATCGAGAGCTCAATCTATGGGTAATATATCGCAACCGGCAATTGCCGCCGCTGAAGGTATAAACATAAAACAGGTGGCCAGTGGAAAAGTGATTCACCGCTTTTTTGATACGTCGCCGGTGAGCCCTTCCGGGCGCTATATCGGTTTGTTTCGTATGCCCTACGAAAGTAAGTCGCCCCAACCCGCCGATGCCGGCGAAGTAGTGGTGATAGAACTAAAAACAGGCAAAGAAATCTTCGTTACCCAAAGCCGTGGCTGGGAAGTACAATTAGGTGCCAATGTGCAGTGGGGCGGTTCTGATAAAGAACTTCTTTTTAACGACGTGGATACAGCAACATGGAAAGCTTTCTGCAAAGTGGTTAACCCATTTACAGGCGCATCAAGGCAACTGGAGGGGACTATGTTCATGGCCTCGAACGACGGCAAGCGTATAGCAAGTTATGACCTTATTAAATCAACGTATGCGCAGGTAGGTTATGGTGTTGTTATCCCAAAGAAATTGATACGGAGAAACATTGGCCCGGTAGATACCGACGGCATTGATATTACAGATGTGGCAAGCGGCAAGAGTAACCGCATTGTTACTCTTAAAGGGATTTACGAGAAGTCGGTACCGTCGATCGCTATCAGCAACCCGCAGGACTACGAGTATTATTGTTTCCAGGTAAAATGGAATCCTCAGGGAACGAGGTTGCTTACCACAGTGCAGTGGGCACCGGTGAAAGGGGGTGCAAGACTGCGTTCCGTTATTACCATGAATGCGGATGGTTCAAATATAAAAACAGCCGTTGCCCCGGAACAATGGGCAAAAGGCGGGCACCACATTAACTGGATGCCAGACGGAGAACATCTTTCCATGAACCTGAATGTTGATGGCAGGGAAGGACTGGAATTGATAACAGTAAAGTATGATGGCAGTGATATGAAAACTGTATTTACACCCGGCTCCGGCCATCCCTCTTTTCACCCTAAAGGCTTGCCTTTAATCATCGCTGATGCCTACCCTGACGAACCTATTACAAAAAGAAACGGCACCGTTCCGCTACGACTTTTACATACCGATACCGGTAAAGAAGAACTGCTGGCAGAAGTGTTTGTGTCAAACGCCGGGGGGGAATTTCGGATAGACCCGCACCCGGCATGGGACCGTACCGGCAGGTACGTTGTGTACAACGGTTTTATTGGCAATACCCGCAATGTATTTGTTGCCGATATGAAGAAGTACATTGATAACTATTTAAAGGAAAAGAAAAAAGGCAGGGAAAAATCTGTTGTAAAAAACAGGTGATTTTTTTAGCCCGAAAAGTAGCGGCTTGAAATTTTAAACTGAAAATCAATTTACAAACCATGAACTCATTACAAACCTTAGATTATGTGGCGATAGCGGTGTACATGCTCCTGATGGCAGGCATAGGTTTGTTCCTGGGACGGTTTGTAAAAAACATCGGTGATTATTTTAAAGGCGGTAATTCCATCCCCTGGGTGTCGGGTGCTATTTCCAACTTCATGACGAAGTTTAGCACCTTCATTTTTGTTGCGTATGCAGGTATCGCTTACAGCGATGGAATGATTGCCATTACACTTATCTGGAGCACTGTATTACCCGCTTTGGTCGGTGCCGCTGTTTTTGCTAAACGCTGGCGCAGGGCCGGTATCAGCACGCCGATGGAATACCTGGAAACAAGATTTAATCCGGCTGTGCGGCAAATATTTTCGTGGAGCGGAGTAGGGTTCAAGATCCTGGATAACATGGTGCGATTGTATGCACTTGGCTTGTTTTTAAAAGCAGCAACGGGCATTAGCCTGGAAACCTCTATTTTGGTTTGCGGCGTAATTGTAGCACTATACACTATCGCGGGCGGCTTATGGGCCGTAGTAATAACCGATGTGGTACAGTTTATTATTTTGATTGTGGCCACATTGATCCTGGTGCCACTAGCTATCACAGCTGCCGGTGGAATTCAAACCCTAATGCAAACCATACCCGACCACTTCACCTGGACGCAGGGCAAAAAAGGCATACCGCTTTACATTGCTGTTTACTATTGCATGATACTCATAAAATATAGTGGTAACTGGACTTTCATTCAGCGCTTTTATAGTGTAAGGGACGAAAAAGCAGGAAAGAAGCAAGCATTATTAAGTGCTGCACTTTTCTTTGTTTTTCCCATCATCTTCCTGTTTCCATCAATTGCAGCAAAAGCCATCATTCCAAATCTGGAAAACCCGGAAATGGCTTACGTAAGCATTAGTCTGAAGTTGTTGCCACAGGGTATTATGGGCCTGATGGTAGCAGCCATGTTTGCAGCTACAATGAGTGTGTTAAGTGGCGAATACAACGTTACCGCCGGTGTACTAACAAAAGATATTTATCAACGCCTGTTTAAGAAAAATGCAGGTGATAAAGAGCTCTTATGGGTAGGCAGGTTAATGACGCTCTTTCTTGGCGCCATGATCACCGTTGGTGCTTTGTATGTTGGTGGTTTTGGTGGCGCTTTTGAAGCCAATAAATTATTTACCGGGCTCTTTGCCATACCTATGACAATACCATTGATACTCGGAATTGTTTTGAAACGTCCGCAACCCTGGGGTGCACTGGCTACGGTAGTTGTTGGTATCGTTACGGGATTGATTTTAAATTCTCAACCACAGATAAGCTGGGAATTCGGAACGGCAATAGAAATCGCAATCTGCATATCTGTGTTTCTTATTTCTGGCTTGTTTCAAAGTAAGAACCCGGTGTACCATCAAAATGTTTCCGCCTTGTTTACGAAGTTAGCAACACCACTAACTGAAGCACAAAAGCCTGTTGAAAACTGGGGGTTTCAAAAAGCAATGAACAAGTTGTATGCTGTTGCCTTGCTGGTAACCGGTGTGCTGTTTATTGTGATGAGTATTCCGAGCATAAAAAATATAAGTGGTATGTCGTCGATGATAGCCGGAGCAATTTGTTTGGTGCTGGCGGGAGTGATTTGGGTCTTGAATAGAAGAAAGGCTGGTCCTGACGTTCCCGGTGGAAAGGTCACCGGTGTTACAAAGCCTCGCTTGTCGGAGGTGCTGCATACGAAGTAGGGGCGTGGGGAAGCAGGGGCCTGTGAAGGGCTGGCCTGCTTAACGCTAAGGAGCGGTTAGGCCGCTGCCGTGACGGATGCCCCATAGAATTACAGGGCGCAAAAAAGTGCGACGCAACAAGTGCTTGATAGATAGGCAGGCCACTGGCCAAAAAAGGAAAAATTCGAATGAAAGAAACAGTTTATAAATATGGAATGATGGCAGTGCAGTTGCTATGTTGTGTTTCCCTGTTTGCACAAAACGATGCTGCTACTCACACCGTTGGGGGAGCCGCCTTCAACATTTCACTCAGGAAAATCGGGACTATTAGACCACGTAACACAGCCGAAATAGCATCCTCGAACTGGATACTCGGCTGCGAAACACTGGACCGTGATATGGCGGATTAT
>DASQMG010000418.1:0-2179 GCA_035645595.1 Flavisolibacter sp. | reverse complement strand
AAAAGCCATTAATGCGTTGTCTTCAAATAGCCAGTTACGGATGGCGAAGCTGCCGTCCGGTGCCACCGTTACTTCCTGCTCGTCCCAGTCGCCGGTTTTAGTCAGGAGCATAGCTTGTATAGTGCTGCTATTCCCGGCGTCCTGTATTTTGCCTATTACCTCAAAAAAACGCTGCTGCACGCCCGCCAGGAGCGTGTATCTGCCACGGGGAAGCGAATCGGGTAAATACAAAGCACCGGAAGCCTGGCCGTTGATCACCGGCCAGCGGAGGCGGGTCCGCATCCCTTGTTCATTTTGAACCATCAACTCCAGCGTAGCCAGGGAGCCGTTCGGTATTTGACCGCGCCCATCTTTGTAGTCCACCGTTACAAATAGTGAATCGCCAGGTTGTAAGACGTTTTTGTTAAGTTTTATATCTAACTGACCTTTCTCCTTTTGGGCCTGTACGGCCACCGCCAGCAGCAAGCAGGTGAAAAGGGATAAAAGCATGTTTTTCATATACATACCTTAATCAATATTGAAGCCAGCAGGCGTTAGTAAAATGGAAAAGAAACATAAAGTTTAAGGGGTCGGTAGGTTTCAAAGAGGTAGGGCAGTATTATGCCCACATGCCATTTTTCTTACTGCAATCAGTAAGAACGACTTGACATTGATGATCTGTAAAAAAATCACCTTTAATCTGATTCCTCCAGAACGACCGTAACTGTAGGGCCCAACGTTGAAGCTTTTTTAAAACAGCAGTAGTCTATATTCCTTCAGCCTCAACTTTGTTATTGTGTCAATTAAAAACATGGTATTACGCCGGTGCTTTAAAGCTCCTGTTTTATAAACAGAGTGATATGCGCTTCCATATGAGGCTTTGCCACTATAGAGGTCCCGCGGTGTAACGTTGTTCAACGACATATAACAGTAGTGATTGCAACAGTGCACAAAGTTTTCCAGGGCTACGCTTAACTCCTTGGGGCAGAGCAGTAACTATCCTGGCTGTTATGATTTTTCATAATTTTATGATAGGATTTTGGCTTTGCCCTGGGTCTCCTGATAGGCAACCTTTACATAAGCGTGTTGGATGCCTTTTGTTTTTACATAATCCTTACGAGAAACATTTCTTTATCTTCTGACAAATATCAAAATGATTTATGCCCAGATTTTTATGTATTATCCTGCTATTATCTTTCGTTAGTGTTCAACTTTTTTCGCAGGCATTAAAAAGTACATCCAGGAGGCCCGTTCCTATCATCTTTGATACGGATATTGGCCCCGATTATGACGATGTTGGAGCGATGGCAATGCTGCATGCATTTGCGGATAACAATGAGTGTAAAATACTGGCTACTGTGGGCAGCAATAAACATAAAAGAATGGCCGCTATATTAAATCTATTCAATACCTACTTTAACAGGCCTGGCCTTCCTGTCGGTGTTGTAAGAGGCGATGCTGTAAACCTGGAAGCCAATCAGAAATGGGACTCAATCATTATAGAAAAGTACCCCCACAGCCTCAAAGAAAATGATGACGCTGAAGATGCTGTATCCCTGTACCGACGGGTATTGTCGAAGCAGCCGGATAAAAGTGTAACAATTGTAACAGTAGGTTTTTTAACCAACATGGCTAACCTTTTGAATTCTCCACCTGATACTCTATCCCCGCTTAATGGAAAAGCTTTGATTGCAAAAAAGGTAAAGCAACTGGTTTGCATGGCCGGACGATTTGATAAAGAAATGGGCAGGTTTAAGGAGTTTAATGTGGTTAAAGATGCAGTTGCTTCCAAAAAAGTTTTTGACAAATGGGAAACCCCCATCATCTTTACCGGCTTCGAGATAGGCATCAGGCTTTTCTCGGGCATTCCTCTGGTCAGGAGTGATATCACCAATTCTCCTGTAAAAGAGGTATTTGAGATCAGTATCCCACAAGATGCTTCAGACAAGAACGGACGAATGAGTTGGGATCAAACCGCGGTACTTATTGCTGTAAGGGGATATGAAAAATATTATTACGGCGTTAGGGGGAGGATCATAAGCAAATCGGACGGCAGTAATGGCTGGGATTTGAAAGGCAGGGGCCACCTTTATGTAAAAGAGAAGATGCCTGTAAAACAGGTAGAGGAGCTTATCAATGCTTTAATGATGCATCAACCCCTTCAACGCTGAGCCAACAGCTCTTCCACTATGTTCATAAG
>DASQMG010000417.1:0-14632 GCA_035645595.1 Flavisolibacter sp. | reverse complement strand
AATTGTTAGCGCCGGTTATATTTTTTATGGCGTAGGGATGGTACTGATTAATTCGTTTAACGGAGCCGGGGATACCAGAACACCAACCATAATTAATCTGTTTTGCTTTTGGCTTTTCCAGATACCATTAGCTTATTTGCTCGCAAAATATTTCGGCTTAGGCCCAACCGGTGTATTTATTGCCATACCGGTAGCAGAAATGGCTATAACAGTGACTGCCTATATTTTATTTAAGAAGGGCCGGTGGAAACTGATGAAAGTATGATTAGTTGAACCAGGATGGGCATACAGGCAAGACATTGCAATGGTTATTCGGCAATTTGCTATAATCGGCCTGGCTGATAATGTCTTAGACTTTTAATTAAGGGGCGACAGTTGGTGACATTGTCCGCTGGTAACCACCTTTAATGTAGTTTTAGGCGTAAAGCTTTTCGACTTTATCAGCCTCATCTTTGGGCTTTGATTTCTTAGATTTTACTATTGTTTCATGTTCATTATCATGCGCTTACTATAAAAAAACAAGATGGCATTAAGTAAAATCTCTACATTTCTTTAACGTACTTGCACGGTTATTGTTAGCACTTATGCGTAATTTCGTCCTGCCATTGAAATTATCCCATTAATTGTTTGCAAGTGCTTGATTCACATACTATTTTCACACTTGCGGCGTTTCCCAAATAACCTCGAAAAACCTATAGTGCAGTGAAAAAAATATTTTTGCCTACATCCATTGTCTGCCTGCTAACAATGTTCTTTGCGCTTTCATCTTTTAAAGCAAAAAGCAACAAGGCTACAACTGGAAGCGTTGCCTCTACAAATAGTCCTGTTTTAGTTGAAGTAAAAGCTACCAGCGCAGAAGCCGCTTCAAATTTACTTTACGACAGCTTACAATTAGAGTCCTTAGGTTTACCAAGAGAGGTAATGAACATGGCCTATAAAGGCCAGCAATATTTGGATAATAAAGGTAGCCTCGGCAATAATGATATAATTGCTATTTGCGACTTTAGCCAGTCGTCCGATAAAAAGCGCTTGTACATTATTGATGCGAAGAATTATCGTGTTCTTTTTAATACGTATGTGGCACATGGTAAAAATTCAGGCCTGAATTATGCGGAGCGGTTTTCAAATACCCCTGAATCTTTACAAAGCAGCTTAGGCTTTTATGTTACTAAAGGAACTTATTCGGGTAAGCATGGTTTATCCCTAAAACTTTCCGGCCAGGAAAAAGGCTTTAATGATAATGCCGAGGCAAGAGCAGTTGTTATACATGGCGCTGAATATATTGGCAGTAATCGTTCAGATGCAGCTTACATGGGCCGTAGTTTTGGCTGCCCGGCAGTACCGCAGGCACAAAGCAGCAAAGTGATTAACCTTCTTAAGAACGGAACTTGTTTCTTTATCTATCACCCAACTCAAAAATATCTTAACGGATCGAAGATAATAAATGGCTGATTTGGACGCAAACAAGGATGGATGAACAGAGCCCGCCGTACCCTATATGGCAGGGCTTTTGTTTTTATACAAAAGCCCAGGCTATCAGTTGCGATACCGCACCTAGAAATAAACCAGTATATACCTCGACAGGCCTGTGATCGTTATTAATCAGGCGGGCTGTACATACAAGGCCTGCGATAAATAGGGCAACGGATAAATAAGGGCCAAAGTTAGCACTGCTATTAAGTGACAGAATGATCAACAACGTAATTACAACGCCTACTGATAAGCCATGCATACTTACTTTTAAATAGGTATTAAAAAATACACCGAAGCAGGTGGCTATAAATATAGCCAGGCTAAACATCACTGTTTCTTGCGGAAAGGAAAGATTTTTTGAAACATACCACATCCAGAAATAGTAGATCATGGTAGCCATGTAAGGAATAATACGGTCTTTCTGGGTTTTCAAGAATACTGTTTGAATAAACCCCAATGCTTTTGCAATGAGCACCGTAGCCAGTGGTAGCAATGTGTAGCTAACAAAAAATTGCAAAATAAGCACCGTTTGTTGCCAGGCATCCCGACCGGGGAAAAGGCGTAGAACATATACAAAAAACCATCCCATGTACACCGGGATAAACAAGGGATGAAATACGTAGGAGATGACTTTAGCTGCTATATGTAATGCGGGATGAAACCTTATTTGTTCAGCAACTCCTTCTTTATTCATCAGGCAAATATACACCTCACCCTAACCCTCACCTCAAGGAGAACGAACTACAACAACACTACGGCTGGCTTAAATATTGGGGGTTTTACCTGGCTCCACAATGTTTTTTGAAATAAGCAGTTTGCAAGGATACAGAAGCTTGGAAGGTATTTTTAGAGGGTAGCAAAAAGAAAGCTCGATCATTAAAATGACTGAGCTTAATAATGTACCATCTAAAAGCAATAGGGTGTGTTTGGCGTTCTCGCCCTTTCAAGAGGGGGGGTGAAGCTCTACAACTCCTTTCTTAACCTCGCCACTGGTATATTCAGTTGCTCACGGTATTTCGCTACAGTACGGCGGGCGATGTTGTAGCCTTTTTCCTGCAATAGTTCAGTGAGGCGTTCATCGCTTAAAGGCTTCTTTTTGTGTTCTGCTTCAATTAAATCACTCAGGATCTTTTTCACCTCGCGGGTAGAGACCTCCTCGCCGCTATCAGTTGTCAAAGATTCGCTGAAAAAGAATTTAAGACGGTAAGAGCCAAATTCTGTCTGCACAAATTTACTGTTAGCCACACGGCTTACCGTTGAAATATCTAATCCTGTTTTTTCCGCAATATCTTTTAAAATCATGGGTCGCAAGTTCGTCTCATCACCAGTCATAAAAAACTCGTACTGGTGATTCATAATCGCTGTCATGGTACTTAACAGGGTATGCTGGCGTTGCTTAATGGCATCAATAAACCATTTGGCTGAGTCAATTTTTTGTTTGATAAAAAGTACTGCCTCTTTTTGGCGACGGTCCTTTTTTGTACCCCGGTCGTAATCCTTGAGCATATCACGATAGCCTTCGCTAATGCGTAGTTCAGGTGCATTCTTCGAGTTGAGCGTCAGCTCCAGTTTCCCAGCGTTGTTATATATGAAAAAATCGGGCACTACATAGCTTTCCGCTTTATTTACTTCACCGACATTGCCACCTGGCTTTGGGTTAAGCCTGGTAATCTGAATCATCACTTCCCGTAATTCTTCATCAGTAAGGTTAAGGCCTCGCTGTATTTTCTCGTAATGCTTTTTGGTGAACTCATCAAAGTACTTAGTAAGGGCTTGTATAGCAACATCCACCTCTTTGCCATCAATTTTTTGACGCATAAGTTGCAATAGCAAACATTCCTGCAGGTTGCGGGCACACACCCCTGCCGGCTCAAAAAATTGAATACGGCGTATTAATTCTTCTACCTCGGCTACTGTTGTATCAACGTTTTGACGAAAAGCTAAATCATCAACAATGGCAGTTGTTTCTCGCCGGAGATAGCCATCTTCGTCAATAGAACCAATAATTTGTTCAGCAATTTTGTTTTCTCTTTCATCAAGGTTTAGCATGCCCAACTGCCCTTCTAAAAGCTCATAAAAAGAAGTTTCTACTTTATAAGGCATTGTGGTTTTCTCTTCCTGATCACCATAATTCTCGTCCCGCATTTTATAGTCGGCAATATCATCATCTCCTTCCGAAACATAATCCGAAATATCTATGTTTTCATAGAGGTCGTCTTTATCCCTTTCATCGGTATCATATTCTTCTTCAGGAGCAGCCTCTGCAAATTCGTCTTTCTCATCATAGCTTTCCGCAGCTTCTTCATCAGTTACCTCAAGGGCGGGGTTTTCCTCCAGTTCTTCTTTAATGCGTTCTTCCAAATTAGCAGTAGGCACCTGCAGCAGCTTCATTAACTGAATCTGTTGCGGCGACAATTTTTGTAGTAGTTTTTGTTGTAAACTCTGGCTAAGGCTCATGTTATATTCTCCTCAATATCAGTGGCAATACCTGTTCCGCCAATGCGGAAAAAATTCGCCGGTTTCGCAAAAATCAAGCCGTAAATTTACAGCAAATCCTAATCCATGGGTAGAGCAACCTTTCTTTTACCAATATTTATTCTATTAAACTTTGGCAAAGCTGCAGCCCAACTGCGTTTGCAGCCTTTACCCAATTCCGGCGTAAAGGATATTGCAATCAAGCTATTGCCCCAAAACTTCTACAATAGCAACCTGAGTTTCCTTTGTACAAAAGAAGTCCAGCTACAGAAGCTTATTTCCCTGCCCCTGTTTATTCGCCTGGGTTCTAAAGACTATGTTGATTATTTAGAAAAGAAGCCAAATGCTATTGCCAACAGGAGATGAGGTACATACTTAATTTTCTCTTGTTGATTTGATAATAATTAGCTACAAAAAGAAAGGCAGTAATATTGAACCTGTGTTGGCTAAGGTAAAATAATAAACTATTATTAATAAGTATTTCCGGTTTCCGGGTTCTCATTTCACCAACCACGTGTCTGTATCTTTATCCCATGAAAACATTGATTTTGGTTCGTCATGCTAAAAGTAGTTGGGCTGAGGAAGGGTTAAGTGATAGCGAACGTCCGCTAAATGAAAGAGGTAAGAAAGACGCCCCCGAAATGGCAAAGCGGCTAAAGAAAAAAGTACCGGAAATAGATGCTTTTATTACTTCGCCTGCAAAGCGGGCTAAAACAACAGCGAAGTATTTTGCCGAAGAGTTTATGATTGATAAGGACCGCATTCATATGGAAACAAGGTTATACGACGCGGCTACCTCACATTATGGAGAGGTAGTGGCCTCCCTTAATGACAACTTTAATACCGTTTCAATGTTTGCACACAACCCCGGCATTACCAGCTATGCCAACACATTAACTGGCGTACAAACCGATAATATACCAACCACCGGTGTCTTTGCTGTACAGGCAGCTATTAATCGCTGGAAAGAATTTGCAAATGCAGACAAAACATTTCTGTTCTACGATTTTCCAAAAAATCTATCAGGTACCCTTTAAACATGATTAGTCCTCGTTTTCTTCGACATTCAATATTGGCTCGTTTATCTTATTCTCCTTCTCCTTCTCTCCCTATATTACCTGTATGCCTTTGATTTTAAATATTGATACCGCCGTGCAATCGGCTTCTATCTGTTTGGCAGATGGTGAATCTGTTGTGGCAACTGCCATCAGTAGTAACGAAAGAGAAGCTGCATCATGGCTTCATACAGCTATTAAAGAAACAATAAAGAAAAATAATCTTTGTCTTCAGCAGCTTGATGCTGTTGCTATCAGTGCCGGTCCCGGTTCTTACACGGGCTTACGTGTGGGTATGGCTGCAGCTAAGGGATTATGTTATGCTTTGTCAATTCCTTTAATCACCATTAATACGTTGCAGTTAATGGCTGCATCAATTTCAAATCCTTCCTCCAGCCTTCTTTGTCCAATGATTGATGCACGGCGTATGGAGGTGTTTACGGCTTTATATACTAAATCGCTGGACGAAGTGATGCCGTCAACCGCTTTAGTTTTAGATGAGACCGCTTTTACTAACTGGTTAGCTGATAACACTATTACTTTTTTTGGCAATGGAAGTTCAAAGGCAGCGTCGTTTATTAGTCATGCAAATGCAATATTTGCGAATGTTACAACCAACGCATCAGGGATGGTTTATCTAGCTGCTGATAGATATAAGCAGGCGCAGTTTTCCGATCTTGCTTATACAGAACCTTTTTATGGTAAGGATTATTACTTACCCATATCTAAAAAGATTTATTAAAGTTTTTAATTGTATATATACATTGACTATGAAATAGAACTACTTATAATTAAATTGCATCTTTAATACAACTAAAATAGGAACAAGTATCTATGATTATGGAAAAAACCGTATCTGCCAAGGACGATCTGAAGATTGATGCCATTCAGCTAAAGAAAGCTTCATTAGTATTCAGAGCTGTCAATCATAAGCTTCGTCAGCAGATTATTAAATTCATCAATCAGAACGGTAAGATTACCGTTACACAGATTTATGTAAAGCTTCGCCTCGAGCAATCTGTAGCTTCTCAGCACTTAGCCATTTTACGCAAAGCCGGGTTTGTTATTACGGAACGTGACGGTAAATTTATTTACTATTCTGTTGATAGAACCCGTCTTGCCGAAGTGCATAAGATCGCACAGGATTTATTAAAATAAGCTTTCATTTTCTTCACCTTTCCTTTAGTGGCGAATGATTTATTTTTGTCGCTAAAGGAAATTTTTATGTTCATCAAACAATTATATACTTCCTGTCTTAGTGAGGCAGCCTACTTTATAGAAAGCGGCGGCGAGGCAGCAGTGGTTGATCCTTTGCGTGATATAGACGCCTATATTCAATTAGCCAAAGAGCATAACGCTACCATTAAATATATTTTTGAAACACACTTTCATGCTGATTTTGTAAGCGGACATTTAGACCTTGCAAAAGCAACGGGTGCCACAATCGTTTACGGGCCGCAAACTGAAACCGGTTTCCCGGTACATGTAGCCCGCGACGGCGAAGTTTTTTCTGTTGGTAAATTATCTGTTGAAGCTTTACATACACCAGGGCATACTTTAGAATCTACCTGTTATTTACTCAAAGACGAAAAAGGCAAGGTGCATTGTGTATTCACCGGCGATACTTTATTTGTAGGCGATGTAGGCCGCCCAGACCTGTCGCAGGAAGGTGCAAGCGAAACCACGGATGATTTAGCCGGTATGTTATATGAAAGCTTGCAAAATAAAATAGTTACCCTGCACGATGACGTAATAGTTTACCCGGCGCACGGGCCGGGCAGTTCCTGCGGAAAAAATCTTGGTCCCGCAACTACCAGCACTATAGGTAACGAAAAGAAAACCAACTACGCATTGAAAGCAGGCACTAAAGAAGCATTCGTAAAAGCTGTTACTGATGGCCTTTCTGCTCCCCCCCAATACTTCCCCATTAATGCGAAAATTAATAAAGAAGGTTACGATAGCATCAGTGATGTTTTAGAAAAAGGGCTTAAGCCTTTATCTGTTGAAGAAGTAAAAAATTACCAGGCCAATGACGCCTTGATTTTAGACACAAGGCCTGCTGTGGAATTTACGCAGGGCTTTATACCTGAATCTGTGTTTATTGGGTTGGAAGGCCGTTTTGCCGAGTGGGCTGGTAGTCTTTTACCATTTGATAAAGAACTTATTTTAGTTTGTGAACCCGGAAAAGAAAAAGAAACTGTAACCCGGCTGGCGAGAGTGGGCTTTAATAAAATGACTGGTTTTATAGAGGGAGGGATAAAGGCATGGACAATGGCAAAGGAACCTCTTGATATGATTATTGATATAGAAGCCGACGAACTGGCTATAGATATTCCTTTTGATCCAAACCTTGTAGTGGTAGATGTGCGCCGTCCCACTGAGTTTGCCGACGGGCATGTAAAGGACGCTGTTAATTTATCGCTTAGCGATATGAACGACCCGGCAACGATGGCCCAGTTTGGAGAGGAGCAAAACCTTTACGTACACTGTGCCGGTGGTTACAGGAGTGTTATTGCTGCTTCCTTACTGAAGCGACAAGGCATTCACAATTTACGTAATGTAACAGGTGGCTGGGGTACAATCAAAGAGCAGGAAAAAATTAAAACTGAAAAAGAAAAAAGTGTATTAAATTAGTTTCTACACAACTGTAAACTAGGAGCTGAAGTACTTTACTTCGGCTTTTTTTATGATTCCAACTGTCCCTAAAAAGGGGTATTGTTTATATTTTTTTATTCTTTGAGATTTGCAGTGATTTTACTTTCTCTTTTAGAGATGTGAAAAATCAATTGTTTTTATTCTTAGTTGTACGAAAGGGGAGCATTTCTATGTTCCCCATTTTTTATGTTAGCTTAAGAAGCCTCAAGATTAAACTACGGGAGGTAGGTTTCCTCTGTAAGATTACTTCGTCTTTATAATCCTTTGACCAATTTGGGTTAGATATTATTTAAAAATTCTATATCGATAAATAAATACCCCAAATAGGGTATTTTTAGTAATTCTGTATTTACGAACTTTACTGAAATAAAACCAACTATGCCGCTGATAATAACACCAAACGGATTAATAAATGACACCCCGTTAACGCCAAGAGAAAGAGATGTGTTGCAATTGATATCGGATGGGCTCCGTCAAAAACAGATTGCCGAAAAATTGTCTATAAGTCCCGAAACGGCGAGAAAGCATATTAAAAACGCTTACAAGAAGTTGGGAGCACATAATAAAGTTGATGCTTTGCGCAAGTCGGGAATTTGGTAAATTACTCTATAATTTTTCCGTACTCTTCCTTCCACTCCCATTTCCAGCGCCGATGGCTCCAAAGCCAGTTTTCAGGTTGCTGCTCAATTGACCCTTGTAAAAAATCCGCATACTTTTTTGTTAGTTCTCCGGTTTGGCTGGCAGCAGGGGATTCTGCAGCCAATTGAAAAAATATTTTATAGTACCCCCGTTTTTCTTTTTTAAAATAACAAAAAACCACCGGTATGTTACCACGCCGTGCACCGCTTTCCGGTGCCCGTAAAAAGGGAGTGGGGCGGTTAAAAAAGTTAACCCAAAATGCATTACGGGGATCACCGGGATTTTGATCGGCTACCAGGGCAATTACATATTTTTCGTTGCGATGGGGAAGAATCTCTGCCCGTAGATTAGTTGCTGACAAAAGTTTTGCTCCTGTTTTTGCCCGCATTTTATAAAACATCCTGTCGAATGTTTTATTGGTAATAGGCATGTACACTGTTAGTAGCGGATACACCAAGTGCAGGGGAATACTGAGATTAGCATATTCCCAGTTAAAGTTATGACCCGAATGTAACTGTACTTTCTGAATCCCTTTTTTATGTAATTCATCAAACACGGAAAAGTCGCCGGTGAAATGTTTGCGGATAAATTCATTACCTGCGCTAAACGCCTTTATGGTTTCAATAAAGCTATCTGCGAAGCTTTTATAAAATTTTTTGGCGATAATTTTTCTCTCTACTTCTGATTTGGCGGGAAAAGCAATAAATAAATTATGGTGTACTATTTTTTTCCGATAGCCAACAATGTAATAGATAATAAAATAAGCAACATCTGAAACAAGATATAATACGCTCAATGGTAAAAGCGATAGGAGATATAAAGGGCCATACATGAGGTAATACATTGGCTGCGCAAAGATAGAGAAGTACAAGAGTGTCCTTAGGCTCTGCTCCGGATTAAACTGGCAACAGAAGCGGAATGGTAATACTAAAGATTACAAAACGATATTTTGAACAAGTGTTGATTGATCCGGGTAATCGGTGTTGTAATGAAGTCCACGGCTTTCCTTTCTAAAAGAAGCACCTTTGATAATGAGATAACCAACTGTAATCATGTTTCTCAGCTCAAGCAACTGTTGCGAAACGGTAGTGGTGCGGTATAAGTCTTCTGTTTCTTCAAACAGCAAATCAATGCGCTTCAACGCTCTTTCCAGCCGAACGTTATTACGTACAATGCCTACATAATCGCTCATCACCTGCTGTAATTCTTTGAGGCTTTGCGTTATTAAAATCATTTCCTTGGGCTCTGATGTTCCACCGGCATTCCAATCGGGGATCTCTGGCAGCGAATCTGTTACTTCTACCCTACCAACTGCATTAACATAGCACCGGTGTGCAAATACCATAGCTTCTAAAAGTGAATTGCTGGCTAACCGATTGGCCCCGTGCAAACCTGTGCTCGCACATTCGCCACACACGTATAAATTTTTAATGGAGCTTTTACCCCACTCATCAGTTTTAATTCCACCGCAACTGTAATGCGCAGCCGGCGAAACCGGTATCATTTGTATAGCTACATCAATACCAACCGACAAGCACTTTTCGTAAATATTCGGGAAATGCTCTGTGAACTTTTCCATATCCATATGACGACAATCCAGGTATACATGCTCAGTACCGCCAATCTTCATTTCACTGTCTATTGCCCTGGCTACTATATCTCTTGGTGCTAAATCTTTCCGGGCATCGTAGCGTTCCATAAAAGCCTCACCTGCCGCGTTACGCAAAATGCCGCCATCGCCTCTAACAGCTTCTGTAATTAAAAATGCCTGTCCCCGCTTACCGGCTTCATACAAAGCTGTTGGGTGAAACTGGATAAACTCCATATTTTCAATACGTCCTTTTGCCCGGTACACCATTGCCACACCATCCCCGGTAGCAATATATGGATTAGTAGTAGTTCTGTAAACCTGGCCGTTACCGCCGCTGGCAAGCAAGGTGGTATTCGCCACTATTTTTTCTATTCGGGCTGTTTGCGAGCTAAGCACATATACTCCATAGCAACAAATATCAGGAGTGGATTTAGTAACAAGGTAGCCGAGGTGGTGTTGTGTAATGATGTCTATCACGAACAAATGATTGAGCAGTGTGATGTTGGGTGAACGTTTGATAGTTTCCAGCAAGGCTCTTTCCATTTCTTTACCCGTTACATCTTTGTGATGGAGAATGCGAAACTCCGAGTGGCCGCCTTCTTTACCCAGCTTATAATCGCCTTCCGGGTCTTTGTCAAACATGGCACCCCACTCTATAATTTCATTAATGCGTGCCGGTCCTTCTTTAACAACAATCTCCACAACTTCCCTGTTGCAAAGCCCATCGCCGGCAATCAACGTATCCTCAATATGTTTTTCAAAGGAATCCTTTTCCAAATCATTTACTACAGCCACGCCGCCCTGCGCATACTTGGTATTGGTTTCATCATCGGCGGCTTTAGTTATAATGATTATTTTTTTATCAGGACAATGCTGGGCAACTTTTACGGCATACGTAAGACCGGCTATGCCAGAGCCAATAACAAGAAAATCTGTTTGCATGAAAAACAAAATAGTTGAAATGTGAAGTTAGGGATGGATGAGTTTACTGTTAATTTAATACCTTGAAAGGGGCGAGGGCTCATATAATAATTTTATTACCTTTCACGTATCAAAATGAAATTTATGAGAATTCTATTTGCCGCTGTGGCAGCCTTGCTTCTTGCCGGTTGTAAGCAACAAAAAGCGCCGGTTACCTTTACCTTTTTAAATAAGGATGCAGTTTTCAGTAAAGACTCCGTCCGGAACTTTTTAAGCCGCGTGCCCGATGAACAGGCAGACAGCAGTAAAGCAGTCTTTTTGAAAGGGATTGGCATGATAAAAAATGGCAATAATGCCACCGCAGCAATTGCTGCCTTTAAACAATCACTTTGTATTTACCCTACCGCTAATGCTTACTATGAGCTAGGCAACGCTTACCTAAAAACAAAAAAGTGGAGGATGGCCCTACAGTCGTTTGAGATGGCTGAAGCCATGAATTTTACACCTTTAGGGAACGTTTTATTTGGCCAGGCTAGTTGCTACGCAGAAATGGATAGCACTGAAAAAATGTATAGCTATCTTACTTATGCGGTGCAAAACGGCTTTGTAGACAGGTCGAAGGTTTTAAACAATCCACATTTTGCTACCTATAAAAACGATGGGATGTTGCTAACGAATTACAATGAAGCCATGAGTGGCAACGGCGATCCCGATGAAATTTTATGGCAGGGATATACCCAGGATTTTAAGCAAGCTTCTTTTCCCTACAAGCTGGATAGCGGCAGTTATCATAAAATGGGAGAGCCTAGAATTATTTCGTACGACTATGAAAAATTTGTTCCTGAAATGAGAGATAATAAATTTAGCAGGGATGTAGGCAGCGAATATTTTTATGTGGCTAAAGTAATGCAAACAGAATTATGCAGCGTGGTACTTTATGGGTGCCGCTCGTATGAATATATCGGTTCGCCGGTGTACTACGTTATGGCAAGCTTCGACAGTAAAGGTAAACTGGTAGATAAAATGATTGTGAGCGGCGCGAAAACCTATGATGAAAACTCTAAAGATTTTATTGCCCAAAGCGCTAATAGGTTTCAAATACAGGAGTTTAAAAATACGTATGAAAAAAGCACTGATGAAAATGGTTTTGAGAATAATAAAATAATCAGCCGGGCATTGGTGGCCACTCATCACTATGCAATTGATGCCAATGGCAAGTTTGTTACCACGCAACAGGGATAAGCAATTTAGGGTTTGAAGTCTGGGGTTATCATTCTGTACGGAATTTATTTCTGTTATCAGGCACTTCGTGTATTTTGTAAATACTGTTCAAATAACTTTTTAATAAAGCCCATCTTGATCATCAGGTGGGCTATTATTATGTTGGGCACCCAGCTAAGCCACGCTGTAGTTACATACACTTCCTGTGGACGAATATGAATATCAAACAAATCAAACCCCAGTGCAATTAAACGGAAGGAGATAGCCGATAGCGTGAGCGCATAACTATACAGCATCCATTCGCCATGATCTGTAAAACGGCGTTTTTTGGCAGAAACAATTGCCAGCAGTGTGGTTAGAAACCACAGGGTGCTAAGCAGCACAAAACTTGTTTTAGCCGCCAGTCCGCCATTGGCATGCAGCCCCATCAAAAAGCCGGTAGGCGCCGAAATGAGGAGCACGGTAAGCAGATACAGCATCCCTAACTTACGGTGCCATGATTTTATAAAAAACCATTTATTAAACTGTGTAAAGCCGGCTGGTAATACAAGTATTGAGGTAAATACATGCGCATAGAATGCATAGCGCCAATAGTCAATATGATATACGTTTTGCTTTGTACCCAAAAAATCTATGTTCTTTTGAAAGGAGGTGTAAGGCACGGATAGTTGAAACATTAAATAGACAGCAGCAGCTAATCCTGCACACCATATCACTACACCCGCCGTTCTTATAATAGCATACATTAATCATACATTTCGGTAAACAGTTTGCCTTCCCCCTTGAGCGAACGCTCCACATAATCTTCATCTTTGTAAGGTCTTGTTTCTATCAATTTAAAAACCGATTTCTGCGGGAACACCTCGTTCTGTTGCCAGTACACTGTAACAGTGCCTTTCTCTTTGGTATAGTTACCCCGCACTGTTATTTGCTGGCCGGTTTTAGTCGTATCGGCCAGGTGGCTGTAAAGGCAGGAACCATCGGGCTTTAATGTAATATAGTTTCCAACAGAGTCCATCAACGTCATCCCATATTGTTCATCTTCCTTTGGTGGTGCCTGCTTTTTAAAAGTAAAGCTCGCATCCTCGCCCTTTTTTAAAGGCTTCCATGTTCCCCTGCCGGTCCATTTTGATGTATCAATCACTAAATCAAATTGACCATCGTACTGGTTATTGCCCGGCTCTGATAGCTGCAGGTGCAATCCATCGGAGACAGCCTCAATGGTACCGCTGATATTACGGGTAAGACCTTTATGCACATTGTAGCCGCTTGCATGATTGTGGCTTACATAGTTAAGTGTAATAGATATGGGTGACCCTTTAAAATCGCCGGTGTAAGTACCTTTTACTTTATCAGGTGCAATGGGAAGCGTTACCAGTGTTTTGCCCTTTACGGACACCTTTTTTTCAGGCTCGGCCTCAGTACAAGAGGCTAAAAAAGAGCTGGCAACCAGGAGGATAAATAAGGATCGCATAACAGCTTTGATTGTAAAGGAAAGATAAGAAAATAGTTTTGGGTTTTGAAGAGGCAGTGTAGCCATACAACTGCGTAAAAAGCTCAGGAATAGTTGCCGGAGTTTATAAATTTATGGAAAACAGCTACGCTACCTTACTTTTTGAAAGCCGGGAATGTTGCCGGTTACATATACTTCTTTATCTCTTCTATCAACTCCATCTTCGTTATGGGCACCCCCATAATTTTATTATAACCCTTTGCATCAACTAAATATTGGTCGCGAATGATTTTGATTAGCTGTCCATTATTGATCTCCGGAATCAAAACGGTCTTATACTTTTTTAAAATGTCGCCCAGGTTTTTAGGGAACGGACGTACATATCTTAAATGAGCGTGTGCCACACTGCGGCCTTCGGCCAACAATTCTTCAACAGCCGTTTTAATAACGCCGTAAGTAGAACCCCAGCCCAGCACTAATATATCGCCTTCCTGGGGCCCGTTATCTAACTTCTGTTCCGGTATATGTTGTGCAATTTTATCAACCTTTTCCTGGCGAATCTTTACCATTAACTGATGATTCTCAGGGTCATAACTAACATTGCCCGTAATGTTTTCTTTTTCCAAACCACCTATGCGATGCTCCAGTCCCGGTGTGCCCGGCAAAGCCCATGGGCGCACTAAATTTTCATCTCTTTGGTACGGTTGAAACTTTGTTTCGCCATGCCCTAATTCTGTTTTAAATTTTACATGAATGTTCGAAAGGTTTTCTGTGTTCGGATATTTCCACGGTTCTGCTCCGTTGGCTATGTACCCATCGCTTAAAAAGATTACAGGTGTCATGTGCTCGATAGAAATACGCACTGCCTCATATACTGCTTCAAAGCAATCGGATGGGGTGGATGCAGAAACAATAGGGATGGGCGATTCACCATTTCTCCCGTAATAAGCCTGCATTAAATCGCTCTGCTCTGTTTTGGTAGGCAAACCGGTTGAAGGGCCACCACGTTGCACATTTATAATAAGCAACGGGATCTCAAGCATCATAGCTAAACCCATTGCTTCACCCTTCAATGCAAGACCCGGGCCCGATGTGCTGGTAATGCCAAAAAGCCCGCCATACGATGCGCCAATGGCTGCAGAAATACCG
>DASQMG010000416.1:0-2082 GCA_035645595.1 Flavisolibacter sp. | reverse complement strand
GGTTTGAAAGCCGCTATTTGCTTTTATGGCCCTACCGATATGGTGTGGGGCTACCAGAATCCAACTAATCCTTTGGTGCTAGATAGTCGTAAAATAATGGAAGATTATTTAGGTGGAACATTAAATGAAGTAAAGGATAAGTACATAAATAGTTCTGCGACAGAAACAATTACTCCTCGCACGCCTCCTACCCTTCTTATTTATGGTGAAAATGATCCTTTAGTTTCCCCCAGGCACGGTACCCGCTTAAGTATTAAATTGAAAGCTCAAGGCATTCCTTTTTTCGAATTATATCTGCCCTGGGCCACCCATGGTTTTGATTACTCGTTGAACGGCCCCGGTGGGCAGTTAAGCACATGGACTGTGAAGAGGTTTTTAGAAACGATAGTTAAAGAAAATAATTAATAGGGTGCGTTTCCCGCAGGGGCCCGGGGCGGGCTATACGCTGCTATCTTTTTTGACTTTTTTCTTTTGACAAATAATAGTAAGCAGGAAAAGGCAAAAGGATTTCCCCTTCTATCCCTCACGCCAGAACCAATTGCGAAAACAATTTTTGAAGTCTGGCTTCTGCATCGGTACAAAATCCCGGGTGCACTTTTGAACTTTGCACTATCGTGCTCCGGGTTGCTGTAAGCCAGCGGAAACGCGATGCTGCATCTAACTTTCCTATTGGTCCGCTTCCTTTACTTCCTTTGCAAATGCGTTCGAAAGATTGAAGATTATTTGCAATTTCATCAGCATCTGCCAACAGGCAAAACATCCTCAGTTTTTCTTCGTCTAATCTATACAGGCATTGCAAAAACTTTGTCTGCCTGCAATACAAAATAACGCCAACGTTAAAAAATTCTTCTCTTTCAACCCGGGGCACAACGCGAATCACAGCGTATTCAAATAACTGCTTCTCTTGCATGCTGTGCTTCTTTTAAAAAAGTTTGAGAAGAGGCGAGGCGGTTTACCAAAAATTGCTCGTAAACATTACGGCTTTCGTATGCTGAAGGCGATGCATTTGTCGTAAGCCATTCGTCGGGGATAATTGAAAGTATAGAGTGGATCTTTTCTGGCGTTATAAGCGAACGCGCAGATTTGTCGACCGCTTCCAGTTCACCTGCCCAGGGAAGCAACACGTGATCTTTTACCTGTACAAATGCCCGCCGGCTTTGTTCTTCCCAGGCCGTCCATGAATGATGAAAATATAAGGAGGCACCATGATCAATCAGCCAAAGTTCTTTGTGCCACATCAGCATATTTGTATTACGAACGGTACGGTCTACATTCGTAATGAAACAATCCAGCCATACAATTTGTGAAGCCAGTGTTGCATTAATAGTTGTAACCGTTGGGTCAAATGTAATAGCGCCGGATAAATAATGTAGTGCCAGGTTAAGCCCTTCGCTTCTTTTTAATAGATCCTGGATTTCTTCATCAGGCTCAGTTCTGCCAAAGGCAGGATCAACTGTAGCGAAAACAATCTCCGGAACTTTTAAGCCAAGTGCACGGGCGATTTCGCCACCAATTACTTCTGCGATCAACGCTTTAATTCCTTGTCCGGCCCCACGAAATTTAAGTACATATAAAAAGCCGTCATCTGCCTCTACTATTGCAGGCAGTGAGCCACCTTCGCGCAGCGGTGTTATGTAACGAATTATATCTACTGTTCTAAGGTCCGGCTGCGCATTGCTTTCAAAATCGTCAATCCTGTCTTTCTTCATGATAAGGGAGAATGGCGGAAAATTAGGTAGTTTTTCCGAGAACGCCTTTCATACAATGGACTTACAAACAGGTATACCCACAACAAAGCCATCCCCGACAGGAAATGGCTAAATACAATCAATATGCCTGCTCAAAACTGAAAACCTATGCCAACTTTAAAAGCCCTGTTGTAAGCAGCAAAGTTTTTATTCGCATCTACTTTCGACAGGCCATGATCATAAGCTGCACTGATATTTATACCATTGCCAAACCGGTAGCCCACACCACCTGTAACCCCCATATCCCATTGATTAAACTGGCTTTTCGCGTCCATTGAGTTATCTACAATATTGAAACCCAAAGCACCTGCTGTAGTACGCAATCTTGCATTAG
>DASQMG010000415.1:0-1538 GCA_035645595.1 Flavisolibacter sp. | reverse complement strand
ATATAATCCTGGTAATTATAACGGGTAACCGGGGTGGTAGTCGTTAACGCCGGCGTCAGAATATCCTGCGTAGCAACATCCGGGCTACCACCGAATTTGGTTGGTGCAGTATTGAAAGCCACCTGGTCCCGGAGTTTACTTACCATCACCTGCGATGAAAAAGAAATGACCGGGGCACCACTCTTTCCACGTTTGGTAAATATTTGTACCACACCAGCGTTGGCGCGGGAACCATAGATAGCGGCAGCGGCAGCACCATTCAATACTTCAATGCGTTCAATGTCGGCGGGGTTAATGTCCACCATCCTGTTTTGCCCGATAGTACCAATGAAGTTTGCTCCATCATAATTACCCGATGTATTGGTGACCCTTGTTGTAGCATTGTTTACAATTACACCATCAACAATATATAATGGTTCCGATGAGGAGGAAATTGAGGAAATACCCCGTAGCCGAACGGAAACACCGCCAGCCGGATCGCCAGAATTTTGAACGATCTGGGCACCCGCTGTTTTGCCTTGCAGGGCAGCAAGCACATTGCCGGTTGCGCCCTTGGTTAATTCATCGGCCCGCACGGTAGATATGTAGTTTCCTAGCTGGCGGCGGGTAGTTCCTGCCGATGTACCGGTTACCACTACTTCATCCATCTTTGATGCATCGTCGGTAAGTTGTGCATTTGCGGTATAGGTAGTGGCGGTACCCACTTGCACGGTTTGCGTGAAAGACCGGAAGCCAACGCCGGTGAACAATACCTGATACGTACCAGGCTGTAAAGGAGCTGAAATAGCATAAGTTCCATTGGCATCTGAAGTGGCACCAAAGGTTGTGTTCTGCACTTGTACCGAAATACCCGGAATCCCTTCTGCTTGTTCATTGGTTACCCTGCCGGTTAATCGTACCTGTGCCAACAGCACTGTAGCAAATAACTGGAAGAGCAAAAAAAGTGAAAGTTGTTTACGCAATAAAAGGCGTGATGACTGTTTCCCCATAAAAGCAATTTTAATAAGGCGAAAGATGAAGAATTTTATTGAAAACCTGTATAGAATTTATATAAGACAACCGATTACGGGATAAGCTGCTTTTTAAAATTGGCTAATCCTCTTTCCATCATGGCCCCATATGTACGTTCGTAAAAAAGAGAACTGAATTTTTGCCAGGGGTACCAGGCCAGCTGAAAGTCCATATACCACTGCAAGGTTAAAGAGTCAGAGCTGGGTGTACCGTACAATTGTAAACCGTTGATAACAGGCTCGCGGCCGTCTTGCCGGAGTTGCGTAATTATAGTTGAATCGGTTTGCTCGATTACTGTTTTTTTAAGGCGGTTCATTTTAAGTGAAGAGGCAGAATCAACATAAGCGGGATGCCATGCCCTTTCATTTTGCAACAAATCAACTATACCGCTTTTGTTGTTAGGCAGGTTCGTTGCTTTTGATATACGAATATGAGAAGGAAAGAGCAGGGAGATCAACGTGATAATTCCGAATATAATTACAAAACTGATAAGACCTAGTTTAATGATGCGCATGAAAAATTTATAT
>DASQMG010000414.1:0-3187 GCA_035645595.1 Flavisolibacter sp. | reverse complement strand
CATGTGCCACCGCGAAGGGCTTGGCTTAATCGAAACGAACAGGATGGGAACAGCGGGCATACGGTGACGGATCAAAGAAAATAATTGCTGGAAGCGTTGCAATACCATTTTACTGCTAACGCTGTCAGAAGCAGCTATATCGTTCTCCCCGCAATAGATAACAATCTGCTTAGGGTCATAAGGGAAAATCAAATCGTTTGCATAGCGAATTACGTCAGGCAAAGAAGAACCGCCAAAGCCCCTGTTAATAATTGTATGCAAGGGAAAACTTTTTTCAATGCCATCCCATAACCGAAAAGAAGAACTCCCTGTAAAAAGAATTGCCTTGGGCGGTGGTAGTTGAATGCTGTCACTTTTCTTGAAAGCTTGTACCTCGTTCCAGAAAGGCGGTTGCTGTTGCGCGTTTACTGGTAAGCTTTGCAACAGAAAAAAACCAATCACTAATTTTATAAGCTGCTTCTTCATCAGTCGGCTTTTATAGTTTTAGAACGGGCTGACGCGCCGTTCTCGTTGATAGCTTCTATTGAGTAGTAATAGGGCATTTGGCTGTCCATAGCCTTCATCCAGTATTCATTATTAGAGTGAATCATAATGCAGGTATATAGTTTATCAGGATGTGTTCCGTAGTAAATATTATAGGCAAAGGCGTTGTCAACCGGCTTCCATTTAATAAAAGCGCTGCGCTTGTCTTTTTCTGTGCGCAAAACAACAAAATTTTGTACGTCATCAGGCTTGGCACCGTTCCCGTGGCCAAACACACGCAGCCCGCTGATGGCGAATTTACCGCTTGGCATATGGATGTTCTCCAGCTTAATAAATCTTGCTTGCACAGGCTTTTCCAATTCTACGTAGTCATGCGGAACATCTTTTTTATTATTGCTTTTATCGATGAGCAAATTCCATTTTGTTCCGTCCATGGAATAATACAATTTATATTGATGATACTGATTGTTATACTTGCCTAAGCGATTTTCTTCGACATCCTGGTCGGCATAATTAATCTGGATGGCATTTACCCTTGATATATTTCCTAAATCGGTTTGTATATATTCTCCGGCCTTGGATGATGCGGCACTCCAGTACGTTTTGGTTAGTTCGTCAACGGCATTGTTTGGCAGATAACCACCATGGGTTGAGGATACCTGAACGGGCTTGTTGTAATTCAGTAACATCCATCCGGTGAAATACTTTGAAGGAGAATATTGGTTTGGTTTCGCTTTATCAGCTTTGCCCGGGAGGAAGTGAGGGTAATCGCCAAACGCTGTATTGCACCACATCACGCCATCTTTATCGAAGCCGGTTGGCCATACACCCAGCCTTCGCTCAAACGTATTTTTTACCGATATAACGGTAGTAGAGATATGCCAGAACGCACTGTCATTATCGTGGAAGGTGGCGCCATGGCCGGCGCCCCTTACATAGCCCCCTAACTTCATACTTAAAGGATCGGAAGCGGGAGTGAAAGGTCCTAAAGGGTGTTCGCCGACTAACAGCCCATCAGCGTATCCGCTGAACTCTGTACCCGGTGCGCCATATTGCAAATAATATTTACCGTTGTACTTAGTCAGGTGCGAGCCTTCAATAAAAGGATCAAGAAAGGTATTGTCCATGTGCTCACCAAAGCGCTGCCAGCCATAGCGCCAAGGCTCCAGCAAATACATTTCTTTTCTTGTACCGATTGGTTGAAAGGTTTTGCGGTTTAGTTCTATACCGTACATGGGGTACTTATTACTGCTTCCATTGTACATATACAAGCGCCCGTCATCATCAGTAAAAAAGGACGGATCCCATCCGCCAATTTCAAAGGAATCGACCAACGGTTTCCATTCATTGCCTTTAGGATCTGTGCTCATCCAGATAGAAAAATTGGATGTATAAGTGGAACCAAATACGATCATCGTATCGCCTACAATTCCAACAGCAGGAGCACATAGTTCGTCGTATGTGCCGGTATTCCATGGACGCAGGAATTTGCGGGAAACATAATTCCAATTGAGCATATCGCTGCTCCACCAATAGCCCCACTGGTTAGTGCTGAATAAATAGTAATCGCCTTTATAATTAACAACTACCGGGTCTGCTGTCGCCCTGTGTTTACCCCAATTGGTGAAGTTGGGGATAGGGGTGTAACCATAGTCTAAGTTGACGGGATTGCAATAGGTTTTTTGCTGCGCATGGCTAAGAGAAAAAAAGAGAGAAAGAGAAGCAAAGAAAAGTGTCTTCTGCAGGAGGTTTTTTTTATGTTCAGGATTGAATAAGGCGTACAAGAGCGCGACCCAACGATGTTTAACCGGAGTTACAGTCGCCCGTATCAAAAAACTCCTCCCCATCAATGAATTATTTACGTTTTGAAAAAAGCCACGCCAGTAAATCTTTCTCAGCGAAAGCCGCATCCCAGCTATTATGATTTGCATTTGGATACAAAGTGAATTTTACATCAGCGCCTGCTTTTTTTAATGCATCAACCATGACAACCGAAGATTCCGGCGGCACTACATCATCTTTTGCTCCATGAAACACCCACCACTTTGGCCTCTTCAACTGTTTTGCTGTCTGCGGATTAGCACCACCACAGATAGGGAAAGCCGCAGCGAAGTATTTTGGCTTTCTTTTTACCAGTTCGAAGGTGCCCATGCCACCCATAGATAAGCCGCCTACATACAAACGATTTTTGTCTAATTTATAGCGGCCTTCCAGTTCATCTAAAAGGGCTATCAGCATTTTCATGGCAGTCGTCGGTTCACCCTCTGCAGGAAAATTGAATGCTCTTTTTTTCGTAGTTGAGTCAAAAACAAATTTCACATTACTCCAAAAGCTATTACCCGGGCATTGTGGAAATACAACAATAGCAGGATAATTTTCGCGTACACTGTCCTGAAGAAATAGCTTCCCTCCATGTACTAACTGTGCCTCGTTATTATTGCCCCTTTCACCAGACCCATGTAACAGTAAAACCAGTGGGTATTTTTTGGCTGCATCGTAATTTTTGGGAAGAAGTAAACGATAAGGTAATGTGTCGGTTCCTTTACTAAACCAATGTTTAGCATACGCAGATTTATCTTGAGAAAAAGTGGTGCCTGCAACACAGGCGGATAAAATAAGAAGTAGTAGTCTGTTCATATTATAGTTGTTATTTTTTTAGCCATGGCGATTTAAAACCCAGCTTTATCAATCCCTGTTTAATCTC
>DASQMG010000413.1:0-20532 GCA_035645595.1 Flavisolibacter sp. | reverse complement strand
TAGAATCTATTTGAGGCTTATTCTAAAGAGAGGATGTTATGATGGTCTGATTCAATAACTATTGCCAGAAGGAATTTTAAATACCTGGTGACGTTTACAAATCAAAAATGAGGGGTTTATTTACTAACTCATAAGATTCATTAAGTACGCAGGCATTGAGGAACTTTATCCCGTACCGTTTTTGCAAACCGTGCGACTCATGGATATGTCCGCACACATGTACCTTTGGTTTTACCAGCAGAACTCTTTCCAACAATTCTTTATCGCCTGCATTTTGCTCGTTGATTAGAACATCTAAAACGCCATGTACCGGGCCATGGGTAAGCAGCACATGAGTGTCATCCGGAATATTTTGCCAGTGCCTGGCTAACGTATCACCGCGCTTTTTATTAAAGGCCCATTTGTAAAATAGCGGTGTTATTGGCGAACCCCAAATTTTAATTCCCTCAATAATCAGCTCTTCATCTTTCAGATAAGTCACACCCGCAGGAATTATTTTTCTGATCATAGCATCCTTTTCTTTCTCAAAAAAGAAATCATGATTGCCGGCTATAAATACTTTATAAGTGAAGGGGAGTTTGCCAAACCAGTCTAAAAAGTCATGTATTTCCCGCTGATCGCCACGGTAACTGATGTCTCCTGCATGCAACAATACATCCCCTTTTGGCAGTTTAAGGCTTCGATGTCGACAATGGGTATCTGAAATAGCTACAAACTTCAAATTAAGTAGTGGGTTTAATTTCCAATATAGCGTATAAAAAATTGTCCCGCCACCTGGCGGGACAATCCTTATATCAAAAGTGAATTATTATTCGCCTTCCCTATCGACCGTAACGTTACGGTTAGAAGACGTATCACCTGTTTTCTCTTGGGGTTCAGATCGCTTGCCACCAGTTTGTTTTCCATGATTGGATTTTTCGTCTTTAGCTGGCTCATTAAATCCCTGGTTACTTTGGTTACTGGCGCCCTGTCCAGAGGATCCATTTTTGTTATTATCGCCGCGGCCTGACATAGGAATAATATTTTTAGAGTTATAAAGTGTTATGACAGTTATTATGCCACAACCTATTAAATCATGAGATTTTTTTTTACAACTTTTCTACACTTCTTACTACAGTGTGCATCAGCGCAACAACCAGATTCAGTTCAACCGTTCAAACTGGAAAAAATTGTTATAAAAGCATTTGAACAAACGAGACAATTGAAGGATGTTCCTGCTGCAATCAATTATATTAACAGCCGAAGCTTGCAAAGGTTTAATCCAGCTTCCATCGTCCATGCTGTTAATACAACGCCGGGCGTACGCATGGAAGAACGGTCTCCGGGAAGCTACCGCTTTAATATAAGAGGGAGTTCCCTACGCTCTCCGTTCGGAGTTAGAAATGTAAAAGTGTATTACAACGATATCCCGTTTACTGATCCAGGTGGCACAACGTATTTAAATGGCCTGGGGTATTATAATTTCAATTCTATTGAGGTCATCAAAGGTCCTGGCAGTAGTTTTTATGGTGCCGGAACCGGCGGTGTATTGCTTATTGAAAGCATGAACCCAAACGCACAGGAGAATGTTAACATTGAATACACCGGAGGAAGTAATGGTTTAAAAAACGGGTATGCCTCAATCACAACAGGCGACAGTGGTTCGCATAGCCAGTTCGGTTTTCAGCACCAGCAAAGTGCCGGGTTCCGAATGCACTCCAGATCAGAACGCAACATCTTCACGTGGTCCGGTCGCTTTTCTACTTCTAATAAGGCCTACCTTAAATCTACTTTTCTTTATAGCCATCTTTTTTACGAGACGCCAGGTGCTTTGACTAAGGCCGAGTATGATGCAAACCCAAAATCATCAAGGCCTGCAGGGGGTGGCTTTCCCAGTGCTGTACAAAGCAGGGCTTCTGTACAACAAAAAACTTTCTTGGCCGGCTTAAGTTACCACCAGGAATTTTCAGAAGCCTTTACCAACACTAGCACCGCGTACGGCATGTTTACAGAACTTCGTAACCCCGCCATTCGTAACTACGGCAAAAATTCAGAACCGCATGTCGGAGGAAGAACGGTTTTCTCTTACAAGAAAATGTTTTCTGATGGCAGCCTCAATGTTACGACCGGAGCCGAAATGCAGCAAAGTTTCTCTGTAGTTTCGGTTTATAAGAACAGGGCCGGAACGCAGGATACGTTACAAACAGAAGATAACATTCCTACCAGGCAGTCCATTGCTTTCGTGGGAGCCAGCCTGGAAAAAAGGGGCTGGGAAATTACCGTGGGTGGCAGTTTCAACTTTTTAAACATAGAATTAAGGCGAAGTACTCCCACACCATTACCATTGCAAAAAAGAAGCTTTACAAATCAATTTGCACCGCGGGCTTCTTTAGCAAAAAAATGGAAAGCCTTTACAGCCTATTCCAGCATATCAAAAGGCTTTTCACCTCCCACATCAGGCGAACTTTCCCCGAGTGGCAGCGCTGTTAACCTTGGTTTAAATGCGGAGGAAGGCATAAATAATGATGTTGGCTTCCGGGGTACTATTTTTAGGAATTTGAATTTTGATATCAACGCCTTTTTATTCTCATTACAAAACACCATCGTTCAAAGAAGAGATGCCGGTGGTGGTGAACTTTTTATCAATGCAGGAAAAATTGCGCAACGGGGAATAGAAAGCTCCATCAACTACCCCTTTTTAAAAGGAAGCAGGATATTTAAGGAAGGATTGTTTTATGTCAGTCATACCTACCATTATTTTAAATACAAAGAATTTAAACAGGTGGCATCGGATTTCTCAGGTAAACGGCTACCGGGAACTGCGCCGCATACAGTCTCAACAGGAGTTGATATTTTAGCCACTAATGGTCTGCAGTTAAACCTTAATTACTACTATAGCGATAAACTACCGTTGAACGATGCGAACAGTGAATACGCAGCAGCTTATCATTTAATAAATGGGCAAGTCGGTTTTGAAAAATGGCTGAAAGACAAGTGTCAGTTAAAGATTACAGCGGGTGCAGAAAACCTGCTGGACCAAACTTACAGTTTAGGTCCCGACATTAACGCTTTTGGCGGCCGGTATTATAATGCAGCTACTGGCAGGTCTTATTATGTTTCTCTGGCAGTACGATTTCTAACAAAGAAACGCCGGGATTAAATAACCGCCTGACGTCTTACGCTTCAATACAATCTCCCTATTTTTGCGCCCAAATTTCAAAGCAATGACCAACAGAACGTTTACCATGATCAAGCCCGACGCCATGCGTAACGGCCATGCCGGTGCTATTCTAGATAAGATTACTAAAGCGGGGTATAAGATAGTCGCACTAAAGCAAACAAAACTTTCCCTGGAAAAAGCCGGTGAGTTTTACGAAATACATAAAGAACGTCCGTTTTACGGAGAACTTACACAGTTTATGAGCAGCGGCGTTATTATCGCTGCCATATTAGAAAAGGAGAATGCAGTGGCAGATTTCAGAACATTGATTGGAGCTACCGATCCTTCCAAAGCTGATGAAGGAACAATCAGAAAGTTATTTGCAACATCGCTGGGCGAAAATGCTGTTCATGGAAGTGACAGCGACGAAAATGCTAAGATTGAGGGCGACTTCTTTTTTAGCGGGCTGGAAAGATTTTAAAGTGGGCGGCTGATGACAGGTGGCAGGGGTTCGAAATCAATCATTCGTCATCTGCCATCTAGATCTCCCTGCTTTTTTTCCTGATCATTTCATTTTGTACAGGCTCTACTTTGTACCCTGCCACCCTTAGTAAATTAATTACCCCGCGTTTGCCCGGAAGATGTCCTGCACCCACGGCAACTACCAACGATTTACCCGGTAAAATCTCCTGGAGCTTTTTTGTCCAGGACTCGTTGCGGCTATATAAAAGAAGTTCGGTAAAGTTTTTAATTCCCATGTCTTCCTTCTTCGTCATCTCTTCAAGCTTTTCCAATTGCTGGTTACGGTAAGCGTTAGTCAACTCGATTATTTCATTACCATCGGCACTGTCGCTGACTTGCGTAATCATTTGGTACAACTGCTTTGCCTGCAGTTTGTAAGGTATCTTGTCAAATATTTCTAGTTGAAAATTCATTGTCTCCAGGCCTTTTATTTTTTTGTCGGCCGATTTTGCTTCCTGCATAATCAATTGCTCCATCGCCACCATATTATCACAGGCAGCATTTTTCGTTTGCTGTTCTGCAATAAGTGAAGCAGCAAGCATAGGCTTGAAAGATTGTAACATGGAAAAAGGAAGCATGGAACTGTTCTCTTCAAAATAAAGTTTTACTTTTTTGTATTCCTCTTTAGTCAGCAAATCTAAAAGTGTCGTATCGCCTTTCATGTTCATGTGCTGCATGGCACCCATCATCTCAAAAAGGTTGTCCATTTCCAGTTCCAGGTACACATTGTCCGATCCTTCAATAGCTTTTTTAAGGTTATCGCTCAGTATAATATCATCTGCACAAAGCATGTGCATGGTACCAAACAGGTAAGAAGGCTTTGCCAGCCCTTTGCCTGAAATTTTCCACAACAATGTATTGTCGGGGGATGGTTGATCTTTCTTTGTTTTCTGGCTGCAAGCTGCTAATCCCACCGAGGCCAATAATATTGTTAACCACAACGATTTTTTCATAAGAGCAATATACAATTGAAATTGATTGTGAAGGAGAACAAAGATTTTTTAACAAAGATGCTTACTTCTACTGTGATAAATAGCTACTTCAAACATATTGGAATTGAGATGTATGCTGAGATATTGCCTCGACAAGGGACTCATACTGATTCTCTAATCTTCTGAAGATGATTTTTCTGTATCGCCCATTATGCAAGTTCAGAATAACATAGGTCTCAAGCCCGTGAGTGTCTTCCTCCGTTTTTACTGACTTTATTTTGCTCAATGCAATTCTTGAAGCATAACTCCTTTTAAAGACCACATCGTAAAGATTTGGCAGACGTACCAACAGCAATAGTCCCCATACGATAATACCGACATATCTTCCTGGTCCATCGGAGGTGAAGAACTGTAGAACCAATACCAGTAAGAAACTGACTTCAAACCCTACTTGTGCAAACGGAGTTCTGCTGAATGGAACTTCGAAAGATCTGATAAAGAGTTTATCCTTTTCGATAATTACTTTACCATACACAGTTACAAACTCCTGCTTCATTACTACAATTCTGAACGATAAATTTAAGAAACTACTGCCTCTTCGCCATATATCTGGCCTTTGAACTTTAGTGAGGGAGAAGACAAAAATTTTCCAACGCCAAGCCGGCTCCACTTTTCATCTACCGCTCTAATTGTATCGTCATCCATCACAATAATATTTGGCCAGTCCCGCTGAAAGTTATCGAGGTCTTTTGTTTTTATCGTTCCATCTAAACCCATACAGGAAGAATAGCTGGCTAATGGCGCCCTGTACAGGTAGCTATCTCTTTTAGGATCAAGGTTATTGCAGAAACGCCACAGGGCAACAGTCAGATCATTGGCATCAACAGTATGTTCGACATATAAAATCATCTTTACACCCTCCAGTTCCTTCATTTCGCAAATTTGCTGGTGCAACTCTCTTATGTGTCCTCTTCGGGTTTTTTCCACTGATATAATTAAAACAGGAATCTCTTTTTGTAGCAGAGAGGTGTTCACAATATGAACCTCCGAGAAACGATCTTTAATTACAGAATTATCTAATTCCAAACTCCCAATGGCAGAATCCAAACCCTTTTCGCGTTCTTCTTCAAACTTGGTTGTCCCGTCAATACACATCTTGCCGCCGAAACCCATTTTACTACAACTGTGGTCCAGCACATCCATTGGTCCCTGCGAAAAATAAATATCTGCTGCAGGATCCAGGTTTTTGAAAACGTATTTTGCCAGCGCATCATAATTCTGAATTTTTACGCCTTCGTCCGCCATTACAAGGATCTTATTAAACATCATTTGCCCGGCACCCCACATGGCATTCATTACTTTTTGCCCCTGCCCTGCGTAATCTTTCTTTATTTGTGCAATAACCAGATTATGAAACACGCCTTCTACAGGCATATCCATATCGGTTATTTCCGGCACCATTGTCATTTTCATAGGTGCTAAAAAAATACGTTCTGTAGCCTTTCCCAACCAGGCATCTTCCTGTGGAGGAATACCAACAATAGTTGCGGGATAAACAGGAGCTTTTCTATGTGTAATACAAGTGATATGGAAACGGGGATACCAGTCGGGCAAGGAATAGTAACCCGTATGGTCACCAAAAGGTCCTTCCCAAATGGCTTCATCTGCCGGATCAACATAGCCTTCTATAATAAAATCTGCATCGGCAGGTACTTCAATTTCAGGTTGTGTAATGCACTTAACCAGCTCTACCTTCTTTTTGCGAAGAAAACCGGCGAGCATATATTCATCAACATTCTCGGGAAGGGGCGCCGTTGCCGAATAGGCATAAACCGGATCGCCACCCAGCGCAACCGCTACGGGCATTCGCTTATTTAGCTTTTTATACTCCGTAAAATGCTTTGCCGATACTTTATGTTTATGCCAGTGCATCCCGGTGAGCTGCGGGCCAAAAACCTGCATGCGGTACATGCCTACGTTCCGGGTGTTATTAGTTGGGTCTTTGGTATGAATAACAGGTAGCGTAACAAAAGGACCGCCGTCCTTTGGCCAACAGGTTATAACCGGCAGTTTAGTCATATCTGCATCGTGGCCTTGCAAAATAACCTCCTGGCACTCGCCTCGGCCACTTATAACTTTCGGCATCCACGATGCAAACTGCCCAAGTTTAGGAAGCAATTTTAATTTATCGATGATGTTTTCCTTAGGCGAAGCCAACAATTGAAATAAGGCTTCAATATCCTTTGCCACATCATCCAACTTTTGAACGCCTAAGGCCAGGCAGATACGCTTTTCACTGCCGTAAGCATTCATTAAAACCGGAAAGGCATAACCTGTGTTTTCAAACAGTAAGGCCTTGCCTCCGCCCGGTGTTTTGCTGATGCGGTCTGTAATTTCTGTAATTTCTAAATGCGGGTTGACGTATTCTTTGATGCGAAGAAGCTCGCCTTCTTTCTCCAATACATCAATAAACTGTTGTTGATTTTTGTAAGCCATGTGTGTTTGCAAAAGTACTAACACACTATGTTAGATAATTGTTTAGAAAACATTCACAGGGCATCCATACCCTTTTTTACCGCCGCCGGAATTGCCTTGCAAACGAAAATATAAATGGAAGCCGGTGAAATAATACCAGTCTTTGTATTTGATACTGCCCCTTTGCGTGTCTTTCATAGGGTAACCGTTATCAGGGAACGCTGCAATTCCCCCGGGGATCTCATCGCCCCTGTAGGAGAGGCGAACTGCTGTTGCCCCTCTTTGTTGAAGCAAAATATCCGGATCAACAAAATTGGTACTTACATCATCTAAATAATCGGTGGAACTTCTTCGTAAACCCATCTCCAGGTCCAGGGTGACGTTATCTGAAAGGATATACTTGATCCCGCCGCCAAATGGAATGGAGAACTGGTTTAAAGAGTAAGGTTTTCGGTTTGGGTATTCTGCAAGCCCCTGTCCTTCGGTACTTAGCGGCTTTAAATACGTTTTACTTCCCGAATCTTCCACATAAGGATTAAAATGAAAGAGCGCAACACCGGCAAATGCATATGGCGACCAGTTAATTTTATCCAGGTTGAACGCAGTCACTTCTGCAACCAGGCTAAACTCGCTGATATTTGATTTAAAGCTGAGATTGCGGTTCTCCTTCAAATAGGTGGTGCCGCTCCACTGGTCACCGCCTTCCAGTTTACCAAAAGTAATTCCCCCGCGTAAACTGAAACGCTTTCTAATTTCATATATCCCGGCAACACCTATTGCTGGTTTAACGCGTTTCAACGGTGTATAATTCAGGTCACCTAAATAGCCACCTGCACCTAAAAAAGGCCCTATTTGTAACTGTGCAAGTAAAGTGTTCGAGATAAGTATACAAAGGAGAAACAGTGTTTTTCTCATGAAAAAGCTTTCGCACCATTTTACAATTTTCAGGCCGCTTTATAAGTACAAACAAAACCTGTAATCCTTTAGGGGCCTACCATTGCAGATTTGTACCGGAAAATTTTTAGAAGTTAATTTTGGCTTAAAAATTCGTTGAGCCGACCAAGGCGATGTAACAATATGTTCACGTAATGACTTGTGCGGTCTTTAGCAATTAGTAACGATCAGCATCAAAACTGGTTATTGATTGATGAGTTTTTTACCGGCCAGGGGCCAGAATATGTATTTAGCTTTTCTTGCGTTGCACTCTTGTACGCCTTGTAACCATATTCGCCACTTTATCATCCACCTTTCAAAACAAAACGGACCGGAAAACATAAACCTTCATCCTTGTCATCCAATCAGCGGAGGTGTTGGTGCAGTCGGTAAACAATAATGCAGGGATTCCCTGTTTGCGGGAATTACAAAGTAAAATAATTACCTAGCCATTAATCTTTTTGAAAAAGGTCCTTAAAAGCAATTCCCAATCCTGGTGTATCAGAAGTGACTACTGTACCATTATTTTCGTAGGCCAGTCCGGTTGCTATGTCCTCACGTAACAACAGCGGCCCGTCAGCATCCAGGTAGTCAATCCGGGACTGCAAGTGCGCAATAGCTGCAGAACCAATTGTAGATTCGTTCATGCTGCCAACCATCACACCCATGTTTAATTCACGGGCTTTATCTATCATGCGTAAGGCCGGTGTAAGCCCGCTGCATTTGGTAAGTTTGATATTGATACCATGGAAATGATGATGGCATTTGTCAACATCGCTTTCCCCCACACAACTCTCATCAGCGTACAGGGGAAGCGGCGACTTATCGAACAAAAATTTCATTCCTTCCCAATCGTCTTTTGCCAGTGGCTGCTCAATAAACTCCACACCTAAATCTTTAAAAGCAATAATTTTTTCCAAGGCTTCATCCCATTTCCAGGCTGCATTGGCATCAATGCGAAAGGGAACATCTGTATGTTGCCGCAAAGCTTCGATGATGGCTACATCACGATCAGTACCCAATTTAATTTTATAAACAGGCCAGGCCTTTTCCTGCATTTTTTCTACCATTTTTTCGATGGTATCAATGCCGATGGTGTAATCCGTGATTGTTGTTTTTGCCCCTGACGGCGGCCACAGCTGATTCAAAGGTTTTTCCTTAAACTTTCCGTACAAATCCCAGCCGGCGATATCTAAGGCGCAAACTAAGAACGGGTTCGCTGGGAACAAGTGATGCAGGTAGTGCCACCATCTATCAGGTTCAGTAAAGGCGAATTTTTCCACAAACAGTTTTTTACGCTCGAGGTCTTCTGCCATCTTCTCTACCGGGATGTTGTAGTAAGTAATCGCCGGCGCTTCGCCAAAACCTACCCTGCCCAAATGCTCCAATTGAACAATAAAAGTAGGCTGGTGTGTTTTTGTTCCTTTTGAAATCGTGAAAGGATGGCGGAACTTCAGATTGTATGTTTTGTAGAAAACTTTCATACCGTCTCCTGCCCCCCGGCGGTCAGACTTAGTTCGTTGTTTAGTGGGTTTTTATAAATCATGTTTTAGATGGGTATCAATGCTGAAAGAAATACAGAATGTACAAGAGTGCGACGCAATAGAGGCTTCACATTTGTTATGTGGCTGGTTACATAAAAAGAATAACAATGAACCGCCGGTATAAATTGGAAATCATTGAAATAACCCCTTCCACGCCTGCGGCGGCTTGGCCTCATCTATTTAAAAGCATTGAGCCCTGTAACATCCATACCTGTTATCAATAAGTGTACATCATGTGTGCCTTCGTAAGTAATTACACTTTCCAAATTCATCATGTGGCGCATAATACTGTACTCGCCGGTAATGCCCATCCCGCCTAACATTTGCCGTGCGTCGCGGGCGATGTTGGTGGCAATTTCGCAGGAGTTTCTTTTAGCCATCGAAACCTGTTGCGGTGTTGCTTTTCCATCATTCATTAAGGTACCCAACCGCCATACCAGCAATTGCGCTTTTGTGATCTCTGTTATCATCTCCGCCAGCTTTTTTTGCTGTAACTGAAAGCCGCCAATAGGCCGGTCAAACTGTATTCTTTCTTTACTATATCGAAGTGCCGTATCGTAGCAATCCATCGCTGCGCCCAAAGCGCCCCAGGCTATGCCGTAACGGGCTTTGGATAAGCAACCTAGCGGGCCTTTCAGCCCTTTTACATTGGGAAAAATATTTTCCTTGGGCACTTGTATATTATCAAAAACCAACTCTCCGGTTGATGATGCACGAAGGCTCCATTTACCATGCGTGGTGGGCGTGCTAAAACCTTCCATGCCACGTTCCACAACCAACCCTCTAATGTCGCCTGCTTCATCCTTTGCCCACACAACTGCTACCTGCGAAAAGGGCGCGTTGGAGATCCACATCTTGCTACCATTGAGTATCACGGAGTCTCCGGCATCTTTAATATTGGTAAGCATGCCATTCGGGTTGCTGCCATGATCCGGTTCCGTTAAGCCAAAGCAACCCAACCACTCTCCACTTGCTAGTTTTGGTAAATATTTATTGCGTTGCTCTTCGCTTCCGTATTGGTAAATAGGAAACATCACCAGCGACCCTTGTACCGATGCAGTTGACCGCACGCCACTATCTCCCCGTTCCAGTTCCTGCATCATTAATCCATAACTAATATAATCCAGCCCGCCTCCGCCGTACTGGTGCGGAATGGTTGGACCAAAACAACCAAGATCACCTAACTGTTTTACAATCTGTTCCGGAAACTCTGCCCGTTGTGCATAGTCTTCAATGATGGGGGAAATTTCTTTTTTTACGTAGCTGCGAACGGTTTCGCGAATGAGTTTATGTTCATCGGTTAAGAGGTCATCTACACCAAAATAATCGGGAGAGCCAAAGAGGTCTGTTGCCATAGCGGGCAAAGATAAGAGCGGTTTAGGTTTGTATGACAGGCGAATTACCGGTGTAAGACTTCTTTTGTGCCGCTCCCTTTTGAATTATAAAAAGCACACGATACGGCAACAGGCGCAATAGGAAACCTGGTAGGATGAACTCAAAGTTGGAATAGCTATAATTAAAAATTTAAGGGCTTAACTTCCTTGAAAAGCATTTTGCTTCCTTCTGAGGACTTTTAAAAAAGAGAAGGTAAAGGCAACTCATTCAATTGCTTCAAAACACCATCTTGCTTTTTCCAACCTGCTGTTGCTTCCCCATTGGTAATCACTAAATAAGTTACAGGAACAGCAATGTTATACCGTAGCAGTTGTTGCAGAACTGCTTCACTCAACTTCACTCCGGGAGCTTTGCACTCTACCATCATCCATGGTTCGTGCACCGCATCGTACACTAAAACATCAAAGCGTTTTTTTAAGCCGTTCAGTAGCAGTTCTTTTTCCAAAGCAATAAACGCTGCGGGGTAATTCAGCACTTTGGTTAAGTAGGCCACAAAGTTCTGGCGCACCCATTCTTCCGGAGTGAGCACCAGCCATGCCTTACGAATCGCATCAAAAATGTACCGCTTCTCTCCCTCCGTTCTAATATTGAAATCCGGCTGCGGAAACTGCACCTGCATCATGCGTCAAACGTAATCATTAAATTCGTGGCTATGAAGACGAAAGAAGACATCGTTAAAAATTGGCTACCACGTTATACTGGTCAGCCTTTGAATAGCTTTGGCAAGTATATTTTACTCACCAACTTTAGTAATTATGTGCGCCTATTTGCTGAGTGGAATAACACCACCGTAGAAGGTACCGATAAGCCGATGCAATGTGCAACCGCCAATGGAATTTCAATCATAAACTTTGGGATGGGAAGCCCTACCGCTGCGACCGTAATGGATCTACTAACAGCTATACAACCAGAGGCCGTCTTGTTTTTGGGCAAATGCGGCGGGTTAAAAAGACGAAATAAAATAGGTGATCTTATTCTGCCAATTGCCGCTATAAGAGGTGAGGGTACATCAAACGATTACATGCCTGCTGAGATTCCGGCACTACCGGCATTTGCCTTGCAAAAGGCCATTTCCACTACGATCAGGGATTATGAAGTGGACTATTGGACGGGTACGGTTTACACTACTAACCGCCGTGTGTGGGAACATGATGAAGAGTTTAAAGAATATCTCCAGAGGGTAAGGGCTTACGCCATTGACATGGAAACAGCTACGATTTTTATGGTGGGCTTCGCTAATAAAATTCCAACAGGGGCTTTGCTTTTAGTGAGCGACCAACCCATGACACCGGAAGGCGTCAAAACAGAGGAAAGCGACAGGCAGGTAACGTCACTTTTCGTAGAACGGCATTTAAAAATTGGTATCGACTCTTTGAAACAGTTAATCAATGGCGGATTAACGGTAAGACATCTCAGGTTTTAATGCTCAGGGAGGCCCGGGACACCAAGTATACTAATGAGTAGACAACAATGAGTTAAGAAGTTTTGAGGCTACAATTACTTTAAACGGGTGGTATAAACATAATAGGAATGAAGGTATTTTTTATAGCATTGGTAGCAACTGTAGCAGCAACTACACTGGCATGCACATCGCAAAAAAAGTTGTTGGGCGCTGGTTGCTACAAAGGGCGATTGGAGATAAAAGGTATTTGTTCCAACTACACTATTAAGCTGTTGGACGGGACGATGGATACTACAAACCTTGCCGCATCATGGACAGATGAAACGACGGGGAAAGGTTACACAAATGTCTTCGCTTTAGGCAGCCCCTGTACTTTTCCGGAAACAATAAATGCCGGGGACGAGTTTTATTTTACAATAGATACAACAACAGTTCAAAATTGTGCGGTTTGCATGGCATATTACCCGCATCCTCAAAAAGCAGTAAAAATTAAAGTACTGAACGCCCCCTGTAATTGAGCCCCATGAAGCCCCTTTTACACATCGAAAATTTATCGGTTCATTTTATCTCCGAAACTGAAAAAACAGAAGCACTAAAGAATATTTCGCTGACCGTGAATAAGGGTGAAATTGTAGCCCTTGTTGGCGAAAGCGGTTCCGGTAAATCGGTTACCTCTCTTTCTATTTTACAGCTATTACCAAAACCACCGGCCCATTATCCTACGGGGAAAATTTTTTTTACAGAAGATGGTGAGACATCCGATCTGCTCCGGTTAAACAGCAAAGGCTTACAGGCAATTCGCGGCCATAAGATTTCGATGATCTTCCAGGAACCAATGACATCGCTTAACCCCGTTATGACTTGTGGCGACCAAGTAATGGAAGCGCTTCTCGTCCATAAAGGCCTAACAAAAAAGGAAGCGAAAGCCAAAACAATTGCCTGGTTTGAAAAGGTGAGACTGCCACAACCTGATAAAATGTTTAACCGCTACCCACACCAGCTTAGCGGCGGGCAAAAGCAACGGATTATGATAGCCATGGCCATGTGCTGTGAACCCCAATTACTTATCTGCGATGAACCTACAACAGCACTGGACGTAACAGTTCAAAAAACCATTCTGGCGCTAATTAAAGAGCTGCAACAGGAGCAAAACATGGGTGTCGTTTTTATAACCCATGATTTAGGCGTTGTTGCCCAAATTGCCGACCGCATTGCTATCATGTACAAAGGAGAAATTGTGGAAGAAGGAACTGTGCAAACCATTTTTAAAGCAGCCGTACATCCCTACACAAAAGCTTTAATTGCGTGCCGCCCTGCTTTACACCCGAAAGGCGAAAGCCTGCCCACTGTAAGTGACTTCCTTGCCAAAGAGGAAACAGGCGTCAGAAGCCGGGAGATGGGCGTTGAAAAAGCCGTAATCAAAAATGAGCAATTAGACTTAGAAGCACTTGTGCAAGTCCAAAACCTTTCTGTTCTTTTCCCGGCACAGACCTCTTTATTTGGCAAGCCCACCACCTTCGTTACTGCGGTTAACAATATAAGCTTCGATATATATAAAACAGAAACGCTGGGGTTGGTGGGTGAATCGGGCTGCGGAAAAACAACGTTGGGACGAACTTTGTTACGACTGGTTGAACCAACTTCGGGAAAGATAATTTACAAGGGAAAAGACATTACCCGGCTGTCCAAAGAACAGGTAAAAGGCTTGCGTAAAGATGTTCAATTAATTTTCCAGGATCCCTACTCTTCCCTCAATCCACGCCTTACCATCGGGGCCGCCCTTGCCGAACCAATGAAGGTTGCCGGCGTAGAGTCTTCAGCAAAGGAGCGTAAAAAAAGGGTGGCAGAGCTGCTCCAGAAAGTAAGCCTGCCCTCTGCAACTATGAGCCGGTATCCCCACCAGTTTTCGGGTGGTCAGCGGCAGCGGATTGTTATTGCCCGCGCCTTAGGATTAAGCCCTGATTTTTTAGTTTGCGACGAATCGGTTTCTGCGCTTGACGTTAGTGTGCAGGCGCAGGTACTTAACCTGCTAAATGATTTAAAAAAAGAACTGGGGCTTACGCTTCTTTTTATTTCCCATGACCTGTCAGTGGTAAGGTATATGTGCGACCGCATTATTGTAATGCAGGCCGGGAGTATTGTAGAAAGTGGCCCTGCAGAAGAGGTTTACCTTCAGCCCCAAAACCAGTACACAAAAAGTCTAATTGAGGCGGTTCCAAAGATCAATACCTGATACGGGAGAACTCAATATCGTTGTATCGGTTTGCATCGTTATAAAATTGCGCTGCACTTTTTCTTTTACTGTAAAGCAAACGTCTTACCAAAGCTTTTACCTGCTCTTTTGCCGGTGTTTCCGCGGTAAGTTTAGTGGCAGTAACATCAGTAAAATCGTAATCGTGTTCTTCTCTTACACCATTTTCTGTTTCAAACTCAAGTGCAGTATCCTCCTTTGGCAAAAGGCCTACTGTGGCAAGTTTCCAGCTATTGTCTTCCCTTTTTTCTTTGTACTTAAACACATATATATATCCATCACGGTCTTTATGTTGCACTGGCACCTTCTCCATAAAAACAACTGTATCCAGCCTGGTGTACGATTGTTCTGCTTGTAGCCGGCCGCGTGCTATGGCTAAACCATTTTTAAAAGAAGGGGGAAATAAGGATACTAGTTTCTGCTTTTTTAAATCGTTATACAATCTATATCGATATTCATCCATTGCTGCGAAATAGGCAAGCATTGTATCAGGCAAAGGCCGCTTATTACGCAACAGAAGTATGGTAGTCGTATATTTTAACTGCTTATCATTGCTTTGGAGCATTTGGGAGATCATTGATGGCACCTGTGGATCCTTATCCCAGTACGGCAGGAGCAAAGTGGCATATAAACTTAATTTGGAATTACCATAATCTTTATCACTCCGGCCATAAAGGTTGTAAGATTTTTTCTCTGCTTCGTCGGCCGCCGCCTTTTGTATAGCCTTTGATTTTTCGTGTATAATTTGTTTTTTCAAAGCCTGTTTAGCTTCAATAGTAAATTTTGGCAACCAGGTTTTGTACTCCTTTGCAGTAATCAAATTGCTGTCCAGCAAAGTGCCTGTGAGACTCATAATTGGATGCTCGTAATCGTTTATAGTTATTAACGGGAGTAGGTTTTTAAAAATGCCGGCCGTTAACTGAAGCGTATCGGTAAGAGTATTAAAGAAGGACCCGGTTTTATAATCAGGTGAATAATCGTCGTCAAAATTCTCATAGCGCACTACTTCGTTATAACGGGAAGTAGTTATGGTAGTGGTTGATTTAAAATCAAGCACGGGCGGGTCGGTTTCCATAATGCCCGCAAACGTTTTATAAGAATACTCAGTAGCCTGCTGTAAAAGAGTTTCCAGCGCCGTGTATTGTAGTTCTACAGTATCACCCGCTGCATAATACATTGTTTTTAAAAAATCCGATGCTTCTTTTATCGGCATGTAAGAAAGCTTTCCAATTAATTCTTTCTTTGTATCAAGGTATCTTTTCTCTTTCCAGCCAAGCGACTCAATAGCCCTCTTTAATTGTGGGAAATCATCAGAATCCATAATTAGGTTGCCGGTGTTCTTTACCGCCGTTTTATGCAAAGTTGTGTCGGTACTAAAAAACTGCGAGAAAAAAAGTGTCGATTTTTTCTTTCTTGTGTCAAACACTTGCGCAGTATCTGTTGGTGTAAAGGTTTCAAAAAAGGAACGAATGAATGCACTGGGGCCTGAAAGCGTATCCGTTTCCGTTTCCAGTTTGTAACGGCTTCCGCCTTTCGTAATGACTTTCGCTTTTACCATACGGCTGCTGTTCTTGTTTCCAATCTCATAATCAAAAATGACGGTGCCATTTGCCAGCGTATTCTTTTTTGTATAGCGAAACATCCAGTCCTTTTTAAAACCGGCCGAATCAGTGTCGTCTGCTTTAGTTTGATAATAATATTGAGATGGCTTATAAAATGAAACATAGATTTTTTCGCCTGTTGAATCAGATGTAATAACCTTATCATCATAAGTCCCATTATCAACCAGGGAGTCGTCGTCATCTCCATCATACGACGCCCTGTCAGGATACATTTCCAATTTTTTCTTTTTTTCCAAAGGCACCGGGGTTGTTACACTGAAACGTAAAGCTGTATCCACTTCTAGCTCTGCCTGGCTATAGGTAAAAGGCTTTACCGCAAAAGAGTTAACAAAGCCTTGCATAACCTTGTTTCCCGTTTTTGAATGGGCGATAATTGTAAAATAACGCGGCCCCTGAATTAAGAAACGAACGAGCGCAACGGAGCTGTCTTTATATTGATACTGGGCATCCAATGCAGCATAGCCATTAACAAGTAAAAAGTGTCGGCTTACCTGCTTATTAATAAATTCTGATGAACTGAAGCTTTCATCCATCAGGTTAAGATCGAATGAATCTTCTTCCACAAAATTATAATTGTGTACATCGGTACGAATAATTTCAAAACCTGTTTTAGTAGCTGCGTCGTAGGCGAGGTACTGCCAGTTATCGTCTTTGAAGATGATGGGCTGGTGAGGAAGCTGTACCTCAAAGCCGCCATTTGCCGGACTAAATTTTTTCCAGTCGGTTTTAACCTCTTTCAATTGAATGGAGTTAAAAAACAGGTTTGCCTCGGTACCCAGCTTTACATAATCTCCGTTGCCGCTCATTTTAAAGATGATGATCTCAAATGGTGTTACAAAAATATTATAGCGCTGGTAGTCACCACGGCGGGTGCGGTTTACTATTTCGAAGCCATGATAACCGTTTTTTACAATCGGTTTTTTAAGTAGAATTTTACCTGGGATATTTTCATACAACACGCTGTCAAGCTTTCGTTCTACTTGTGCCTGGCTATGACCTAAAATAGCGGCATTAGTTATAACACGCGTTATCATATAATAACTGCCGTTTGTCATATCAGCGAACTGCTGCATTCCGGTACCATTAAAAGGGGATCCGAAGCTATATAGTTTACCAGGCGTACTTACGGTGTAAAAGCCATCGTCCGAAACTTGCTTGGAAAACTGAACAGGCACACGCAGTTTTTCAATTTCATCTTTATGATGACTGTCTCGTGTAAGCATTCTGATAGGCCTTAACTTATAGCCTGATCGCCGCAGGATTTCGATTACACCTCTTTCTCCGGGTAAATGTGCAGCACCCACGCCGACAAATAATGTTGTGCCTGTTTTTAGGATTGAGTCTATAGAAGCAGCTTGTATGTCGTTACGCTTGTACAAAAATTTTTCATCAAACGCAGCTGATTGACTATTGATTTTATGAATCGTATCCAACAGATCAAGATTACCAGTACGGTAAGCTTCCTCTAACCGGCGGTAGGAAAGATCTTCATCCATATCGTAGCTTCGATCCTTTCGTATTTTCTCTTTGGCTGCATCTGCGTAGGCTTCTTTAACCAATTGCATGCTTCCATCAAAATTTTCCACGCCGCAAATTTTTTTTCCCAGTTTTTTACCCGATTGAAAGATGTGAAGGTCAAGGTAGGTATCCTCTTCAAAATCACTTGATGACTCTGAATTACTGCGGTATAAAAAACTATTTATGATGGAGGGGTTGCTATATAAGGCCACCTCCATCATCTTTTCATATGAGGTTAATTTAAGCGTGTTGATGGACAGGTAGTCCTGTGGTTGTGAAAAACCTTTTTGTGTATAGCGGTAGCGGTTTAAGTTACGGCCTCCCTCTCCCTCCATATTATAACGTGAAAAGTCTTCTTGCCAGGTACCAGGGTTCGTTTCAAGAGCCACCACCTGCGCCGCTTTCAGGCCGATGTAAAAGGAATCGGATAGATTGAAAACCATTTTACTGCTTACGTGCATTGTACCAAACAAGTAGGAAGGCGTGGGTAACCCGGGTCTTGTAATTTCCCACAAAAGGCTGGGGTATTTGCTGGCTTTGATTTTTGACGATTGAGAAAAACAAGGTGAAAAACAGGTAATGGTTAGCAGAGCACAGAGCAGGTTCTTCATAAAAAGAAACGGTTAACGTTGTTTGGATGAAGGTAAGACAAAGGGGAAGGGAAATCGGGGAAACGGTTCAAATTTGGTTTCTATGTAAAAATATAATATGTCACACTTTAGAATATAATATTGGAACCCGGCCACTTGTGCCCAAAGCAAAGTCAGTGGCAGGTTGGAAAAACACAGGTTCTTCCCGTTTGCAAAAACAGCTTTGCGTCTATTTTAAATTTTGCTATGCTTCTTTGTAAAAAGGCCCGGCAAAATAATTGCAGCAGCAAGCCTTAAATCCCTTATTTTTGCGGCCTTTATACGCTAAATGACCCTACTCCGGTGCCGTAAGACCGGGAGTGTTGTTAAGAGTTCAAAGGTGTAATGTTCAATGTAAGCCCCTTCATTATGTGAGGGTTCGCTTACTACTGACTGCGTGCTGCCAACTCTCCTTCCTCCCTTTTTTCTTCTGCTTCGCGAGGTCACAAGGCACTAAACCAATATTAAGCCCATGAAGCTTTCGCAATTCAAGTTTGACCTCCCTTTAAATCTTATCGCCCAACATCCTGCAAAAAGACGCGAAGACTCCCGTATGATGGTAGTGAACCGTAAGACGGGTGAAATGGAAAACAAACACTTCCGCGAAATACTTGATTATTTTGATGATAAGGATGTATTTGTAGTAAACAACACCAAGGTTTTTTCGGCCCGTATGTATGGCCGTAAAGAAAAGACCGGTGCTAAAATTGAAGTTTTTTTACTTCGTGAATTAAACAAAGAACATCGTTTATGGGATGTGATTGTTGATCCCGCAAGAAAGATCCGTGTTGGTAATAAATTATATTTTGGCGATACCGAGGAACTCGTAGCCGAAGTCATTGATAACACAACCAGTCGTGGCAGGACCATCAAGTTTTTACACGAAGGCGCTGAAGAGGAATTTAAAGCTACGCTGGAAAAATATGGTGAAACGCCATTGCCGAAGTACATCAAGCGCAAGCCCGATGATGAGGACCGCGAACGGTACCAGACCGTTTATGCAAAGCACGAGGGAGCAGTGGCCGCCCCAACCGCAGGTCTGCACTTTAGCCGCGAGTTAATTAAGCGTTGTGAAATCAAAGGCATCCGTTTTTCAGAAGTGACGCTCCACACGGGGCTGGGAACATTTCGACCTATTGAAGTGGAAGATTTAAGCAAGCACAAAATGGATGCTGAGTATTATCGAATTGAGGAGGCAGCTTCTAAGATTGTGAATAAAGCAAAAGAAACAAATCGACGTATTTGCTCTATTGGCACTACAACTATGCGTGCTTTGGAAAGTTCAGTAACCGCCCAGGGGCATTTAAAACCGTCGGACGGGTGGACCAACATGTTTATTCACCCGCCTTATAATTTTAATATTGCTGATTCGTTGGTAACTAATTTTCATTTGCCAAAAACCAGTTTGCTTATAATGACCTGCGCATTTGCCGGTTATGATTTAACCATGGAGGCTTATAAAAAAGCTATAAAAGATAAGTATCGCTTTTTTAGCTATGGTGATGCACTTTTGATTATCTAAACTTTTCACCAGACTTTCATTTCACCAAAAATTTTTTCCGTTTGTGAAGGGTAGCGACGCTGTAAAAGGAGGAATTGGTAACAACTTTTATTTAGCACGAATTGTAAAAATCTTAATTAGTTCACTTACCGAAAAGATTAAGGCTTTTATTTAAGTACGACGGGCAGCCCCGCGCTTATCCTTAGGTATTCTATTAAAAAAGACGGCGCCTTTCTGTAGGGCGAGCGTAGTATAATAGTACCTGCAAATAACAACTTATAATCCCATCCTTTTTGCCTTTCCTGCCGCGGATATTTGCTACCGCTAGTCCAGTCATGTGGTTGAAGTAATTCTACTAACCTGTATCGTTTACCGTTGGTTCCAATTGCTGTGCGGATACGGTGTCAGAAAATGTCCGCCCGCATAAATAATCATATTCTGCTCAATCGTGAGTTGATGCTTCGTTGGTACACTAACTTACAAATTCGTTTAAGCCTGCTTTCTTTACCCTCGAAGAATGCGCTATAACCTAAATTAAAAAGCGGCTAACGCCGCTTTATTCTTTTAACTCATTTGACTCTCAAATTCGTCCTTGTGCTTACCAAACTTATCTTTCACTTTACCGTAAGCATCATCTGCCTTGTTTTTCAGATCATCAACAGTGTCCTG
>DASQMG010000412.1:0-6175 GCA_035645595.1 Flavisolibacter sp. | reverse complement strand
TAGTTGTAAATACTCCTGGTAATATGATTCGAGCATTGACTTGAACTTGTTAACCGTTGTCATTTGACTCGATGACAGGAGTGCGTGAGCCAGAAGTGCTATAATAAATATTTTCCGCATGAATGTGAGCAATGCTTTTGAACAAGTTAATAATTACCACCCGGTTTCCAATCATTATCCCTGTCAGCCATCAACCTCGTCTTATAAAGGTCAAAGAGACAGCATAAAATCTACTACAGGTACTAGGTCATAACGCACGATTCTGACCTTGACGTAAGCCGTCCAGGCGATTGTAAAAACAGTGAGCAAAAATAGCTAACCACTACTCAGCCGGCCAAGTTGTTGAGTACACAAATTTGTCGGCTACCTCCCTCGTTCCCCCTTTACATTTATAGTTACATCCAATAAGGCCGACCTACGGGTAGCACTCATTATTTCGCATCTGATTTAAGCAAATGAAAAAGTTGGTACTCTAAAACTAGCTCGGCAATAATGATTGTAATTCGAAGTATTTCTTTACTGGTCTATGTCCGCTTTTCTTATGTTCCTTTTCAACCACAAATACAGAAAATACCTATGTTTTAGGTTTCGGGTAGGCACAAAAAAGATAAGCTGCAGTGTTGCAGCTTATCTTTTTAAAACTAATTAATACAATGGATTTTGCACCAGCTTATTATTCCGGTTCATTTCATCCAGCTTAATCGGCAGGAAGTAAAACCGTGGATTCCAGGCTCTTGTCTGTGCCACCTTTGAGGTATATGTAGAACTGGTAATGTTGTTGGCAGCATCAACCCTGTGACGAATGTCCACACCGGTTGCATCCTGGTAGGCCTCCGAAGCAATCATCCAGCGGCGAACATCAAAGAACCGCAGATCTTCAAACGCCAGTTCAATACGACGTTCATTGCGAAGACGCTCAAGCAGGTTTGCGCCGCTTTCCGTTATATCCGGCATGCCTGCACGTTTACGGATCATGTTCAGCATTTGCCGGGCTTCACCGTCCTGACCCAAGGCATGCGCTGCCTCAGCAAAGTTCAGCAGAATTTCGGCATAGCGAATGTACCGCCAGGGAGCATCCTGCTTTACCTGCAAAGGATCTACAGCCGGGTCTAGGAACTTGCGCATAAAATACCCGGTGTAGGTTCCGTTCCAATCTTCTATCGGGCTATTCCGCGTATCTAAACCAGCAATTACAGAACCATTGGGCCGTTCATAGTAGCCTGTTTGTACAATACCCACACCGTCACCAATGGGTGTTGCCCCTACAGCATCAGCAGGACGTGGCCTCCATTTAGCGCCATCGTAATTGATGGAGGCATAAAAGCGGGGATCACGGTTCTGGTATGGAGCAGCTTTATGTACCGGGTCCGACCAATTAAACTTTGTTCCATTGCTCATTTCATAAGCGTCAACATGCTGGCCGATGGGGGTATTGCTGCCCCAGCCATGCCAGCCGTTGGGAGTGTTGTACAAGCCCGGGTTGTAACCATCCCAGTTTTCGTCGATTCTCGGCGTAAAAAAGCGGATAAAAATGTCTTCCGATGTTTGTTTTTGCAGGAAAATGTCTGCATAATTGCTTGCCGCTTCCGCAGCAGTTGCGGGGTTTGGTTTGTGCAGGCTATAGACACCAAGGTCAATAACAGCTTTGGCAGCATCTTTTGCAGCCTGCCAGCGCGCCATTCTATCGCCACCGGTATAACCAATCAACGCCTTGTTGGCAAAGCCGCCTGCCCATGCGCCGTTTGTATTAAAAAGGTCAGAGGCCGCATAGAGCAATACTCTTGACTTCAGTGCCAGCGCTGCACCTTTGGTGGCCCGGCCGATGTTGGAAGAACCAAGTGCGCCACTGCCGGTAAAACGTAGCGGCAGAAAGCCTGCGGCCTTATCCAGATCAGCCGTAATAAACTTGATGCAATCATCAAAAGAACTACGGGCAATCGTGAATTCATCTTTCAGCGTATAGGTCTTATCAATCAGTGGAACGCCGCCGTACATGGACACCAGGTTGTAGTACAAGTAAGCCCGTAAAAAATGAACTTCACCCTTTAACCGGTCTTTTTGTGCAGCTTCGGCAAACGAAACGCCGTCGATCTTTTCAAAAAACAGGTTGGCCGAGCGGATGAATTTATAAACAATGGACCAGTTCATGCCCCGCTGACGGTTAGCTGTCCAGAAGCCCTCGTCAAAGATGGAATAATCACTTGGTGTAATGCGGCTCAGCGTTACGTTGCTGCTGCCGAAATCGGCATTGTAGGTAGTTTCATCCACCATAGCAGACATCATAATATTGCTGAACCCGTGCGGAATGCCGAGATAGATATTGTTGACGAATGTCTGAACCAGCGAAGGATCCTTCCACACTGCTTCATCAGAATACTTATCCAGCGGCGTTTTGTTCAGGAAATCTTTTTTACAGGCTGTTGTACTTAGCAGTGCAAGAGCGAGCAGGGAATACACTATTTTTTTCATAACCACTTAATTCAAAAGTTTAAAAAGTAACAGAGATACCGCCGTTCACAATTTTCTGCAACGGGTAACCCTGGCCGTTACCAGCACCCAGTTCCGGATCAAAATCTTTCATGCCGGGGCTATAGGTGAGCAGGTTAAAGGCGTTGATATAAACACGCAGGTTTTGAATTCCGGCCCGGCGCACCAAGGAGCTTCCAACGTTGTAGCCTAGCTCAATGTTCTTCAGGCGGATGTAATCGGTTTTATGCAGCCAGTAGGTGTTGCCGTTACCCACCCAATATTCGTTGCCGCGGTTGAATGTACGTGGACCGGAAGCATTGGGGTTAGTAGGCGTCCATCGATTAGCGGCAAAGGATTGCATGAAGTTTCCAATCTCGCCGGATTCAGTGTTGATGTAACGAACGGCACCGGCTGCACCCTGTGCAAGAACGGTAAAGTCAAAACCCTTGTATTGCACATTCACATTAAAACCACCTGTCCATTTTGGAATGTCGTTCTTTTCCACACGCATCTGGTCGTTGGCATCTACTTTGCCATCTCCATTTACATCTTCAAAAATTACATCACCTAATTTCGGGCTGAACGTTGCCATAGCAGGATACTTCGCAATTTCATCCTGTGAATTGAAGATTCCGATGGCTTTGTAATACACACCGCTTCCGATAGGCTTACCGGTTGCTCTTTTGTACTCCGGATTACCAGGCGTTTCGTCAAAGAAGATGATCTTGTTTTTCTGGTAGCCGCCGTTCAGGCTCAACTGGTAGGTAAGGCCGCCCGGGGTCCTATCGTTGTACGTTACCTGAAAGTCGAAGCCTTTATTGACGACCTCACCAATATTCTCTCGTGGAAGCAGGCCCTCCATGCCGGTGGACGTCGGTACGGAGGCGTTTCTTGCCCACAGAATATCGGTACGCTTGTAATTAAAATAGTCAGCAGTTATCGACAGCTTATTATGCAACATTATAGCGTCAAATCCAATGTTCGACTGATTAGCTTTTTCCCAGGTAATGTTCGGGTTGGGAATGTTGGCCTCGTACATGGTTACATTCTCCAGGGTGGTATTGGTAATAAAAGGCAGGGCGTTGTTCCACGACTGTGCGCGGAGACCTCTTGGGTCATAGATAGAGAGGTATTGCCACTCGTCAATCTGGTCGTTTCCGGTACGACCCCAGGATCCACGGATCTTCATGCTGCTGACAAATCCCAAATGTTCTTTCCAAAAGCCTTCGTCGGAAATTTTATATCCCAGTGAGATACCAGGGAAGAAGCCCCAGCGGCTCTTTTCAGGGAAGATGTAAGAACCCTGGTAGCGCCATACAAATTCGGCCAGAAACTTCTCGCGGAAATCATAATTTACCCGGCCGAAGTAATTTAAACGGGCCTGCGAGTAGGCGGAACCGTTGTTGGACATAAAAGGGTCGGTAGCACCGGCAAACATCTGGTCAAGCGCCGTAGAGATAAAGTTGCGGCGGAAAGCAGTGAAGTTTTCGCCCTTGGCAGTGATTCTTTCAGCACCTAAGAGGAAGCGAATGCCATGGGTACTGCGCAACTTTGTTTCGTAGTTGACCAAACCGTTCAGCAGAATGTTCTGATTGTCTTCCATCCGCTTTGTTAGCGACGGATCAGGAAATCCCCGCTGCGACTTGTTCAGGATCGGCTGGTTGTTGGCATCAAAGCCCGCAAAGGAATACAGGTTCCATGGTGTGCGCCATGTTTTCTGGTTGCGAAGTACATTGTCAATACCTGCATTAGCGCTCAGGCTAAGACCTTGTACCCAGGGTATTTTAATGTTGATTCTACCATTGGTATTCACCACGTAGCGTTTGTCCTGATCGTAACCGGTAGCCTTGGTGCTTACCACCACGGGGTTGTCGCCATATTCGATGTCAGGGCCTGGCATGCCATTGGGCCAGTAAGCGGTCATATTGGGCTTCCCACGCATGGTCATGCGGAAGATTTCACCGGCACTACGGGTAGGAAAATTGCGGTCTTCTAAGCGTCCCATCACGTCAAAGGCAATAGAGATATTTTTGTTGACATTGGCGTCAAGGTTGGTGCGAAAATCGTACTGATTATATTTGACGCCACTGTTGTGGTAATAACCCTCCTGCCCGCGGGATGAAAGCGACATAAAATATTTTACGTTATCGCTGCCGCCACTCATGGAGACGTTAGCATAATTCTGGCCCGACCAGGGTCGTAGTACCGCATCAAACCAATTGGTATTTGGATGTGTCCAGGGGTCCGATCCGCTCGAATACTTCTGTAGATCGCTTTGACTGTAAATAGGCGTCACAGTTGCCTGCGTGCCGTTTGGCCTTGTGTAGGTAAGGCTTCCGTTGGCATAGTTATTCCACCCGGAGATCCACTGATTATCCGGTACATTCCGGTAGAAGTTGATCTCGTTAAGCATTGTGGCATACGTTGTCGCATCGGCCATTTGCGGAACGCGGGTTGGGCGGCCATATCCCTGGTTGAAGCTGGCAGTAATGGTGGGTTTGCCTGTGCGGCCACGCCTGGTGGTTACCAGGATAACGCCATTGGCTGCCTGCGCACCATAAATGGCCGCAGACGCATCTTTCAAAACAGAGATACTTTCAATAGTCGCCGGGTCAATACGGTTCAGGTCGCGACCGGGTATCCCATCCACCACCACCAATGGATTGTTATTATTTAAGGTGTTAACACCTCGAATGCGGAGGACGGTGTTGTCGTAGCCGGGTTCACCACTTGGCGACACAGTTACCAGGCCGGGAAGCCGGCCGGCAAGGCTGTTACTAACGTTCATTGTTGGTGATTTTTGCAGCTCAGCTCCTTTAACCGATGTCACTGAGCCTGTTAACGTTGCCTTACGCTGCGTACCATATCCTACCACCACTACCTGCTGCATCTCGCCTGAAGTAGAACGCAGCTCTGTGTTAATAATAGACCGGTTGCCAACCCTGATTTCCTGAGCTTCGAAGCCCACAGAACTCACGATTAGCGTGGAATTGGCCGGCGCATTAATAGAGAACTGCCCGGTGGCATCGGTTTGCGTGGCAGTGGAAGTGCCTTTCACCTGTACTGTAGCACCGGGAACTGCAGCACCGCCTTCACCTGTAATTTTTCCTCTTACCGATTGCTGTGCAAACAGCACAAGAGAAAATCCAGTGCAGAAAAGCAGGAATACCGTTCTCAGACGGGAAGGCAATGAAAAGCACCTGTTCCTGAGAAAAGAAATGTTTGATTCCAATTGGTTACAATTCATAGCGAGTAATCGATTTTGATGATAAAAAAGAGTAGAAAAGAATTTATAAACCTGAAGCATTGTATGTTGACAAGGTGGTAAACGTTCATGACGAATTTCCTTTCATCAGCTAAGCTTTCATGCATAGGAATGCACAACAATTTCCCTCTTCGACGTATGTTGAATAGCTTGTAAACATGGTGTTAGCCAACTAGCCGATAACATGGAAATCAAATGTTTTCGTGGCAACGTAAATTGGAATAAAATACTACTGGAATGTGCCTGAAAAAATGCCTGAAAGGCCTACAGCATTGGAGGGGTTTTGCTTTGATTGAATATTCCATACAGCAATTTAAAAATGAAGCAATCAAATTCGATAAGATGTGTTTGAACGTAAATTCTACAAGTACTAAAACTAACAGCTCTTGTTAATATTTCCAAAAAAAATTAACTTTTCAATATTAATTTTTCTTTGCTTTA
>DASQMG010000411.1:0-14191 GCA_035645595.1 Flavisolibacter sp. | reverse complement strand
ATAACCTGTATGCGCATATCGTTCCACTCGTCTGCTTTCAAAGCCTTTTCTGCTTCCTGTGTTGGTTTTATCAGCCACCCCCTGCCATACGATTCATAAATACCGCCTGTACTATGGTTGGGCGGTGCCACTTCTACCTGCCACCCGCTGATTTTTGTTCCCTCAATGGTGGAACGGATGAATACGCCGCTATTACCGTTTGCCTCCAGCTTAAACTTTAATTGCAGAATAAAATTATTATACGGTGTAGTGGTGGAAAGATAGCCGTATTGTTTATCGGGACCGCTTTCACAAACAAGCTCGCCATTTTCTACATACCATTTTTCTGTGCCGTGTACTGTCCAACCCGAAAGATCTTTTCCATTGAATATTTTTTTAAAACCTACTGATGTACTGCCGGCAGACATAAGTACAAAGGATAACAATATTAAAATACTTTTCATGGTACAACTAATGTAAGATTTATATGGTTTGATAAGTATAAAAATTTGTAGTGCATTATAGGTAGTACCAGGTAAGCCACCTTCGCTTTCCATGCCAATTCTGTGCGGACCATGCAGCTCAGAAAAAGAGAGCACATTTATACAAGGAGGGGTTAGGAGAAATCTTGTATGGGGAGATGCTGCCGGGAAACTTCTCCTGGAAGTTAAATTATAGTACCCCCTTCTGAAGCCAGGCCTGTGCTAACCAATGTTTTGAATAACCTCCATCAATACAGCACTCAACTTCTTATCAGCACCGCCAGCTATTTCAATAATTTCTGCAATGTTTACCGGCTGCAAATTATCAGGATCACATTCATCTGTAATAACAGAAACAGCTGCACACTTAATACCGAGTTGCGCCCCTACAATTACTTCAGGCACAGTACTCATTCCCACCATATCGGCACCTGTGTTGCGCAGCCAGCGGTACTCGGCTCTTGTTTCAAGGCTTGGGCCCATTACAGAAACGTACACGCCTTTTTTTACGGGCAGGGCTTGATTTGAAATTGCAGCTGCAAGTAATGTTTGAAGCCCTTCATTATAAGGCTGGCTCATATCTACAAACTTATTTCCGAAATCATTTGGTAAACCCCGAAGAGGATTATCGGGCAATAAATTCAGGTGGTCGTCTGTAATAATTAAATCTCCTTTTTTATATGCAGGGTTCATTCCACCAGCCGCATTGCTTAACAACATATAATCAATGCCTAACTCCTTCATTACCCTGACAGGGAAAGTAATTTGCTGCATGGTATACCCTTCGTAATAATGAAACCGGCCCTGCATCACAACTACGGCCACACCGGCAATGGTTCCAAAAATAAGCTGCCCTTTATGAAATTCTACCGTAGCTACCGGGAAATGCGGTATTGCATCATAGCTAACTATAATGCTATCTTTAATATGGTTCACTAAATCATTCAATCCTGTTCCTAAAACAATTCCTACCAATGGCTTTTCCCTGCTTTTGGAAAGGAGTGCCTCCGCACTTTCTTTCACCTGTGCTAGTGTTATCATAACAGCAAGTTTACACTAAAGAAGAAAACATGCTGAAATAATATTTGTTATTAATGACATGCTATCCCGTAGTAACAAATAGTTGGTCGCCATGTACTAGTGAAGTGGAAGAATCGAAAACAACAAACGGCTGAATAAATGGTATACCGGCCCCCACTTTTGGATCTAAGAAATTTGATTGCTTATCCAATATTTACCTGCGGCATAATTTTTCAACTACCCTTTTATGGCCTATGCAAAATTTGATTACAGCCTGGATTATAAAAACCTCGACTTACGCAAGTGCCCCGAACTCTACCGAACCGGCATTGGCGAACAAGGTGTATTACTTGTAGAACCTTACAAAAGCGAAATCCTCCCGCACTGGAAATTTAAAACACCGGAGATCGCTGAGAAATCAGCAGCAAAAATCCTGAAACTATTTTTTCAGTACAAAAAGGAAAAAGATTTTGTAGGGATGGACATGGCCCGGAAGTTTTTACAAATGGGCTATACCCGCAGCCGGCGCTATGCCAATCATAAAAGCGGAAAGAAGTACGATGGCCCGGTGCCGGCAGATAAAAAGGGCCAAAGCGGCGCCCATGGCCGTGAGCAGCTTCCGCCGGATGGCGACCCCGTGAAAGCACAAAGTGCTGCTATCTTTTATACAGTATGGCAAAAGGCAAAAGAGGATAACCTGTATCAACAATTACTAAAGGAACACAAGGACTTATACAAAAGCTAATCTCAGGCAATTTTTAGTTGTGCAAAAGGTTTGGAAGCAATTTTCAGGGAAATACACATTTCGCAGCCATTACCATCGCTGGTGGTAATATGTATAGAACCACCATAATATTCTACCCGGTTGTAAATATTACGCAACCCTAATCCTTTTTTACATTTATCCACGTCAAAGCCTACCCCGTCGTCTTTAGTACAAAGTTTTACAGCACCCTCCAACAGCTCTAAGTTTATAACTACATTCTTTGCCTTTGCATGTTTTAATATATTATTCAACTGCTCCTGCACAATTCTAAAAATGCCTATTTTATCTTCTTCGCTTAGGTAGTGCTGTAATTCCCGTGAACAGGGCTTAAACAGTATGTGGATTTTTCCAGCCAGGTTGATTTTTTCTATTAATTGCTCTATAGCTTCTACCAATCCTACATCAACAATGGCCGACGGGTTCAGGTCATGACTGATCCTTCGTATTTCATTTATTACCGTCTGAATACTTTGATAAGTTTTCTCGGTAAGCATTTTTGCATTGCTGCCGTTTTCTATAGCCACTTCCAGCATTAGCTTGCACGAAGCCAGCATTTGATTCACATTATCATGCAACTCTACCGAGAGTTGGCGGCGTTCTTTCTCCTGTGTTTCAATAATAGATTTTACTACTTCACGTTTCCGTCTTTTTTCCTGGTTTACCAGTTTTTGCTGCAGCTCTTTTTTTGCGGTAATATCCTGCAAGGCGCCTATCACCCTTTGCACTTTTTCACGGCTGCGAATAATAAAAGCTCTGTCTAATACTGTTCTGTATTTGCCGCAGGCCTTTTGAAGGCGATACTCTACTTCCCATTTGTCAACAGAGGGATCACGGAGCGATTTAAAAACCAGCTGCTTGAAGCTGTTTATATCATCAGGATGCATTTGCTTAAGCCGGTGACGGAGCGATACTTCTTTTTCTACATAACCAAACAGCTCCTCAAAGCGCTGACTTCTATACAGTTTTCCTGTACCAAAATCCCAATCATAAATAGCATCCGATGTGGCTTCGTTTACGTACTCATGCCGCTCCAGACTTTTAATTAATTTTTCCTGCAATTCTACCTGGTCGGTAATATCAACCGCCCAGCCGCCAACCATCAACCGGTCATTTACCGCCAATGGAAATTTATAAACCTTGAGTACCTGCACATCGCCGTTGGCTTTTATACCCTTTTCAATGGTTTCTAAAGCTTCGCCTGTTTTTAATACCCGCTGATTGTTTATATGGTAATCAACTGCACTACGCGCATCAAAGAGTTCGTAAATACTTTTGCCGAAATCTTTTTGTGTAAACCCGTATGTTTTTTGATAAATCGGGTTCATATACTGCATGGCATCGCTTTCGTCGGTAAGCCAGGACACCAGAGGGGAGTTTTGCATGAACTGTTCAAACAAAAGCCGGCTTTGAAAAAGATTTTGTTCAATGCGCTCCGTCTTTTTTTCAAGCCTCCCCATCTCTTTTGTTTCACTAATGTCCTTTAAAAGCCCGTAGACGCCGTTTACAAAACCCTCCTCATCCAGGCTGGGAAAGTATTTGCACTTCAACCAGATGTTAGTGTCTTCCACCTCTATTTCGTAGGCAATAGTGGTACCCTGTATTACCTGCTCTAACACTTTTTTAAACTTATGGCGACGGTATGGTGAAACATAGTCTAGAATATTGTCACCTAAAACGGGTTGAACCTGATAGATTTTTTGGGCAACTTCTTTTGCCTGTCTATTTAGGTATTTTATCTCAAAGCTTATATTGAAAAAGAAAAACGCCTCCTCGATATGATCGAAGGTTTGAAAGAAGTTTTGCGCGGTGCACGATAAAGAGGATGCAGCTGTAGCATTTCCGTTAGAGACCATAGGTGGATTTTGTGTTCCGGGATTATGCAGATAAATATCGGGTAACAATATCGAGGATTCAAGCTTTTAGTGCCGTTTTTATCTACTGCTAAGGGAAATCTCTTATTACTTAACCATTTAAAATATTTACTACCCTTCCCGGGGGTCAAAAATCAACGTTAGTCTGGTATAGTTTTTCTTTATAAACGGGTATGAAGGTTCTATGGATTGGTATAGCGCTGCTGTTGGTAAGTTTATCAGTACACACAAATGAATACGCAGCCCGTTCCTTTAACCAGGAGAACAAATTAGTTATTATTACTCTCGACGGCTTACGGTGGCAGGAACTCTTTAATGGCGCCGATTCTTCTATCATAAACGATCCGCAATATAATGCTGATGTCTCTAATACAAAGGCGCTTTACTGGGCTTCAACAAAAGAAGAGCGCAGAAAAAAATTAATGCCTTTCTTCTGGAATATACTCTCCCGGCAAGGTGAGGTTTATGGCAATAGGAGCTATAACAATAACATGAATATTGCTAATCCCTACGCCCTTTCTTATCCCGGTTATAATGAGTTGCTTACCGGCCATGTTGACCTTTCTATTTTTAATAATGATAAAGCACCCAATCAAAACCTTTCGATATTAGAGATGCTGAATGCTTCTGCCGCTTATAAAAGCAAAGTAGCTGCATTTACTTCCTGGGATGCTTTCCCCTATATATTGAATAAAGATAAAAGCACCGTATATATCAACAGTGGCTTTGAAAATATACAGGGCCAGAATCTTAGTGTAACAGAAGCTTCTCTAAATAAGATTCAAACAGAAATTGAAGACAAAAAAAATACCCGTTACGATGAGCTTACCTACATTGCCTGCAAAGAGTATATCCAAAAAAGACAGCCATCTGTAATCTTTCTTGGCTTTGGCGGTACTGATGAAACAGCCCACCAAAAAAAATACGATCAATACTTACAACAAGCTTCTAATGCCGACCGGATGATTGGCGACTTGTGGCAGTATTTGCAAGGCTTGCCGGAGTATGTAAATAAAACAACCTTCCTGATTACCACAGATCATGGCCGGGGTGCCTCTTCATCGAACTGGCATAAGCATGGTGTATTGGTTAATGGTTCATCCCAAACATGGATGGGCCTTTTGGGAAATGCTGTTTCTGCCCAGGGGGAAAAGAAAACCAGGGGCCAGCTCTATCAAAAACATATAAAAGAGCTGATGCTTAAAATTCTTGCGTATAAAAAACCCCAGTGATTTGTTGCAAGTAACTATTGTTTTATTGGTACTGCAAACGGCATAATTTTTCGGGCTGTTTTATAAAACGTTATGGCGGCAAAAAAAGAAAATCCAAAAGCAAAAAAAGCTTCTTCTAAGAAAGCTTCTCCAGATAAACTGCGCGAAGACCATCCTTTTGAAACCGATAGCCAAATACAAAACCGCTATGGCAAAGGCCGGGAAAAAAGCGGGTCAGATGGCACCCAGCAAAGTGAAAGAGGAAGCAACCATTAAAGCAGTTTAACCATTAAAATTTAAAAGTAAGAACAACAAAAAAGATCGCCAGGAAAACCCAAACCGTCATCGTGCACAAACAGGCGAAGTAACTCAAACCGGTTAACATCAAAACGCATTGGTCAACCAGAGGGCGACACAAATAATAGGGATAATAAAGCCCTTGTTGCCAGCAGAACATCGGCTACCCAAAGAGGCCTGGGTATTTTTACCAACAGAACCGCGACTTACGGCAAATATGATGAACAGGTAGTAACCTGAGCTGATTTATCAGGTGGTGATAAACATCTACAGTTAGCATTATTGTTATACCTGAATAGTTGTTGAGGTTGACAGGTGGTGAACAAAAATATCAGGGCATAAAGTTTTTACATCTGATTCTGATATTAATTTTTTGACTTTAAAACTTACAGTTATGTCAGACAACAGAAATCAGGATCAGGACAGGAGCTCAAGCATGAGTAACCAGGGATCACAAGATTCTTACAGACAAAGTCAGCAAACCAGCAGCGAACAGGGCGGATCTCAAGGTGGCTCTATGGGCAATGAAGGTGGCTCTCAGTCAGGCGGCATGGGTTCTGGTTCACAGGGTGGTTCCGACCGTGGTTCAGGGGGCTTAGGCGGACAAAGCCAGGGCACAAGCGGATCACAAAGTGGTTCAATGGGCGGCTCTCAAGGTGGCAGCATGGGTAACCAGGGTGGTTCCATGGATAGCGACATTAATATGGACGATTTGGAAGGCGGCGATTCTGGCCGTGGCGGTAGTACCGGCACTGGTAACACAGATCGTAGCAGTAATGAAAGTGGTTCAGGTGGAATGTAATAAGAGTACGATGCTTAGCTATTAAATCATCTCAGGCCCTGTATATTTTGCAGGGCCTGACAATTTTAAACTCATAAATAATTTTTATGGAATCAAGAGATAAAAAAGAAGAGGAACGTCCGGCAGCATATCCAAAACCTACCGAAACAGATAAGCAATTGCAAAATCAACCGGAGTATATTGACCAGGAGCCCAACACTTACAACAAGGAGATAAGCGATGTACCGGATGAGGCGATAAGTAAAGAGGTGTAAGTTGTAATTCTATTCGGCACTTGTCTGAGCTAAGATATTTAGGATAAGTAGGATGTATGAGATAATTACTGCAGGTATCACATCCATCCTACTTATCCCATTTCACATATCAAAGGCTCGTTCCGTTTAAGCTTTGCGTGAAATACCATCAATCATAAATTTTTCTCACTAAACCTGCATGACGCTCCATAATTACCTTGCGCCTGAGCTTACCTAACCCGGGCGTTATTTCGCCATTATCCAAGTTCCAGGGCAATGGTAGCAGTTCAAATTTTTTAACCTGCTCCACCAGGTTAAAGCATTTATTCATTTCGTCAACTACGTTTTTATAATGGTCTATCACCTTATCATTACCTACTAAACGCTCATTGCTTAACGCCTCAATTCCCTGTGCTTTTGCCCATTCCTTCAAAGCAGGAAACGAGGGAACGATCAAAGCACCGGTAAACCTTTCCCCTGCCCCTATCACCATTACCTGCTCAATGAATGGCGATTCAGACAATTTATTTTCGATAGGTTGCGGTGCTACATATTTGCCGCCAGATGTTTTAAATATTTCTTTTTTACGGTCGGTGATCTTTAAAAATTTATTATCTACCAATTTGCCGATATCACCTGTATGCAGCCAGCCGTCAATTACGGTTTCGGCGGTGAGGTCCGGACGCTTATAATAGCCCATCATCACATTAGGCCCTTTGCATAAAATTTCACCGTCTTCCGCAATCTTTACCTCCACGCCATCTATAACGGGGCCTACGGTTCCAAACATCCGTTCCCCTTCATTTAACTGGTTTACACATATAACCGGCGATGATTCCGTTTGCCCGTATCCTTCAACAATAGGAATACCCGCTGCGCTAAAAATACGTATCAGCCGCAACTGGCAGGCAGCTGCGCCGGTAACAATACATTTAATTTCATTGCCAAGACCTGCACGCCATTTACTAAAAACTATTTTGTTGGCCAGCGCTAATTGCATACGGTAAGCGGCACTGCCTTTCTGTTGCAAATCATATTTTTCGGCAAGGCCTAATGCCCAAAAGAAAAGTCGCTTTTTTATTCCTTTTTGTTCATTGCCTTTGGCTAAAATTTTTTCGTACACCTTTTCTAAAAGACGTGGCACTGTGGTAAACATTTCAGGCTGTACCTCTTTCATGTTTTCGCCTAATTGCTCCAAGCTTTCTGCATAGTGTATAGAGGCGCCGGCAAACAAGTATACATAGGTTACCATACGTTCAAAGATGTGATTGAGAGGTAAAAAACTGAGCACTTTTGTATTGATAGTAATAGGAAAATCGGGTAATGTGCTCAGTACATTACTCAACACGTTATGGTGCGAAAGCATTACCCCTTTTGGCGTGCCGGTAGTGCCTGATGTATAAATGATAGTGAACAGATCTTCCGTATTGATTTTTTTGGAAGCGGCCTCGATACCCAAAATATGCTCCTGCTTCCCAAGCGATAAAATTTCGCTCCAATGTTTTACGCCGTCTATTTTTTCAAAGCAAAAGCTGCCCTGTACGGTTGGCGTATTGGGTAAAACATCCTTTAATTTTTCGTGTAGCTCCTCATCATTAAAAAACACCAGCTTTGCGGCTGTATCATTAATAATAAAGCTAATGTCCTGCACATGTGCAGTAGGGTATATAGGAATTAATACCGCCCCAATTTGTTGAACAGCCAGGTCTAAAAAAACCCACTCGGGCCGGTTCTTTGAAAGAATAGCAATTTTGTCGCGGCCTTCAACCGACATGTCACCGCTATTTACTCCAAGGGCCAGTAAACCCGCACTTAGGCCATCAACAATGCTCTTTACCTCCTGTGTGCTATACCTGCGCCATTTCCCAGCCTCCTTTGCTACCAAAGCACCGGCTACGCCGCCTTTTTGCAGTTGCAGATCAATACAATCAAATAAACGGTTGGGCTTGTTCATACTTGCTAAGCTTATGTGTACAAATTAAGGAATTAGAAAGAAATGAGGAGTAGATTTCTTTGCCTGGCGTTGTGTTCTTCGTGTAAAATTTTGTGTTCTTTACACTCCGCTTTCTGGCACAAGAAGTTCGCAAAGAAATACGAAGGACATAAAGAACATAAATGGCTTGCAGGCGGGGCTAGCTTACTTCTTTAACCAAACCCACAAATGTTTGCCAGCTTTCCGCCCGTATTCGTCCCAGGCATATGGATCGCCTTTAAAGCCCCCGGGGAAAGTGTATGTTTCGCCGGTTGTCTTTTTTACCATGACACGATAGCTTAGAAACTTTATCTATAGTATCAATACCAATGATTTTTGTGGATATAGGAAAGGATTTATTTAGTGAAGCTTCAACTATTGGCTGGTGTACAATAATTGGCTCGCTGCCAGTTATTGCACGCCTGCGGCTACCAATGTAAAACGCCAGTGCCGTTGTTGTTCATTACCACTTTGCTTTTGTAACCAAATCATCTATAAAAGAATTTGCTGCTGTTGGCCGGCCCCAACTTATACCTATCCACTATCATCAGTTTTTTGTTGTATCAGGCCACTTATATCGTTCATGTTCGCTGTATAAGATTATAAAATTCTACTGTCGTAAAAGAAAGAACCGCTTCAAAATAAGAGCGGTCCTTTTATCAATCCTATATAACGGTACCCCATTTAAAGCTTGGTTAGCGTATAAGAGTTCGTAATAAAATCAACCGTAATCTTATAGTTGCCGGCCACATCCGGACTCGGTATGTTCTGACCCTCGGGCGCCAATATGCCACCCAGTTTTACACCAGCGGCTGTATTATCTACTACACCATATTTTTTACCCCAGTTTCCGTTTTCAGGAAGCAGTAAATACTCTTTATTATTTGATAAAGCCAGGGAAGCTATTTCAAACCGCGTGGAGTTCATTCTTGTAAATGACTGGGCAGGTACAGGTACCGGATTGTTCCAATCGCCTGGGGTTGCATTGCCTACAATAAATAAGCTGCCTGGTAACCCATGCTGCTGAGTATAGGGTGTTACGGTAAACTTCCCTGTTTGAAAATCAATCATTATTTTATACAAACCTGATGTGGCCGGTCCAGGAAAGTTTTGGGCCAGGTTAAAGCCAAAATTTCCACCACCGTTTAATCCGTTAAGCGAATTGTCTGCCACAGAAAACTTGTTGCTCCAATCGCCATTTACCGGTAGCAGCAAATACTCCGACCCTCCGTTCAATTGAAATATCCCACCGAAAGTGGTTTCATCTATCCGGCTAAATTCCTGTGCGGGAGTCGGCACCGGGTTAACCCATCCGCCTTGCGTGGCACTTCCTACAATAAATAGTTTGCCCGAAGTAGGCAGCGGAACTTTTGGAGGTACTTTGTACGGTGTCATTTTTATACGTACCGTGTTGGAAGCAAGCCTTTCGTTATTGTTGGCATACGAAGAGGTAACCCTTACATCCATATCAACCGGTACATTAAAAGCGTAGCCATAACCTAAAAGGATATCGTTCAATTCTTTTGCAGTAAAGCTGATGCTCTTGCTACCGGTAATTACTTTGGTGGTTGCTTTTGCAAAATTCTTTCCGGCACTGTCTATTTCCACCACGTATTTAAACGTTGCGCTGTCGGATGCATATTTTGGGCCCGTCCAGTCAAGCGTTAAAACTACTTTATTTGAATCGGCCGGGGGAGGCGCTACTACCGCAGCAGAAGCAGTTAATACCGGGGAAGACCCATTTGCATACAGAGGAAGGTCATCTACTTTATTACAAGCTGCAAATAATAAAGCGGATCCGGTGATCAGTAAAAAAATTTTTAATGAGGATCGCATATAACAAGATTAATGGTGATTATAATTTGGTTACAGTGATTTTGCCGCGTTGGAAATCTACCTGTATTTTATAGTTACCGCTGGCAGCGGGTGATTTAAAATTATTTCCGCCCAGTTTAAAATCACCACCATCGGGATTAAACGCACTTGTTGCTTCAACAGCGCCGTACTTAGCTCCCCAGTTTCCAAAAACTGGCACCAGCAAATATTCCTGTCCGCCAATCAGGTTGATGGAAGCTATCTCAAAAAGGGTGGGACTTAGTTTAGTAAACGTTTGCGCAGGAATTATCGGAGAAGGAGGGTTATCGCTCATCCAGTTGCCGGCTGTAGCAGCTCCGGTGATATACAGGTTGCCTGAAGCCGGAGGATCAACTTTTGGCGGAATAGCATACGGCGTTACTACAAATTTTAAAACATTGGAGGGTAATGCAGCTGAGTTGCTTGTAAGTGACGATGTAACTCTCACATCAAGGTTGTGTGGTGTACCCGGTTTTAATTGCAGCTGATTCAATAAATAATCATTGAAATCATTTTGCGACATACTTAAACTCAGGTCGCTGCCTACAGTTATCACCTTTTTATTAGGGTTGGTAAAGTTAGCTCCGGTTGTATCTATCTCAACCGTGTACGTTACATTCTGGGAACTCACCCCTGTAGTGAATTTATAATTTGGATTTGTCCACGACAACTTCAATGCTTCCTGGTCCTTATTGGCAAATGAAAGAGGAATGGTACCAGTGCGGGAGGCCGTTAGCACCGGGGCGTCACCGCCCTCTAGTGTTATCCTCTTTTCGTCTTTTTCGCAGGCAACCATAACAGCCGTGAAGGCAAAAGCGCCAAGCAGGTATTTAATTATATTTTTCATATACAATCGTTTTTATTATTAATAACCGGGGTTTTGAACAAGATTTGGGTTGGCACCTATTTCGGATGAAGGAAGCGGGTAAAGCTTTCGGTTAGCCGATACACCGGTACCTAAAGCTACCCCACCTTTCCAGGGCCATAGGTAAGTGTTTTCTGTAAAACGCTCAAAGCGGATGAGGTCTGTGCGGCGATGCCCTTCCCAGTAAAGTTCCCGTCCCCGCTCATCAAGTATAAAATCGGTGCTGATGCTGGAAACATTGCCGGAGTTACCACCATAGGCACGTGCCCGCAAAAGATTTATATAACCAAGAGCTGTTGCATTATCCGCACCAGAAGCACCGCGGCTGGCGGCTTCGGCATAGATAAGGTACATTTCTGCCAACCGGAATACCGGAAAGTCAATGTCGGAATAGGTACGGCTTGGGTCTTGCCCATACCCGTTTGCCTTGGTGCGGTTACGGAACTTCACTACACCATATCCATTGGTATATTCAGAGATGTTAGCAATTTCCAGCGTTTGGCCTTCTGTCCAAAATTGGGCACGACGATCAGTTATAGTTGTAAATGATGGATAGCCGGGAAATAGCATTGGCAGGTTTTTGGTGGTGCGTAAACCAAACCAGGCAGCCAACCCTGTAGTATCACGATGTTTAGCGTTACTCCCCACCGAAGCATTCACCAAAAAAGTTGTCCCACCAAAGTTTTTTGTATAAAGGCCATCATAATTTAGTGTCCAGATAGCTTCGGTATTGTTGGTGTTGTTATCAGCAAGAGCTAAATGACCGTAATTGGGTATTAAAGCATAACCGGCATCGATTACTTTTTTTGCATACGTGGCCGCCTCTGTGAATTGCGCCGTACCGGTATATACGCGGGCATTCAAAGCAATACGGGCCATCAATGCCCAGGCGGCTGCTTTATCGGCGCGGCCATATTCAGCTGCTCTTGCATTTGGCAAGTCAGCTTCTATAGCTAAGAGTTCTGAGCGGATATAGGTGTATAAATCGGCCCGCTTAATTTGCTGTGGACGGTTAGCGGCGCCCAACTCCAGGTTTTCATCTACAAACCCAGGGTTGCCGTATAAATCCATCAAAGTCCAATAGGCATAAGCACGTACAAAACGGGCTTCGGCACGCATAACTTTAATAGTGGCGGCAGCACCGCTAAGGCCCCGACCACTCACCTTTGCCGGGTCGCTTTCCCTTATAAATTCGTTTGACACCGCAATTATATAAAAGCAACGGGCATACAAACCGGTTAGCATAGAATTAGTGCTGCCCCAGTTCATGTTATGAAAATCCTGGATGCCCGGGTCGTTCCAGGCTATCACGGCTTCATCGGTGGAAAGTTCCTGTGCTTTCCAAAAAAGCCGCATATAATCGGAGGTACCATCATCTATAATACCGGCTAAATCGCCCGAGGTTAAGGCTATAGAACCATAAACTTTAGCCAGCACCTGCTTGTAACCGGCTTCGGTTTTATAGGCATCTGCCGCGGTAAAGTCATTGGTAGGAAAGCGGTCGAGGTCTTTGTGGCAACTTACCGTCAGCAAGCTGGCCAAAACAACAATAGAAAAGAATCGTATACGTAGCATAGCAATTATTATTCAGCGGTAATTAAAAATCGAGGTTTACACTTAAGGTATATGTACGGGGACGGGGGTAAAATGTATTGTCTATACCACCATTAATTTCCGGGTCAATTCCCTTGTATTTGGTAATCACAAAGGCATTCTGCACCGAGGCGCCCAAACGCAGGGTTGAGCCCTTAAACACTTCACCTGCATTATAACCGATGTTGATGTTTTCCATTCTAAAAAAGGAAGCATTCTGCACATAGTAGTCAGAGAAATACTGGTTGTTTTTAAAGCCTGTAGCAAAATAATCGCGGTGGCCGTTGTTGATGATCCCTATTGGGTTGATGATGTTGCGAAGCACACCCATATTTGAAGAGATATTATTGTAAACGTAGTTGTCGAATGAACCACGGGCCGTGAACGCTGCACTCCATTTATCATACGTCAGGTTAGAAGAAATACCTAAGAGGTATAAAGGATCGGGGCGCTTATAGATGTAGCGGTCATTATCGTTGATGATACCGTCGCGGTTACGGTCTTCATAAAGTCCCTCAATAGGTTTTCCAGCCTTATCGTATATCTGTTGTAACACATAAAAAGCCGCAGGGTTGTTGCCTACACTATGAATTTGAATGGTGTTTCCTGTTCCACCTGATATACCTCCTACCTGAACACCTTTGAACGCAGGGTCTTCGTTGAAAAGCAGCTTGTCAATTTCAGGAACAATATAAGAGAAGTTGGTTGCTAACTCCCACACAAAACCTTTGCGCTGAATAGGAGTGGCGTTTAAGCCAATTTCAATACCACGGTTGGTAAGATTACCCACATTGGTTAACAGCTGCGGAGCAAAGTTGGTACCCAAAGGCACCGGAACAGTACTTAAAAGATCTTCTGTTTTGCGATCAAACAAATCAATGGTTCCATTAAGCCGGCCTTTAAACAGACCGAAATCAATACCTATATTCAGGTTCTTAGTAGTTTCCCAGCGAAGGTTAGGATCATAGGCTTCGGGGCGAAACATATTATAGTACGTGCTGCCCATTTGGTATAAATTGGAGCTATCACTTACTGTATAGCGTGGCAGGTATCCAAAATAAGCAATGCCCGACTGCTGACCGGTAATGCCATAACCAATGCGGAGTTTTAAGTCGGAGAAAGTGTTGGAGTTTTTGAGAAAGTTTTCCTGGTTGATGCGCCAGGCAAATGCAGCGCCGGGAAAAAAGCCCCAACGCTCGTTAGAGTTAAATTTAGACGACCCATCCGTACGGGCATTGAGCGTTAA
>DASQMG010000410.1:0-1771 GCA_035645595.1 Flavisolibacter sp. | reverse complement strand
GTGTGCTACTGCTGAACGAACTGCCCCCTTCTTTATTTCCTTTGAGCTACCCGGTGCCGTTTCATTAAACCATCTGATAAATCCTTTCATCTCTTTTGGCACTTGACTGGATGGTGGTGCTTCAAAATGAACCTTTTCCTTTCCCAAGGCACCTGAAACGACTTGCATCGGTTCCTCGTGAGTTCGCCAGGCACCAATGCTTACCCCTTTTGGTTCTGGGAAAAGTAAGTTATGCCAATGGAAAAGTTTTTCTTCCGTTAGTGGCTCATGGTAAGCATTACGAACATCAATCATTAAGCTGCCGATTCCTTCTGCGCCTTTGTCCTTCACTGCTTCAATGGTTCGATTAAGCCCTAAATTATTTTTAATGGAAGACATAACGTCTTTACGACTAAAATACTCGCCTTCAATTTCCGAGGTTTTGATGGCTTCAGCGACCATCAGGTCAACCATTGTCTCCATTCTAATTTCTTCTGGCAATGCGCTGACGATGCCACTCATCTTACCTGTTTTCTCTGCCAGTAAAAAAAGGTCATCTTCCACTTCCCGAAGTGAATAGGTAAACTGAGGCCAGTCCTTATGTTGCCAGTTATAGGTGAGCATGAGCCGATTCGATATTTATTCGGCTCAAATATATAGAAATAATGAGCCGGATATTGGGTTTATTCGGCTCTCTTGCCTCTTCTTTTAAGGACAAATTCCTGTTTCTTGTTCGTGGTTTGCGAACAGCGAACAAAGTTGTATTTTTGGATATGATGCGCCCCCAGGATATTGTTATTTTAGTAAAGCTGGTGAGTTTGAAGGACAAACCCTGGCACTATAGGGATTTATCAGCCGGGTTGTTTATCCCGCTTTCCGAAATCTCAGCGTCACTGAAACGAAGTGAAAAAGCAGGGTTGTACGGTGCAGAAGTCCGCAGTGTTCATCGACTGGCCCTTATGGAGTTCATTCAATATGGCCTTAAGTATGTGTTCCCAACCAGTCCTGGCGCTATGGTAACAGGTCTGGGGACTGCGCATTCTCATCCCTATTATATAGGCTTTTTTCCCGCCGAAATGCAATATGCCTGGCCCGATGAGAAAGGTGACATACGGGGGTTAATGATTGAACCCCTACACCCTAATGTATCTAAGGCTGCAGGAAAGGATGAGTTGTTATATAAGTTGCTCGCCAGCATTGATATCCTGCGGGTAGGCAAAGTAAGGGAAATAAAAATGGCGATGGATGAACTGAAAAAAGCGATTCTATGAGCAGGGAAAGCATCACAAGAATAAAAAAGGAACAGGTGCGTCTACTACTGGAAAATGAATACTTCGGCGAGTGGATCGCTGTGCATCTTGAACAAAACGAACAAAGAAGGTTACGAATGATCGCAGGGGAGTTAACAGCATTTGTAAGCAAATGAAGCGAATGCTTAAAACAAAAAAATGCACTGCAAATAGACAAGGTGTAAGTTTTGAAAATTTCTTCAAACCTTGAACTTGAGATTCTCCGATTAAAAATGAAACGCTGGAGAAATTATTTAGCCCTCTTTTGATTAAAGCCTTGAAGCACAAACTGAAGTTTTACAATTAGAATTTAATATAGCTTAATTATAGTTCTTCGAGCGATTGATCCATAAGTGAAGGCTACTTTTTAAAGGCTTCTAACCCATTGATTTATAAATAATTGCGGGCAGTTAACTTTATGGCTGTCTTTTTACAAAGCTTGGCGGTATTATTTAACACGAGCGGGAAGCGATTAAAAGCAGGTTAAGAAGGGGCGAATAGGT
>DASQMG010000409.1:0-8443 GCA_035645595.1 Flavisolibacter sp. | reverse complement strand
ACGAGTCTATTTCGATGTTGGCAAATTTGTAAGCGGTGTCTTTACCAAAACGTTCATTACAAAAGATGGAAAAGATTTGGGCATCCACACCACCTTTTTTAAAACGGGCAATATCGGAGTGGGTTTTGCCCGTGAGGTCATTTTCAATATGAAGGCCTTTCATTGTAGCGGTAGATAAAACATCGTTATGTGTATCAACAACAATTGCTTTTTGGTGAAGCGATCTATAGGATTGGCAGGAGAATAGAAAAATTGAAAATAGAGGTAGTAGCCGCATGAAAATGATTTGAAATCAAAGTACGGCTTTCTAAAACGCTTTTTAAAACCTGTGAGGTTTTTACATGTGTCATTCTATTTTAAGGAGTCCGCCGAAACCGTACAGGCCTGGCTTACCCTCAAATTGCTTTTGTCTTCTTATATTCTTCATAGGCAATCTTAATAAAAAACTGGAAATCGTAATCGGAGGTACCGGTTATAAACTCAAGCGTAGGCCTGTATTTTTTCATAAAGTCAGTTAGTTCTTCTTCTTTAACAATGCCGGTTAAGCGCCTCACCAAACCTTTTGTAAAGCGGTGGTCGATGGCCTTATCCCGTTCTTCCTGCTCCAGCCGTTCCCTGAACCTTTCCATACTCCTGTTCTTTCTAAATTGAAACAGGCGAATGATCTCCTGCACATCAAAGCCAACGCCGGAGGAGGTAACCGAGGTCATGGTCTCAAACGATGGCCTGCGGAAATTAAACGCCTTAGCATAATCCTTCCGGTTTTGTAAAGAGTCTTCTTTATAATTGCGGGTTTTTATTCTTACTTCTTTCATTACATCGCTTTTTAAACGCAGGGCAATATCAAACTGCATTACATCGGCAATTTTCAGCACCGGGTATTTAGGCGTTGCCTTTCCTAAAAAAGAAAACCATACCGAATCTTTTTCGGCCACATCAATTGTATAAAACCCTGTTGAATCGGTTGCTGTTATCCGTCCGCCTGTGCTTTGCACGGTTACGGCTTCAATGGCATACGTGCGGGAGCTATCGTACACATGGCCTTTTACTTTGTATTGCGCAAAGCCTTGTTGTGTGAGGAATAGAAATAAGAAAAATAAAAAACTTGTATGGACGGTAGCTTTTCCCAAAGTGGAAAGCAAGTAACAAAACAAATTGTAAATGGTATGATAAAAGGAGAATACCAGAGACAAAATACAGGAGGCAGGACACAGAAGCGGGGAGGGTTGTCTTTATGCAAAGAGCCACTAGCCATTAACAGCCCCGTAAAAGAACTATAGCATTTATAGCAAACCGGTAATTGCAATTTTTCTACTGGGTTCTCACTCCCGCATCACTTTCCAAACACCTTTTCCCATAAAACGGGTATTCGTTTTATCCATACCAGCTCTTTCTTTTTTGTTAGCGCATCCTCAACGGGGGAGCCAAAATACTTTTTGCCACCCTCTATACTTGCCGGTACGCCACTCTGCGCATATATTTCGGCACCTTTACCAATAGTAAGTGTTTTGCTAACCCCTACCTGTCCCCAAAGAATAACTTCATCTTCAATAGTGGTGGCGCCAGCTACACCCACCTGTGCGGCAAGCAAACAGTTTTTACCGATAATTGTATCATGGCCAATATGTACAAGGTTATCTATTTTGGTACCGGCGCCAATTAATGTATCGCCGCTTACCCCCCGGTCAATAGTACAGTTGGCACCAATCTCCACATCATTTTCAACTACCACCCTGCCGCCGCTCAGCATTTTTTTGTAGTGAACATCCCTGCTCACCTTTTTATTGTAGTAAAAAGCATCGCTGCCAATAACGGTTCCACTTTGAATGATTACATTATTACCGATTATGCAATGATCCATAATAACGACAGCCGGGTAAATGATCGTGTTGTTTCCTATTTCAACGCCATTGCCGATGATAGCGCCGGGCATGATGATACTTCCTTCTCCGATGCTTGCGGAATCGCTTATTGTTTTTTGCAAAGGAGTAAACGGACGATAATGTGCTACAATTTTTTGATAAGCTTCAAAAGGTTCATCTACCAACAGCAAAGACTTGTGCGGGGGAAAATCGGTTACCTGGTTAATAATGATATAAGTAGCTGCTGAGTTAATGCATTTTTGATAATACTTTGGATGATCTACAAAAACCAGATCGCCTTCTTCTACTTTATGAATTTCGTTGACACCACTTGCAGCACCATCTTGGCTACCGATAATTTGCGCACCAATTAAAGCCGCAATCTCTGTTAAAGGAACAATTGTAGGAAAGCGCATCTAAAAAATTTTCTTCAAAGGTAGAAGTGATTTGAGGTTTCACCTTTTGATTTGAAGTTTTATAAATGCGCATACTACATCAGTAATTCCTTCAAAGGAAAAAGCAAAGACATGAAGAAAAGAAGGGAACAGTTTTTCTATCATCACAAATGATACTCTCAATTCACAAGTCATAAAAAAAATGTGCATAAAAAAAACATGTTTTTTTTTTCGTTAGTGAAAAATCTTTTTAATATTGTGATAGGAAATTTATTTTCCTTTACTTACTAACCCATCTCAATATTAAGCCCCGCATCTGCGGGGCTTTTTCTTTGCCTTATATTTACCGCTTCTATCTTTTGGAATAAACAAATTTACAGTCTTCAATAAAAAATTAGTGCATGTTAAAATCAATGACGGGCTTTGGAAGAGCAGAGCAAAATGTAGGTGACAAAACTTTTCTTGTGGATATTAAATCATTGAACGGAAAACAATTTGACCTGCAGATACGAATGCCGGCTTTTTTAAAACCCTTTGAGTTCGACATACGCAAACTGCTATCAGAAAAGCTGGGTCGGGGAACGGTGGAGTGCAATATCAATTTAAAGGAAACCGGCAATGCAAAACCTGTAAGCATTAATACTGATCTGGCTAAGGCTTACTATAAACCTTTAGAGGCTTTATCCAAAGAATTAGGGTTAGATACTTCTTCTATTTTAAGTACGCTCATCAAACTACCCGAGGTGATTACTCCCACCAGCGAAACTCTAACCGATGAAGAATGGAAAAGTTTTTCATCTATCGTTCAGGCTGCAATTGATGATTTAAATGCGCACAGGGTAGATGAGGGTAATTCATTAAAGGCGGAGTTGGAACTACGCATCCGCAATATTTTGATGCAGCAGGATGATGTAGCAAGGCTGGAACCACTACGCCAGGGTAAAATAAAAGAAGGCATAAAAAAATTGTTAGAGGAAAATGTAGGCAAGGAAAATTATGACGAGAACCGGCTGGAACAGGAGCTGGTTTATTACATAGAAAAAATTGACATTACCGAGGAACAGGTGCGGTTAAAAAACCACTGCGATTATTTTACTACTATTTTAAATGAGCCCGAGGAAAGCAAAGGCAAAAAGCTCTCTTTTATTTTACAGGAAATTGGCAGAGAGATCAACACTACCGGCGCCAAGGCCTACGATTCTACCATACAAAAAAGCGTGGTGATGATGAAGGATGAACTGGAAAAGGCGAAAGAGCAGGTATTGAATGTGTTATAGCGAAGCGTAAAGCCGTTAGGTTCGAGCCCTGATTCAATCCCTGGGCGAAGCGTTCTTGCTTCGCATTACTTTCCCTGCACCGTTGACCAGTTGAAATCTAATTGTAAGTGGCAGTAAGCAAAGCTCCTTAGCATTGGCCACTTTTAAAAAACCCTCTTTAGTTTTACAGCATGATTACCAGAAAGAATGTTTATTACTTTCTCTGCCTGCTACCAATTGTTTGCTGCTTTTGGCTTTCCTCATGCACTACCATTGACCTTTATGAAAAAGTACAAGCTATTCCAAAGCATCAATGGCAGAGTAATTATAAACCGGAGTTTAAATTTACTATCAGGGATACGGCTGTTCCTTACCAGGTGTATTTAATTGTGCGCCATAATAATAAATACAGGTACAATAATATATGGGTTAACCTGTATGCAAAAAGCCCCGCTGACTCTGCGCAAAAATTTAGCCTGGAGTTACCCCTTGCCGGTAAAGAAGGCTGGCTTGGCTCCGGCATGGATGATATTTTCGAACACCGTATTGCTTTTACCCTTGACGCTCAAAGGTTCTCCTTCTCTAAATCCGGCGATTATACTTTTTCGCTTGAGCAGATTATGCGTGATGATCCGCTCGATAACATAATGAATGTTGGCATCCGCATAGAAAAGAAACCCCAATAGGTATGGCTACGGACAGCAAGCGCAAACTTCGCATAGCTACTATTGTTTACTGGGTGCTTCTCCTTTACATTATTGCAGCCCTTGTGTGGTGGTCGTTTTCTTTATTGCAACAGAATAAAGAAATACATGAATTAAAAAAACAAGGAGTAAAGACTACGCAACGTAACTATGCGCAGCAGGTAAAAGAAATAGAGGCGCAGCAGCAACGGGGAGTATATAAATACGTGGGCGAAGGAAGTGCTTTTTTACTGCTGATTTTTGTAGGCGCTGTCTTCATTTACCGGTCGGTACGACGCCAGTTTAAGTTGCAGCAGCAGCAACAAAATTTTGTAATGGCTGTAACGCATGAGCTTAAAACCCCTATTGCCGTTTCCCGCCTTAATTTGGAAACAATGCAGAAGTACAGCCTCGAAGAAGAAAAGAAAAAAAAGCTGATACAGGCTACCTTGCATGAAACGTTGAGGCTGGACACATTAATTAACAATATTCTTATTTCCTCCCGATTAGAGGGGAAGGATTACCGTATCGCTAAAGAAGATCTTGATTTTTCGGAACTGGTAAAAGATGTTGTAAAAGCCTTCCAGTGCCGCTACACCGACAGGAAAATACAGGTAGCCATAGAAGCGGAGGTAGAAGTAGAAGGTGATGCCACCCTGCTAAAGCTTTTGCTTTCTAATTTGTTAGAAAATGCCAATAAGTATTCGCCAAAGGAAAAGCCTGTCTCCTTGTCCTTAACAAAAAGTGCCGGCGCAATGTTACTGGAGGTTGCTGACGAAGGCTATGGTGTACCTGATGATGAAAAGAAGGCCGTGTTTGAAAAATTTTATCGCATAGGTAACGAGCAAACAAGAAAAACACAAGGCACCGGTTTGGGCCTGTACATCTGCTATAAAATAGTAAAAGACCATGGCGGCGCCATCTTTATAAAAGATAATCAGCCGGCAGGAAGTAAATTCATTATTCAATTCCCTACATCATGATCGACCTTTCCAAACCATCTATTTTATTAGTGGAAGACGAAGCCAACCTGCACGAAACGCTAAAGATGAGTTTAGAGCTCGAAGGCTACCAGATTACTTCTGCTTTTGATGGTGTGGAGGCGATGAAAGCAGTAGGTAATGAATATTTTGATTTGATCATTATGGATGTTATGCTACCCGAAGTGGATGGTTTTAGCGTTACGCAAAACATCCGGCTTACTAATACCGAGGTTCCCATTTTAATATTAAGTGCCAAAGACAGCAGTGCCGACAGGGTAACCGGTTTAAAAAAAGGCGCTGATGATTACCTTACCAAACCTTTTAATTTAGAAGAGCTTTTACTGCGGGTACAAAAGCTGATTCATAAAAATAAAAGGCTGCAGGATAAATCTTCTGTTGGCGATACCTACCTTTTTGGGGGTAACACCGTTGATTTTAAAGCGCAACAGGCAACAACACATGGAGGCGAAAAAATAGATTTGAGTAAAAAGGAAGCTATGCTGCTGAAGCTGTTGATTGAAAATAAAAATGAAGTAGTACCAAGGGAAAAAATACTGCAATCAGTTTGGGGCTATAATGTATATCCAACAACAAGAACCATCGATAATTTTATTTTGAGCTTTCGCAAATATTTTGAAGCGGATAGCAGGAATCCTAAATATTTTCATTCGGTAAGGGGAGTGGGGTATAAGTATGCCGAGTGATTTTTCTTATATACATATACAATTGTAAGTACCTACATCAGGATAATGAAATAAATTTATCGCTGTGCTTTTGCGCAATATAAGAGCACAACCCAGGGTATTAGAACACGACAGGTCTTTCCATGCTTTCATGATAGCATAGTACTCCCTTGGCAAAATAATGCATTACCAAACTTTTCCGTGTTAGAGAGATGTCCTTCTTAGGATGACTGCCGTGCAGGAGGTTGGCATGCCAGATTATCACATCGCCTTTTTTCGGCAAAAAGGTTTCCGGCTTCAGTTGATTTTCCTGGATAACCTGTGCAACTTTATCTTCATACTTTTCATTTAGCCTCACATCAAGGCTCCAGGAATTATTTTTAGCATCAAAATCCTTATTCATAAGGTATTTAAACTTATGACTGCCGGGATAATAAAAAAATTCGCCACTGCCTGGCACCACATCTTCCAGAGCTATCCATACACCAATTAAATATCCCAAAGGCTCCGTGGTAAGGTGCAAGCTGTCACTATGTGCAAGTTGCGAGGAACTCTTATAAAAATTAATGGTTTGGTACGGAAGCGCTTCTTTGCCAAGTACAAAGGACAATAACTTTTGTAAGTCAATATCTCTGAAGAGAGAGTTAACCAGCTTATTTGTTTTATGAAGATTAATGAGGCGGTTGGAAAAATATTTTTGCTTATTTTTTTCTGTCAGGCCCCCCGTAATCGACTGTTCGGTCTTATCTATCTCTTCACGCTTAAAAAACTGGGGTAAAAGGATAAGCCCTTTTTCTGGCCACTGTAAAAGTTGTTGCTGAATACCATTGTCAAATGATTTGTATAATGGCATGCTTTGGATCATTGCTGTCGTGACAGGCTGATCCATCCATGGGAAATCATCACTATGCTCCGCTATTGAATTGTATGATAAGCTTTGCCAGGGCTTTTTCTTTATTCCATATTTCTTATATAAAGGATCATTTTTTCGCAGACTACGGAAATGCCTTAAGGCAGATAATATTCTTACAATCCCTAACTTCTTAAATTGATTCACTAAACGCATTAATCACAGGTATTTCTTTAAATAAACTTTGCTAGCCAAGAAAAGTAATACGTTACCGCGATTAATACAACTAGGGAGGAGAAATGTTAACCTTACGTAACATTGTAAAAGAAGTAAAGCAATAACCCAATAATCAGGGGTAGTAAAAAATCCGGAAGTAAACCTGGCTGAGGCTTACTTACTGAAAAATTTACGCTTCGCTGCCTTTCCAAACAGACTTCCTATCAATCCTCGTTTCATTTTTATCTCCCCACCATAAGCTCGGAACGGTGCCTGGCAGTCGGTCATCATTTGACCCGCCTCATCTTACTCCATTGCGCAGGTGTGGACACCGTGATAGTATTAAGATGAGAAACCACTTCCGGTGCGGCATCGGTTTCAAAAAGATTCGTACACGGAGTAATTGAACAATAACGTATAAAAAACAATTATGGCTGCACCAAAGAACCCAAAACCCTAAACAGCAAACCTCAAACCTTTTTATCTTTGCCCGATGGACCGCAAACAAGAAGTTTTACAAGATGTAGTTATAAAATTTGCCGGTGATAGTGGGGATGGTATGCAGCTTACCGGCACACAGTTTACAAATAATACAGCCATGCTGGGCGCCGATCTTTCCACCTTTCCCGATTTCCCGGCAGAGATTCGTGCACCACAGGGAACCCTGCCCGGTGTAAGCGGTTACCAGCTGCGTTTTTCAAGCGAAAGCATTCACACACCCGGCGACTATTGGGATGTACTGGTGGCTATGAACGCCGCAGCATTAAAAACGAACTTAAAAAGCCTAAAACCTGGCGGGAAAGTGATTGTAAACGTTGATGGCTTCGATACTAAAAATTTACGTCTTGCCAATTATCCCGATGGCATTAATCCAATTGAAGACAATACACTGGAAGGGTACGAAGTGATAAAAATGGACATCACAAAAATGACCCGGGAGGCTTTGAAGGATTACCAGATGGGTACGAAGGAAAAAGACCGTGCTAAGAATATGTTTGTACTGGGTTTTTTATATTGGATGTATGGCCGCGACATGAAAAACACCGAACAGTTTTTAGAAGAAAAATTCAGCCGCAAGCCCGATATCTTGGACAGTAACTTAAAAGCTTTAAAAGCAGGTTATAACTATGGCGATACCACTGAAACCTTTACTACCCAGTACAAAGTAGAAAAAGCGGTCCAGGAAGCAGGTTCGTATCGTAGTATTATGGGCAACCAGGCATTGGCATATGGCCTAATTGCGGCCTCTGTAAAAAGTGGTTTAACGCTTTTCCTGGGAACTTACCCTATTACACCTGCCTCTGATATTTTACACGAGTTGAGCAAGCATAAAAATTTCGGGATAAAAACCTTCCAGGCCGAGGATGAAATAGCCGGTATTTCTGCAGCCATTGGCGCATCGTATGGCGGGCTTTTTGGCATTACCAGCACATCGGGCCCGGGTCTTGCATTGAAGGGTGAAGCAATGGGTTTAGCTATGATGCTTGAGATCCCGTTGCTTATTATAAATGTGCA
>DASQMG010000408.1:0-2603 GCA_035645595.1 Flavisolibacter sp. | reverse complement strand
GTAACTGTTTAATTGTTTTCTAAGTGGTTAGCATCAACTACAAGCAGGCCGTGGTTATGATAATGTTCGCCGCAAGATTGCATCACCTGGTAACTCGGCTGCGCAGGTATAACGGGTGCGCCGCTACGTTTTTCTGAATTCATCTTTTTTACAATACGCATTCTTTCGGCAGCTACGGTTTTTTCCATCTGCAAGTCTTTTTCCCGATCAAAATAAATGGTACCGTCAACAATAGTGTATAACGCTTTGGCATAAATACTTAACGGGTGTTCGCTCCAAAGCACTACGTCCGCATCCTTCCCAATTTTGATACTGCCTACTTTATCTTCTACATGTAGCATTTTTGCGGGATTGATGGTAACCATTTTCAGGGCATCAATCTCTGATACGCCGCCATATTTTACCATCTTAGCCGCTTCCTGGTTCAGGCGACGGGCCATTTCTGCGTCATCGGAGTTAATAGCGACATTCAGTCCTGCCTGTTGCATCAGGTAGGCATTATAGGGAATAGCATCCACTACTTCCATCTTATAATTCCACCAATCAGAAAAAGTAGAAGCATTAGCGCCATGGAGCTTCATTTTATCCGCTACCTTGTACCCTTCTAAAATATGGGTGAACGTATTGTATTTGTAGCCCATTTTGTTGCCCATATGAAGAGCCATATTAATCTCGCTTTGCACATAAGAGTGACAGGTAATAAAGCGTTTGTTGTTTAATATTTCAACCAAAGCATCCAGTTCCAGGTCCCTTCTGGGCGCCGCACCTTTTTTGCCCTCGCTGTTATATGTTTTCCAGGCTCTTTCATATTCTTTCGCCCGGGTAAACGCGTCTTCCAGCACCTGTTCCACGCCCATGCGTGTATCAGGGAAACGGTTGTTTTGCCCTGCCTGCGCCGGCGAACGTTTTACATTTTCCCCCAAGGCAAATTTTATCTGTCCTGTCCATCCTTTGAATTTAATATCCTCATCGTTAACACCCCATCTAAGCTTTATCAATTGCGTTTGCCCGCCAATTGTATTAGCTGAGCCATGCAAAATATGCGAGGTGGTCACCCCCCCACTTAACTGGCGATAGATGTTGATGTCATCGGGATTCATATTATCTGCTATACGAACTTCCGATGTTACACTCTGCCCTCCTTCATTGATAGAAGCAGCAGCAATATGCGAATGTTCGTCTATAATTCCTGGTGTAACAAACCTGTTAGTTCCATCGATAATCCTGGCACCGTCGGCAGAGAGATTTTTTCCTACCCCTGCTATCTTTCCAGCCCTCAGTAACACATCGGTGTTTTGCAAAATACCAGCGTCGTCACTTGTCCATACAGTGGCATTTTTGATTAAAATGGTTTCCTGCTTTGGCGCCGCATTCTCTTCCCAGCCATACGGCAAAAAAGGATAAGTAACTCTACCTAACGCCCCTATAGGACGGCTGCGGGCACTATCTGCTTTTGCCTTTGCCGTATCCTGCCTGGCAGAGTAAGCGGCGGTCCAGGTAAACCGGTTACCAGAACTGTCTTCACCATAACCAGACCATTCATTGCCACTTACGGTTCCCGTTAGGCGCAGGTTAGCGTCACCTCTTCTTTCAGGCGCTACGTTAATCCGAACATTACGGCCGTCATAGTAGAACCTTGATGTAACGGTATCTTTTCCCAACAAGGTTGTAGCGGATGAAGGCGTTTTAAAATCAAGAGTATAGTTAGCCGTGCCGGTCGGCGTAGTAAGTACCAGGTTGTATTTACCCCGCATCTCGTTATACACATCGTCTTTTACTCCATTCTTCTGCCCCTGTACCCAATTTTGAAAAATGGTGGTAGATGCATTAAAAACAGGTCCTGAAGTAATCAGGAAATTAGCGAGCTTACCCGGTTCTAATGTGCCTACCATTCCTGAAATACCCAAAACTTCGGCCGGGGTTTTTGTAAGTGCATTCATGGCTGCTTTTTCCGACAAGCCATAATTTATAGCAGTACGCAAAGCGGTCAAAAACGTTTTTGCATCACGTAAGTCAGCCGTCGTGAGGCAAAACGGAATCCCAGCTTTTTCTAACGCCGCCGGGTTAGTAGGTGCCAGTTCCCAGTGCTTCATGTCTGTTAGCGATACAAATCTTGCGTCACTTGGATCTTCTACATCCTGGGCCTGCGGGTATTCAAGAGAAAGGATGTAGGTAGCTTTAGTAGCTTTAATATCGGCTATGCGCTGGTATTCATTGCCACCGCCTTTAATAATATATTGCACGCCTGCTTCATCACCAATTCTATCAGCACGCAGGTCATTCCATTTATCGTTTGCCTCAAAAATTTGTGGCAAGTCCTGTATGTTGCTCCAGGCGTCCAGGCTAATGTTGACCCCTTCTTTCGCCGGGCGGGTTTTATACCATTTCGCATCCAGATACGTTTGACGCAGTAAGGCGATCATGCCCATCATCGAACCGGGATAGCTTTGAGTTGATGAACCTTTAGTAAAAGAATAATGCGCCGATGCCCGTTGCTTCAGCATTACTAAATTTTCTTTGTCATTAGCTAGGGTTACAATGCTACCCGTACCGCGGGCAATGCCATCTTTTACATGGGTAAGCACCGTACCAAAGCCCAGGTC
>DASQMG010000407.1:0-10026 GCA_035645595.1 Flavisolibacter sp. | reverse complement strand
CGCTTTAGATACAGTACGCTGTTAGCGGTTCGTTGTTCAAAACTGCAGTCAAGAACAACGAACCGCTAACAGCGTACTGTATCTAAAGCGACCTGGTAACATGACTTATGGATAAAACGGTGTACCTCTGCCTAGGGTAATTTTTACATAGGATGGTTTTTGAAATATTTATACAACAGGGCAATGAAAAACATTCCTACACTTTACGAATGGGCTGGTGACATAAACACCTTTGAAGCATTATTTACCAGGTTCTATGGGAAGGTTCTAAAAGACAACCTGTTGGGTGAAGTTTTCAAAAACATGTCGCCGGAACATATTAAACACGTTTCTCATTTTGTTGCAGAAGTGTTCGGTGGCGGCAATTTTTATACAAGGGAAGATAACGGTAGCCACGCCAAAATGATCGGGAAACATATAGGCAGAATGCTGACCGAAGAAAAACGTCAGCGTTGGGTGCAGCTGTTACTTCAGACCGCAGATGAGGTAGGTTTGAAAAGCGACCCGGAGTTCCGTTCTGCTTTTGTTGGATATATTGAATGGGGAACAAGGCTTGCCGTTATTAACTCACATCTTATAGAAAACCCGATGGCAGTAAGTGAGCCGATGCCTAAATGGGGGTGGGGCGAAACAGGTGGACCCTATGAACCAGATAATAATTAAATGAACCGCTGCAGGTTTTTAGTTTTGCCTTTATGGTAAGCTGTAACACCGAATCAACGAACATAATAACATTGTCATTCACATTGAGAACATCATGGATCTGACAATATGCTCAGTGAATTAAAAGATGACGGAAGAACAGGCAGGAAGCGCCTGTGATTTATCATCTAATTCGCCTGTAGTTAATAACACACTTTATGAGAATTACACTTCTTTTAATTTTACTGCTTTTTAATTGCAAAACCATGAATGCACAGACAACTGACCCGTGGGTTGAATACCTGACACCTTCTGGTGTTCATTCATTAATGGAACAATATGCTGGAAATTTCAGAATGGAGATCACCATGTCTATGGGCGAAGGAAAAGAGCCGAAAATTGTAACGGTTAAGTCTAAAAATAATATGTTGCTTGGCGGACGCTTTTTAGAAATGGAGCAAAAGGGAGAGATGATGGGCATGGACTACCAATCCATTATTACAATGGGTTTCAACAACACGAACAAAAAATTTGCCTTGACTACTATAACTAATATGGGTACCGGAATATTAAGTTTGGTTGGTGATTGGGATCAAAAATCCAAGACCGCAAACTTGATTGGAGAGTTAGTAAACCCGGTTTCAAAGCAAGCCATCCATGTACGGCAAACAGTTGCTTTCATTGACAAAAACATCATTTTAATTGAAAGTTTCGACCGGGAGGGCGACAGGCCTGAAACCAAAACCGTTCAATACAAACTGGTTAGGGAATAGAAACAAATGACCCCGTTAAACCTAATGGCCGAAAGGACGGTGGCGTTGTAAAACACGATTTAAGGTGACAATGAAACCCTGTGTTCCCGAACCACTAAACCATTAGTGATAAGTATAACATCATAACGATCTAAGTGATGAAAGAAGGTACTAAATTTAATTTCATGGAAAGGATCATGTTACAACATTCTTACCTGCCAAAACTTATTTCCGATTGTATAGGAATTGTACTGGGTATTTATTTTCTATGGGTTAACAATCTGGCATACGCTTTAATCTCTTTATTTGGCTTTCAATCTTTGGAAGTTTTATTGTCTGGAAACAGGATATTAATGAACTCGCAGAAACAGAGCTGGGTAAATGGATGCTACTTCAGGCAAAGCCGGTCAATCTGATAGTTCGTTCTATTGGGGCCATTGTTCTAGCTTACGGGGTATGGTTACATTCGTTAAGTTTCATCCTGGTTGGAACAGGAATTATCATTGTAGCAAGAATAATATCCAATTTTAAATTTACCAGTCGCTAACAGGATTTCACCGGTTGCGACTTTCCTGGTAAGCGCAAATTCAATTTTCTGTAGTGCTTGTATGAAACACATGCCGTTCGTTGCCCCTGAAATTTCTGACCCTAGGCAAACCTGTCTGTGTCAGTACTTTTTATGTAAATGCGTTCCGGCAGATCACCAAAGACGAACTCTGTTACTCCGCAGAGCCACATCCGCTTATTTATGTTTTGCCCCTGATACGTTTGTAACAGGTAGTAAGCGCCACCAATGTGGGGGTCACATTTTTCGGTCAATTCCAAAACCTCAGAACCTTCAAATGGCTCTCTTGATACTTGTACCATAACATCCCCTTCGCCGCCAGACATGAAGTCCAGCATTGTGTCTGCACCGTCAACCATTTGCAAATCACCGGGCCTTCCTCCTTGCTCCAGGTAAGCTGGCAAATCGATATACCAATTCATTCCATCTTTATAAAATCTATGCGTCTCCATTTTTTTGATTGGCTATTACCCGAAATTTTTAACAAATGGTTGTCGATAAAGCACTGCGGAATGTGGCCTTACCAAGTGGCAGCTGTCTGTGATCCTGTAGCCCAGCCGCAATCCCTGTTGCTGATTTGTTGTTGTAACTTTAATCCGTCTTCAATCATATACTTCGTAATGTTTTCGCAACTCTTTTTTAATATCTTTCCTGCATGTTGAAAAATCACGGTTGGTTCAGGTAACCTAAAACCGCAGACTGAAATTTTTTGTAATTTTTCTCGAGCATAATGGCGTGGCCGCCATCCGGCAGAGCAATGTAACTTTTATAAGTTGTTCCAAGTTTGGCAAAAAACTCTAGGGTTTCTGCTTCCGTGGCCAGGAAGTCCTTTTCCGGATGAATAATTAGCGTTGGTACTTTAATGACCTCAGGGTTCAGGATTGGTAATTTGGTAATTTGGTCAACTATGACACCATTGGGGGATTTCGGATCGGCTGCTAACGCCTCCTTCACATATTTTTCAACTACATCAGGTTCATACTGTCCTTCAATGAAATCTGTGCGTGCTGCAGCTTCATCGTTAATCCGGTATTGCTCTTTTGGTATAGGTCGTGCCTTATTACCAGGCCGCCCTTTCCAACCCATCGCATATAATATTAATTTACTGACTTTCTCCGGGTGATTCATCGTATAAAGTCCTGTCGTTTGCGCGCCCCAGGACCAGCCGAGAATTGAAATTTTATTAACGCCTTTTTGCTCCAAAATGTAATCAACTGCTGCTCCAATATCCTTAGATGCAGATTCAGTGTCTGACCAATCTTTGTCTGTCTTATCCGACCGACCGTAACCATGTATGTCAATCGACCAGGCATCATAGCCGTTATGGGCCAGAAAATCCATCAGCGAATAATCACGAATTTGCAGATCGAAATCCGGTCTGCCGGACCACGTTTTGCCATGAACGAGCAATACGATCTTGCGACTTTGCTTAAAGGTTTTGTCAAAATCTCTGTGATACTTCTCCCACAAATAAACTTTGAGCCCGTTACTCAAAGCGTAATGTTCTTTTCCAATGATCTCTCTGTTTGTTTTCGGCTTCTCCTGTGTTTGTGCATGAACTGTTTTCTGCTGGCTGGGCTTATATTGTTGTGCAACAAAATGCGGGCTAGGTAGTAGGCTAAGCCCCAGAGTAATTATAAGAAATATGTGTTTAAAATTACTCATGCGAATTCTATTCTTGTTAGGCAGCGAACAGCCAATAGCTAAACCACTTTTAAAGCGATGTGCATTGAGGTATGACGCACAACGTACAGGGCTTGCTGCTGTGGCGGCATTCATTGAACGTCCAGCCCCAAACCGCTGCTTATAAAGATATATTGTTTGATGTTTACTACTTCTGTTCATCAGCGTTCCGTCTGCCGGAACTAAAGCCGAATAGCGATTATTAGCTGATGACTTATTCTTCACTCCACTATAGCAGCAAGCCCCATGTTGTAAGCACAGCCTTCTGAATTTCAGAGTACCATCCTACTGTTGGAGTTCCCATTTTGACCCGTCCTTAAAAACAACTTCATAAGGATAGGCAATTAAAACTTTCTTTCCATCCCTGCTAAGAATGCTCCATTGTCCATAATCTGTTGCGCCGGGTCTCAAGGCGTCATCCGTAAATCCATCGCCCCAACCTTCACTTAATGCCCCTATATCGGCAGGTTCATTAAATGCGTTTTCGCCGTACCATTTGAAACGAATAGCTGTAACAACTTTGTCACTTATGTTCTTGTAGCGTAGTGCTATGTCTTTGTAATTTGAATATTCCTTTGTGACAAACTTTGCGCTTACAACTTTTATCGCAGCTAAATACAGTCCGCCAGTGTCATACTTCGCACCGGTACCATGTTTCTCTTCTCTGATTTTACTTACAGATTGTTCAATGCTGTTTGGTAAATCATTGATTGTTTCGGAAATGCTGTTTTCCAGACTGTCTTTGTTTGCCAAAGACACCTTGTAAGTTATGTCTTCGTGTTTGTCATTAAGTAATTCAAAGGTGATGGGTGCTGATAAATAAGTACTACCCATACTTTTCTTCATGTCACTGTGAACCTTTTTGGAGATTTCAAAATACTTATATGCTTCCAGATAAGCTGCGCTGTCAGATGATGCTTCAATTAATTTTTCTTCTTTACCTCCTTCCCGGTAATAGTATTTCTTCTTCATCTGACAGTTTGTAAGGAGAAGTGTCGCTAAAGAGATTGTAAAAAGTAGTAAGGTTTATCTGGTCATTCTCTTTTGAGTTTTGGTGGTGTCAATTAGGCTTGGTTACAACGGATTTGGGCTTTCCGATGTACTGGCATTAGCATTCCGTCAGTTTAAATTTATTACAGAAGTTCAATAGAGTTAATTGGTTCAGCACTTGTTCTTCAGCCGGTATAGTGGCAAGCCCCTGTTAGCGGTTCGGGCAGTTTGTTAACGCTATTCCCACTTTGTATTGTCGCCGATTAACTGATTGATGTAGTCACTGCCTCTAACTGAAAGTCCGCCAAATTTCATTTTAGGCGAAAAAGGGAGTGAGCTTGTCATATCGCAGCCGTCAAGACAAAAGTATAGTTTGCCAACCACTTTGTTTTCTGCATTGTAAAGCCGGCAATAGTATTTGCTTTCGCTCCATTGCCATGTTGTTTCGCCCCAATGAAAGTTTGTTGTGTCATTGCAGAACTTAACAAAATTGTCAATGTAGTCTTGTTTGAGTGTTTTGCTCGTTATAGCACTTATCACTGATATGTTACGATAGAGGGCAATCTTTGTCACCCTTTGCCCTGGAAAGACGTACTCGCTGTCTAAAAAATGTTGCCTGTAGCGATGCATTAGCTTTTCAGCATTATCACCTTTTTGCCATTTAAATACCTGTTGCTCTGCAGCCGAAAAATTCCTGTAGTCAGTTTGGAAGTAATCTTGTTTGTCTGCCCAGTACCAGAAGCCAAGCAATGCCGCAAATGCGAAAAACGTCAGAAGAAGTACTTTAAATTGTTTCATGAATTGATAAAGGCTTTTGGTGCCTGACCGCTAACGAAGAACGCCTTTGCGATGTGGTGGCATTCATTGATTCGTCAGCCTAAATTTATTGATAAAGTTCAATATTGTTCTTTTGTTCAGCACTTGTTCGTCTGCCACGATATTGCAAAGCCAATGTGGCTGTTGCACAACTCAACGCCACTTAAAAACTTAGCAGTTGAATGCTTTGAGAATTGAATAAACAAAAACAGGGTAGACTTCTTCCTCAAATAGCGTACTCTCCAAGGCTTCCAAAAAAGAAAAAGGAGTAGTTGTCGAGTTGTGCAACAGCCACCAATGTTGTGCGTTCGTAATTCCAATGTAAAAAATTCTTGTATTCTTATTTCTTTATGAAGTTTAGATACTTAAAATGAAAGTCGCTGCTCTCTATATTTAGTTTGAACCCGCTTACTTTCTTACCGCCTCTTCTGTAAAAGAGCACTTCGCCTGCCGGAACAAACCCATCTGCAAATACAACTTTCAACTTGTCGTTGCTTAGATAATACAATTGCCCCGTGAACTGCTTTTTGCTGGGCAATAAAGAAAGATATGCTTGACCATTCCTGTCTTCAATTATTGCTTTCCCATAGGCCGTATCCTCATATACGCCTTTGTACCCGGATATATTAGGTATAAAAGCCTGGTAGTTGGAATCACTTTCCTCATCCCATGAAAATCGGAAATTCTTTCCATACAATTGCCTGCCTACCTCTTCCCAGTTCATTGATTTTGATGCCACATATTCCAGTACCACGCCTGCCAACTGTTCAATTAAATAAGATATTTTGTTAGTCAGGATAACAATTCCCATTTTGCTTTGCGGTACTATTATGATAAGAGATTTATAACCCGGCATCCCTCCGCCATGGCTCAACACTCTTTTTTCCTTCTCATCTTCTATATACCAGCCAAAGCCATAGGATTCATCAGACTTATTTGAGACCTTAACTTTTGAGCTCGTTATGGTCTGAAAAGCAGCAGTTGAGAGTATTTTCTTTCCTTTATAAGCTCCTTCATTTATCCATAGTTGCGACCACGTAAGCATATCGTCAATAGTAGAATTTATCGAGCCTGCCGGACCAATATTGTCCATATTCAACAATGGAATCGGTTTATCTTTCAAATGGGGATGCGCATAGTTCCTTCTCATTAATAATGCATTAATACTTGTAGAACTGTTTCTCATGGATAGAGGAAGGAATATTTCCTGATGTATAAACTCGTCCCATGTTTTGCCAGTAACCTTTTCTATAATCAGCCCTGCAATTAGGTACATGACGTTTTGATAACCGAAATCCTTCCGAAAGGTTTTTCTTAAAGGGCTATATTGGATTCTTCTCACGATTTCTTGCCGGGAATAATCTGTACCATACCAAAGCAGGTCACCTTCAAAACCTTCTAATCCTGACCTGTGACTTAATATATCACTAACCGTCAGTTTATTAGTTGTTAGTTGATTGCTCAGTTTGAAATGTGGCAGATACTTAGTGACCTTATCGTCCCATTTAAGTTTCCCCTGGTCAACTAAAATACCGATGGCTGCCGCTGTAAATGCTTTTGTACAAGACATAATTGGGAAAATGGTTTGAGTAGTCACAGGCAAGCTGTCTGCAGTGCTGATTCTGCCGTATCCCTTTTTAAATACTACGGCATTATCCTTAATAATACCAATGGCAAGTCCTGGTATTTTATAATCTATAACCTGCTTCTGGATAAAGTAATCGATTGAATCTATTGGATGTTGCGCTAAAATGAGGCTTGGTAGTAGTACAGCTATAAATATGGCTAAAATCTTCATTGATTCTTTATTGACAGACTGCTGCCTAAAATGACGCACAACGTGACGACGCTTTATGCAGTACAAGCATTCTGTGTTCCGTCTGCTTTGGTTAAAGATATGTTGCTGACTCGAAATTTAAAGCTGGTAACATGCACGCTAGCCACCATTGCAAGAATACCATGTTGCCTGCCGTTTAGCTTGAACGTTGTCCAGTTTCCAAATCTAGAATAAAGTCCTTCCAGCCGTCTGGCGGGTCTATTTGTTCACTGCCATAAACTTTATCCTCTTTGACCTCTGTGATTAAAACACCGTCTATACCCACATTGCTATTATGCCATTTAATAACTCCATAGTTTGTCAAACAGTAAATACCTGCATTATATGTGACAAACAAATGGCCATTGTACGTTTCAAAATCATTGAAGTATCCTCTAAAGTCTATAAACAATACAACTGTTCCAGTTGATAAATCGTACAAAAAGAAATATCCACTAAATCCAACAGCTACAAACCGATTAAATTTAATAGCTAGCTGCGTCCTGGATGAAGCATATTTATAGTGGAAATCCAGTTTAACTGATGGCTTTTCGTTTTGATAAATTGTCAGTATTTCGGAGAGCTTGCATTCTTGCAAACTTCCAAAAGAAATAAGGCAACCGTCTTTTTCGGTATGTACTGGGTCGTTAAAAACAAACCTAAATTCATGGTCATTCTGGGTGTAATCTGTTGCATCAGCGTTTACAGCTACAACATTTTGCATCTCACTTTTCCTGAAGAAGTTGGCCAAACTAAATTTCATTTTGGGTTTTAGTACAAACTGCAATCAATGGCATGTAACGGGACGGGTATTTATGCAGTAAGGGATATTTTGTTCTACTGCTTCAGTCCTGTTCCAGAAGCAAAATAAAGATAACCGGCTGAATTTACTACTGCTGCCCTTATTGCATAAATACTGTGTTAGCAGCGTCTGCGCGTCTACGGCCCTACACTTGTATTGAGTTGGAGCGCCAGGCCCACTCCCTTCTTTGCCCCGGTAAGGGGTACACTACTCATTCTTTCTTTTCAGCTTCCTTGGTTCTTTTGAGAGAGCTCAGGGCTACCTGAAAAGTGCGTTTGCTGTCAGTCAATGTGAAAGTCGGCTTTGCACCGGTACTCCGGATGTCGTTGCCCTTCATGGCGAAGGCTTCTTGCTTCCAATCGGCTATGTAAATTTCAGTGCCAGCCGGGAAAGAATAACTCTTGATTTGCGAGGGTTCTACATCTCCCACCCGCGTCTGGTTCTTTCCGTCGGGAGTATAAATAAGAAGGGATAAACGGTAAACGTCCTGATAGTCATTTTTAAAACTAATGGTCACGTATTCCTGTTCGTAAGATTTTGCTTGAAAAAGTAGCGCGATAATGATGAATAAGGATTTCATCCCCTTGTAACACACTAACAAACGGTTTTGTTCGCTGCTAACGCGGAGAGTGTTGCTGTCAGTGGTAGCCTTGTTTGCTCCACGGCTTCACGTTTGTACTAATGTAGAATGGAATTGCTATTGCTCAAAACTTGTTCTTCAGCCGCCATTGCAGTAACACGCTCCTATGTTTACAATTCAATAGTTTTAGTATTGAATTGAGTAGTTCGTTTTCGAAAGAACAAAGGGCGGCTTAAGATGTAAAATACGCTTGGGCCTTGAGCTCCTCTAACATGATCATCCCCGCCCTTTTCTTACCCGATGCTGAACAGTTCAACAAGTTATCCGAAAACTTGCATTAGGATCGATAGCGCAGCGTAAGAGTGTTCTTCCGAGTTTGTATTTGCTTATTAAAATTACTTTTTCCTCACCGCAAAACCACAAAACAATGGAAACAAAAAAGCCTTGCTGCGGCATCGATGTTTCTCACACTACGCTGGATGTATGTTATCAAAACAATTTAGGAGAACCATTTCACCTGCAGGTTGGAAACAACGGCAAAGGATTTGAAAAGATCTTGGAGCACACCGGCACTCACTATCATTTTGTGATGGAGGCAACCGGTGTGTATTACATCCGCCTGGCTTTCTTCCTTCACCAGCATGGCTGCACCTTAAGTGTCGTCAACGCTCTTTCCATTAAACGCTTCATTCAAATGCACTTGGAACGAAACAAGAGTGACAAGAAAGATGCCCGCTGGATTTGTCTTTACGGCATTGAGCAGCAACCACCATCGTGGGAAATGCCCGACCAGGCTTACTTTCAGAGCAAACAACTTTACAACACTATCCGTGAGTACAGTGAACAAATCAAGCGGTTCAATAACCAGTTACACAGCCTTCGCTTGCTTCCTGTTCAAAGCCAGGATACAATTAAGTCGTTGGAAAAAATGAAAGGCGGCCTGCAGAAGGAAATGAAAAACTTAGAAGAGAAACTTGAAACCTTGCTACAGGCATGGCAACCAGAACAACTTAAAAATGTAAGCAGCATTAAAGGACTTGGCAAGCGGGCCACAGCCATGCTGATCATCTTCACGCAGGGTTTTAAGCATACATCTAATCATCGCCAGTTAATCAGCTTCGCTGGTTTATCGCCCACGGAATACAGCAGCGGAACCAGTGTCCAGGGAAAGAATAGCATCTGCAAGCGGGGTGGCAAACAATTGCGTGATGTTCTGTACATGTGTGCAATGAATGCGATCAAAACCAACACCGCCTGCAAAGCCCTTTATCAGCGACTGAAAACAAAAGGGAAAACAGGAAAACAAGGACTGATCGCCGTATGCAATAAGCTCTTAAAACAAGCCTTCGCAGTCGTCAAAAACAACACGCTCTATCAACC
>DASQMG010000406.1:0-2171 GCA_035645595.1 Flavisolibacter sp. | reverse complement strand
AGATTCAGGCGAATTGTATCTTCGCCTCATGCCTACAAAGCTTTCTGTAAACATCAACAAATTAGCGACGCTGAGAAACAGCCGTGGCGGTAATAACCCTGATATAGTAAAAGCTGCTATAAATGTTCAGCGCTTTGGCGCCGATGGGGTTACGGTTCATCCGCGGCCTGATGAACGTCACATACGCTACGATGATGTAAGACAGATCAAAAAAGTAATAGAAACAGAGTATAATATTGAAGGTAATCCAAGAGAACAAAAGTTCGTAGACCTTGTATTAGAAACACTTCCCCACCAGGTTACGTTAGTGCCGGATGTATCAGGCCAGCTCACTTCCGATCATGGGTGGGATACTGTTACAAACAAAGACTATCTACAAGAGATCATTGGAATATTTAAATCCGCAGGTATCCGGGTTTCCCTTTTTGTTGACCCCGATATTAAAATGGTGGAAGGGGCGGCATCGGCTGGTAGCGACCGTATTGAACTCTACACAGAAGGTTATGCAAGCGAATATGCCCGGGGCAATAAACAAGTAATTAAAGATTATGTGAACGCTGCAACAAGAGCAAAAGAGGCAGGGCTTGGTATAAACGCGGGGCACGATCTTGACTTAAATAATCTAAAGTTTTTCAAGCAAAGTATCCCCTGGCTCCACGAGGTGAGTATTGGCCATGCGCTTATTTGTGACGCTATTTACCTGGGTTTTGAAAATGCAGTTCAACTTTATAAACGCCAGTTATCTGAGGGATTGATGAATAGCCAGTAGCAGATTACGACCTGCTTAAAATCCGAAATTCTACCACTAACTATTCATCTTTTTTTGCGCTAAAAAGTAGGAAGCTTTATACCTAACAGTGCAATGGAGCTTGTCATTAGGGCTTTGCCTAAGGTTTTTTGTTTTTTTCTGTAAAGTGCATAACCTACAGCAACCAATACAGTGGCCGCAATTATTTTAATTGCTATGTTGTTGGATGCTCTGGGCGGAACATAAGTTGGACCCTTGTCATCAAATAAGGCGGGCTCGCTAACATACCTCCCTTTATCGGGCATACCCAGTTGCCAAAACTGACGGGCTAATTTATGCAGCGCTTTCCTGGCCTCCTCACCGTACAGTGCATGTCCATGTCCTGTTACAATTACGTTGGCTTCTAGAGCTGCCAACTCTTTTACAGATCTTGCCGCGGCACCCCAGTCAGGGGTGAAATATTTAGGAGGCCCACTCATTGCCCTCTTTTGCGTCATTACCGAAAAAATGGATTCCTGCTTTGTAGTTACAATTGCATCACCAGCCACCAAAACGCCATCCTTCTCCCTGAATAAGCTAATATGTCCCGGTGTATGCCCGGGTGTATGTATCCAACGCCAGTCGGGCAGGACAGGCACCTCACCCTCCTGCGGTAACTCCTGCATATACTCTTGTACATCAATAGGGCTGCTTGGGTAAACAAATGCCATAGAAGCCATAACGCCACCTCCAACCGTTGAGTCGGGAGGAGGGTAAGAGGCTTTACCTGTAAGGTAAGGTAGTTCCATATGATGACAGTAAACAGGCACCTTCCATTCTGCAGCCAGTTGTTGCAACGCTCCACGATGGTCAAAATGTCCATGCGTCATTATGATAGCCTGGGGTATGGCACCTGGCTCCATTACTTCTGCGATCATGTTTTTTATTTTGGCATAAGATGATTTCAAACCGGTATCTACCAATACCCAACCAGGCTGCTCCTGGCTTTCTATAATAAAGACATTTACAAATACATCCTTCATGCGCCATACGTTAGGCGCAACGGCATAAATATTATTTACTATTTCCCGCTCCTCTGTAGAGGAACTATCACGTTTATCAATGAGCCTTCTATCCATAACTATTTTTTTAGTATCCTTACCGGCACAAATAACATACCATGGGGACGGGGCATGAAGAAGCAAGCTCCATCTCGTATGATGCAAATGTGGCTATCAGTTTTACTTACAAAAGCCTTCAAACCGAAACCTTATATTTCATTAACTTAACTAAAATTAGTATTTATGATCTCCTCTATACGAGAGCAATACAACAAGAATTTTACCGAGGAAACCTATAAAGCTTACCTGCATGATTTGGAAAACGTTTATCCCGGCCAGCTTGATTTTAGGGTAGCAGAAACGCCCCTCTTTATTTCAAAAGA
>DASQMG010000405.1:0-1850 GCA_035645595.1 Flavisolibacter sp. | reverse complement strand
GAATTCAGAAAAACGTAGCGGCGCACCCGTTATACCTGCGCAGCCGAGTTACCAGGTGATGCAATCTTGCGGCGAACATTATCATAACCACGGCCTGCTTGTAGTTGATGCTAACCACTTAGAAAACAATTAAACAGTTACTGATGAAAAAGATCTTTTTAAATTTTATTACTATTTGTTTCCTGGTTACTGCAGGAGCTCAGGAAACTGTTTCTCCGGGATCAAAACAATCACAGCCGATTGTAATAACCAATGCTACTATTCATGTAGGCAATGGGGAGGTAATCAATAATGGTTCAATTGTCATTGTTGAGGGAAAAATCACTGCCGTAGGTACTAATGTTACAGTACCGGCCAATGCAAAGACAGTTGACGCCCAGGGCAAGCAGGTTTATCCCGGGCTTATTTTGGCTAACAGTAATCTCGGCCTGGTGGAGGTAAATAGTGTTCGTGCCACAAGCGATGTGCGGGAAATAGGCGAGATGAATGCCAGCATACGCTCAATAGTAGCTTACAATGCAGAATCGAAAGTCATCAATACGCTGCGCCCCAACGGTGTTTTGTTGGCGAACATTGCACCCGAAGGCGGTATGGTTAGCGGCTCTTCATCTGTGGTGCAACTGGATGCCTGGAATTGGGAGGACGCTGCCTATAAAATGGATAACGGTATTCATTTTAATATGCCCTCTTTAATAGCGCGACCACGCGGTGCCCGGGGTGGTGGCCGTGGTGCACAAGAAGCACCGGGATCTGATCCGGTGAAGGAGGCTTTGGAAAAGATTGATGGATTTAAGAGTTTTCTTCGCGAGGCGAAGGCATATAATAGTTTAAAAGCCCCCGACGAAACCAACCTTAAATATGCTGCGTTTAAAGGCTTATTCGATCGTTCAAAGAAATTCTACGTGCATGCCAGTACGGTAAAGCAAATTTTGGTAGCTATTGACCTGGCTAAAGAATTTAATTTGGATATGGTAATTGTGGGCGGTGAAGACAGTTGGCAGGTTGCTGGCTTACTTAAACAAAATAACGTTGCTGTCATTTTAAGTTCGCCTCATAGCCTGCCAATTCTGCCGGACGATGATGTAGACCAGCCTTATAAAACCCCGGCCATGCTTCAAAAAGCAGGCGTTTCGTTCGCGATAAACGATGATGACGGGCAAACCCGCGGCCGCAACCTTCCTTTTATTGCCGGTACAGCAGTGGCGTATGGGTTAACCAAGGAGCAGGCCCTGGCCGCCATTTCATCTAACGCTGCAAAAATTTTGGGCGTTGGCGATAAAACAGGTAGCATTGAGGTGGGCAAGGATGCAAACATCATAATAAGCGAAGGTGATATTTTAGACATGAAAACCAATCTTGTTACTAAGGCTTTTATACAGGGTAGGGAGATCAGTTTAGAGAACCACCAAACGCAATTATTTGATAAGTACAAAAAGAAGTATGAGACCAAACCTGCGTTTTAGTTATTAAGCAGCGTCGGGCCGTACTAACTCATTATTTTAAAAAAGGAAAGGGATTGCGCAGCGCAATCCCTTTCCTTTTAATCTGCTTTGTATAATTACCGCCCTAAATTTAACGGATAAGTATAAGCCTCGCCATATCCAGGATAAATTCCTGTAATCCGAACAGTACCGACTAAATTTTGCATGGCCTCGTTCAAGTCTTCCAAACTGTCTATTTCACGTTCGCCTTGCGAGGTGACCACCCCCGTAATAATAAAACCTGGCTGCACGCGGGCACGGGCTAAGATACCATCTGAACTTATTTTGTTTACTATAACACCGCCATCAACACCATACTTGGCAGCTTTTGCTTTATCAACAGTTGCCAGCTCTCCTCCCAGACGCACG
>DASQMG010000404.1:0-14097 GCA_035645595.1 Flavisolibacter sp. | reverse complement strand
CGCAGGTACGTACCAATTGAAATTAAAGATCACTGGTCTTGATGGTTGCGAAAATGAAACGACAAAAACACTGCTGATTGCTTCGCCCCCGATTGCCGCTCTAACAGTGTTCGATACCTGTTTTATGCAGTTGCCCCGGTTGTTGGTTGATACAAGTGCTACAGGAATTTCCTACCAATGGAGCCTTGACGCAAACCCAGCCACCCCAACCTTACCCGCACTTAATGTTTTACCGGCGGGTGATCATACACTCGAAGTAAGGGCTTCATCGCTCCACAACTGCGGATTGCCAGCGACCGCTTCAGCTAATTTTACTATAAAGCCGGCTCCGCAGATTGAAGCGCAGGCTGTTGATGGTTGTGTAAATACAAATTTGAACTTTACCGGGGTGCAGCTCGATGCCGCCACTGCTATAACGGATTGGAACTGGAACTTTGGTGATGGCAACGAAGCTTTGACACAAAATGTTCAACACCTGTATTCTAAAGGGGGAAATTATAGGGTTGCTTTATGGGCAATGGGGAGCAATGGCTGTTCCTCCAACAGGGCTTTTGATTCAATAAAAATAAATTCGGCTTCCGTCTTTGCCGGTAATGATACTACTGTAATGAACGGGTACCCGTTTGTTTTATCGGGGAAAGGAAACGGAAGTTTTTTATGGTCACCATCATTAGGGCTATCCAATCCAACCGTTTCAAATCCCAGCGCCACCCTGACCAGTAACCAGACGTACCGACTTACCGTTACAACCCCGGAAGGCTGCATTGCCGATGACAGCATTACTATTAAAGTTTTTACCGGTCCGGCTATTTATATTGCTTCTGCCTTTACTCCAAATGGCGACGGCAGAAATGAGCTGCTGCTTCCAGTGTATGTTGGGATAAAAGAACTAAAGCGGTTTGCCATTTTTAACCGGTGGGGGCAGGTAGTATTTCAAACAAAAGATACCGGAATGGGATGGACAGCTATGAACGCCCCTGCCGGCACTTATGTATGGTTCGTTGAGGCTGTAAATTTTATGTCGCAACCTGTCGTTCTAAAAGGAACGGTAACTATCGTCCGGTAGCATTTTTCATTTAATTTTAGCGATGGGAATTGCCGACAAAATTATGCCGCATCATACAGTTGGAGATTGGAAACACTGAGAGGGAGTATGGGAGTTAATTGATGGCCATCGCATAGCCATGAGTCCTAACCCGATACCAGGGCACCGGCGGGTAGCTGCCGAAATGCGTACAGAAATTATATTATCGCTGCGCAAGAGCGGTTGCAAAAAGTGTCGGGCTTATGATCCGATAGATTATGTGATTTCTAACGACACCATACTGGTGCCCCACATTCTAATTGTATGTGGCGAGATCACGAAGAAATTTTTAGACTTTTCTCCTGTGCTCGTAGTAGAAATATTGTCTTCGTCAACTGCGCTTAGAGATCGGAATACAGAATATCATTTGTATGAGGGCCAGGGGGTGAAATATTATTTAATTGTAGACGTGGAGAAAGAAACCATCAAGGTATTTGAGCTATAGAATGGAAGCTATACAACTTTAAATTTCAAGACACTTACAGGTTCCTTTTAGAGGAAGGATGCCTGATAGAACCTGATTTTTCCACCATCTTCGAAAGCTAAATTATCCAATGCGTATTTTTCTGACCGTGCTGCTCCTAACCAGCACTATTATTTCTTACTCACAGCTTGCCTGGCAAAATGTTGATTCAATATACCAGCCCCTGCCTAAATCGCTGCACGTTTATTACACAAACCAGTCTATCGACACCGCGCCATTTCGTGCGTTTTATGTAATTGCTGATTTAAAAGACAGGAAGCTGGACTTTACTACCGATACAACCATCAATAGAAGACTGACTCCAACGAGATTTTTTGAAAAAAACGCCTCGCCCTTAATTGTTGTAAACGGCACATTCTTTTCGTTTGAGACAAACAGGAACCTCAATGTGGTGATGAAAGATGGAAGATTGGTTTCTCATAATGTTCATACCGTATTCGGAAAAGGGAAAGATACGCTGACATATAAACATCCCTTTGGCAGTGCTATTGGAATAAATAAAAAACGGGAGGCGGATATTGCCTGGACTTTAACCGATTCAAGCCAAAAAGATGTTTATGCCAGCCAATTGTATTGGGAAGCTCCCAAAGATTCTATCGCATACCACGACCAGTCATATTTCATTAACGCTAGTAGTTTAGTTAATAACAGTGGCGGTGCTCCTTTGTTTCGTAAATGGAAAATGAAAACGGCAATTGGCGGTGGACCTGTCCTGGTGCAAAACGGCCTTATAAAAATTACAAATAACGAGGAGTTGAAATTCGGCGGCAAAGCCATTAACGACAAACATCCACGCACTGCAATGGGTTATACAAAAGATAATAAACTAATCATTCTAGTAGTAGAAGGAAGGAATAAAGCCGCAGGTGGTGCTTCCCTTGTTCAGGAAGCACAAATTTTGAAAGACCTCGGATGCGTGGAAGCACTAAACCTTGATGGAGGCGGCAGTAGTTGTTTATTGGTGAACGGTAAAGAAACTATTACACCGTCCGATAAAGGCCTGCAAAGAGCTGTGCCGGCCGTGTTCATCATCAAAGCCAAAAACTAGTTTGGTCCTACACCTTCCTAATTAGTTAATCAGCATAGTAGCACATGAGGCACCTCATCATTCCCTCAAATCCCAAACCAGCGCACTCGCGCCAAGTATGGCGGCATCTGCTTCTTTTAGCTCACTGAACACCAACTTCACTTTGTTCTGGAAAATAGGCAACAGGTTTTTTTCCATGTGTTCTCTGGTGGGGTCCATGATGTAATCACCGGCCTTTATCACTCCGCCAAAAAGAATAATAGCCTGCGGCGACGAAAACATAATAAAGTTTGCTAACGCTTCGCCTAAAATTTGCCCCGTAAAGCGATACGTTTCCAAAGCAAGGGCATCGCCTTTTTCAGCACATTCAAATATGCACTTGGAGTCAAGGTCTTTGTCGTTGTACTTTCGCATCATACATTCCACGTCAGGATGCTCTTCCATTAGTTCTCTAGCCGTCATTGTAATACCGGTTGCAGAACAATACGCTTCCAAAGAACCATCTAACATGGTTGACCAGTGCTTTCTGCCACCCGGCCGGATAACGGTATGCCCCAATTCGCCGGCAAAGCCATCATGGCCAAGTATTAATTGCCCGTTAGCTACAATACCGCTGCCAACGCCGGTGCCAAGCGTGATCATGATAAAGTCGCGCATGCCCCGGGCCGCCCCATAATTCATTTCACCAACTGCAGCAGCATTTGCATCGTTGGTCAATGCAGATGGCAAACCGAATTTCTGAGTTACCAATTTTGTAACAGGTACGATACCTTTCCAGTGAAGATTAGGCGCGTACTCAATTGTGCCGGTGTAAAAATTTCCGTTCGGGGCGCCAACGCCAATGCCCTTGACTTTGCCATCCTCTACATTTTCTTTTATGATGGGGGTAAGCACCTCATATAACGCATCAACAAAGTCTTCCACCTCCTGAAAAGAGTCGGTTTTGATTTCACCTTTTTGTAAAATTTCACCGCGGTGATTTACCAAGCCATATTTAGTGTTAGTACCGCCAATGTCAATGCCAATGGCAAACTCGTTCGAGAGGTCTAGCATGTGTAAAAGTTAGTTTTTTGTTACGTCAATAGTCGCTTGCGGCGCAGCCGAAGCCGGTTTCAGATCAGCGTCACCTTCTTCATAATTTATGCCTTGCCTTTTTAAAATTCCCTTTGCGGCAAAGGCAAAGAAAGCCAGGTAGGCGAAGCAGATCACAGGTACCCAATAAGATTGATGAATGCCGCTGCCTGCAACCGTTGATTTGCTTTGTAAAAAGTCGGCCAGTTTACCCTGAATAGGTGGGATGATACCACCACCTAAAATCATCATGATTAAAAAAGCGGAACCTTGTGTTGTATATTTCCCCAAGCCAAGAACAGATAAATTAAAAATAGATGGCCACATGATTGAGCAGAATAGGCCGCCACTTAAAAACGCATAGATAGCGATTTTCCCACTTGACATAATGCCAATTATCATTGCAGCAACACCCAGTAAACTAAATATCAAAAGGGTTCGGGCCGGCTTATCCTTACTTGCATAAAAAGCTGCGATTTGAATTATTACACAAATAAAATATAAGTATAAAGGCTGCATGTTGTAGTCTGCAAGAGTATTGATACCAATAGCCACTCCAAATGCAATAAGTGGCACTACAAAAGTGAGCAGGGTTTTCGTTTGACTGCTAAAATTAAAAGCACTTACAGCACCTGCCCATCTGCCGATCATAAGGCTACCCCAATATAATGAAATGTAGGGCGCCGACTCTGAGGAGGAGAGTCCTCCGAAGTTTTCTTGTTTTAATAGTTCACTAAGATTACTACCTATAGAAACCTCAACGCCCACGTATGTAAAAATTCCCAACATACCAAGTACCAACTGTGGGTAGCGCATAGCACCCCAGCCGTCGGGATTCTTTCTTGCGGTAGCATTGGATATTAAAAGGCCCAGCACTACAATGCCCATCGCTGCCAACAATAATATCATCCTATACGATTCCAGGTCATGTCTCTCAACTGCCGTTAAAGTAGAGGGGTCGGTTTTGTAACTATTAAATACCGGTACAAATACCGCAATTAATAAGCCGGTGATAACTAATAAAGAGTAAAGTGCTTTATTGGCTTTCTCTGTTCTTTCGGTGGAGATTCCTGCAGGTACTTTCTTTGAAAAATAAAACAATGCCGCCGCAGCAATGAATAGGACGCCTACTCCAATGTATAAAATCACAACTTTATCGAGGCCAAGCGATGCAATTTTCTCATCGGTGATTGCAGCGGTAGAACCAAACAAAGCAATTGCAACGAGGATTGGACCAAGCATTGTACCGAAAGAGTTGATAGCGCCGCCCAGCGTTACCCGGCTGGTGCCCGTAGATGGATCTCCCAGAGAAATAGAAAATGGTTGTGCCGCTGTTTGTTGTAACGAAAAGCCCAGGGCCACTATAAATAAACCAACTAACATACCTGCGAACGTATTAGCATTTACTGCAATGATCATTGCCACCGCACCTAATGCCGAAAACAATAAGCCGTAAACAATGCTTCGTTTATAACCCCATTTTGCAACAAGATCTTTACCCCCAAAAGCCCCGTAAATAAACAATCCCAAAGCCCCAAGATAATAAGCCGTATAAAATGCAAAATCCACCAGCTGACTTTGAAACTGGTCAAGCTTAAAATAGTGTTTACAAAAAGGAATAAAAACTGAATTACCCGCCGCAATAAACCCCCAGAAGAAAAACACAGTGACCAGTGTACTTAAGGCACCATAGTTAGTAGGTAGTAATACTTCCGATTTTGACCTGCTAACTACTTTATTCGGTCCCATTGAAGTTGCCATAATGCAAGCGGTTATTTGAACGCTGAAAGTAATGTGTTTACTTCATAGAAAAAATGCTGTAACAAATTTGTTGAAAAAGAATTTACTATACCTTCAACTCAGGATGCTATAAGTTATGGAGATAATACATGTATCGGCAGAATGTTTCCCGGTCGCCAAGGCTGGTGGACTGGGTGATGTAGTTGGCGCTTTACCAAAGTATCTGAACGAATTAGGACATAACGCAAAAGTTGTTATGCCGATGTACCGTACCAAGTTTCTTTTTCAAAACGAATGGGACCTGGTACATGAAGGCTCACAAAATTCGGGGCCTTACTATTTCAATTATTCTGTTATTCGGGAAAAAACAAACAAGCTTGGTTTTGAACTATACCTTATTGACATCAATAGCCTCTTGGACAGGGAAAAAATCTATGGTTATGATGACGATACGCAGCGTTTTGTTGCGTTTCAGATAGCCGTATGCGACTGGATGAGTAAGTGGAGCTATCAGCCCGATGTAGTCCATTGCCACGATCACCACACCGGACTAATTCCCTTCATGTTCCGCTATTGTTACTCGTTCCAGGTGTTGGCAAATACGCCCACTGTTTTTACCATCCACAATGCACAGTACCAGGGCCAGTTCGACTGGAGCCAACATTACATGCTCCCCGCTTACGATAGTTTTAAGTGGGGAATGCTGGATTGGGATAGGCTGATTAATCCCCTTGCGTCTGCCATAAAATGCGCCTGGAAAGTAACCACGGTGAGCACAAGCTATTTAAAGGAGCTGCGCCAAGATGCAAACGGTGTACAAAATCTCATTCAATACGAAACGGGCAAAAGTGTTGGTATTTTAAACGGTATTGATGCCGATGTTTGGGATCCTTCAAAGGACACAATGATCGCTAAAAACTACGACGATCATTTAGTGAAAGAAGGCAAGCGCAAAAATAAAAAAGAGCTGTGCGGCATGTTTGGTCTCGACCCGGAAAAGCCGCTGATTACCTTCATAGGAAGATTAGTAGGTGAAAAGGCTGCCGACATATTGCCTGATGCCATTCGTTCTTCTATTTATCATCATCATGGGGCTGCTAACTTTTTAGTACTGGGCTCCGGTGAACCAGAGGTGGAAAACCGTTTAGAGGAAGTAAAGCACCAGTTCAGTGGTTATGTAAGTACATATATCGGCTACAACGAAACACTGAGTCATTTGATGTATGCCGGAGCTGATTTTTTGTTAATGCCAAGCCGTGTTGAGCCATGCGGGTTAAACCAGATGTATGCGTTACGCTACGGCACGGTACCGATGGTGCGCAGCACCGGGGGGCTAAAGGATACAGTAAGGGATTTTGGCGAGTGGCAGGGTTATGGTATCCGCTTTAATCATGCTACCGTGGGCGATGTTACGTATAGCATTGGGCGGGCCATAGACTTGTATACTAACAAACGGGATTTATACACGTGGATGCGCAGTTACATGATGCATATAGATCATTCATGGGATGCATCGGCTGGCGAGTATATTAAGGTGTATGAATCATTAAAGGGGTAACCTGCCCGCTCTCGGGTTTGCCTGGCCCGGTGATGTGTTTATAAATAGTTCTTTGTAAATAAGGATCCTAATTATCCCCCAGCAGGCGAGTATCTATTTCGCTTTTCCTGCATCTCACTCTTTTAAGGTTTGCCGGCTATGAAGCGACGGCTTCCGGACATTGCTCACAGAACGGGCATGAGAAAAATAATTACGGTTATGCACTTTACCCGTTGCTATGTGTGCCATAGAAAGGGACATGATAGAGCCTTTTAGATAACAACGCAAAGAGCATGACCAGGTGCAGCAGTCGCAGATGAAGTATAGCACAGGGCCCTCCTTCGTCATCCTGATGAAGACTACTTTTGGAGCCAGGAGCGAGTTAAAAAAGTTGAAGAGTGAGTGTATGATCCGGAGTGGAAGTGGTGCAGATGATAGGTCTATTATACAGCCGGATGATTGAGTGCTGCTCAGGCCTCGTTCTCAATGCAGAAAACAGAGGAGTTGAGACTTTTGTTGCCGGGCAGTAAGAATGCTTAAGAATGCGATGCAACAAAGGAATTATAGTACCACCAATGCCCGGTACAAAAAATGTAGTAAAATAAAAAGTTGTTGAAAATAAATTACAGCCAATCCCATTTTTAAATTCTTAATACCGATTGTTATATGAGCAGACAAATGCTATCAGTAATTTTAGGCGGCGGGGCAGGCACAAGATTGCAACCCCTAACTACAAGCCGCAGTAAGCCGGCGGTTCCTATCGCGGGGAAATACCGCCTTGTTGATATACCTATATCCAATTGCCTCAACTCCGGCATCACCCGCATGTTTGTACTTACTATGTACAATTCCGCATCGCTAAACCGTCATATAAAAAATACGTATCACTTCAGCGCTTTTAGTTCTGCCTTCGTTGATATTTTGGCAGCCGAACAAACACCTGATAACCCGGCCTGGTACCAGGGTACGGCCGATGCAGTGCGCCAGGGCTTGCGCCATATTGCTCCCTTCGATAGTGAGTATGTACTCATTCTTTCGGGGGATCAATTATACCAGATCGATTTTCAGGAAATGCTTACGGCGCATAAAGAGAACCATGCGGATATAACCATCGCAACAATACCCGTTAATGCCAAGGAGGCTTCGGATTTTGGTATTTGCAAGATCACCGATGGCATAATAACTTCCTTTACTGAAAAGCCAAAAAGCGGCCTTGAAGACTGGGTAAGTGACACGGGCGACGAGATGCATGCTAAGGGAAAAGACTACCTCGCTTCGATGGGGATCTATATTTTTAACCGTCAGTTGCTTTTCGACATTTTGCAGGAGGAGTTTGCCGATGCGGCGGACTTTGGTAAAGAAATTATTCCCCAGTCTATTTCAAAATACAAGGTTGCGTCTTACCAATATGAAGGCTACTGGGAAGACATTGGAAATATCCCTGCCTTCTTCCATGCCAACCTTGCCCTCACAAAAGATTTACCGGAGTTTAATTTATTCGATAACAATCGCACCATTTATACCCGTGCCCGCATGTTACCTCCAGCAAAGGTTAGTGGTACCCGGTTAGACCGTACCATTCTCGCCGATGGCTGTATTGTAAATGCTGCACATATAGAGGAAAGTATAGTTGGTATCCGTTCCCGTATTGGGCACGACAGCACCATCATGTGTGCTTATATTATGGGCAGCGATTATTATGAAACTATTGAAGACATTGGCCATGCACAGGAACACGGCGTACCGCAGTTGGGTATTGGTAACCGATGCTTTATTCAAAATGTTATCATTGATAAAAACTGCCGGATAGGTGATGATGTGCGCATAGTTGGCGGCCCCCACCTACCCGACGAAGATTCGACTTTGTATACGATTAAAGAAGGCATCGTTGTGATAAAGAAAGGCGCCGTTCTCCCTAGTGGATTTACACTGGGAGCGTAGTTTATCAACATCGCTATTCACATAGTAGAAGGAAGTGTGTTTCCGATACACATTTCCTTCTTATCTTGGCTGTCAAACGATGATTGCTTATGGCCACCACTGCCCGTAAATCGGAAATCGAACCCACAAAAAAGCCCCGCTTAAATTTCTGGCAACTCTGGAATATGAGTTTTGGATTTTTCGGAATCCAGTTTGGATTTGAGCTGCAAAACTCCAACGTCAGCCGCATTTTTGAAACACTTGGCGCGAACAAAGACGAGATTCCCATCCTTTGGATCGCGGCTCCGGTAACAGGTTTGATTGTGCAACCCATCATCGGTTATTTGAGCGACCGTACCTGGCACCCTTACTGGGGGCGCAGGCGGCCATTCTTTTTCATCGGTGCTATACTGGCAACGCTTGCGTTGTTTGTAATGCCTAATTCGTCTGCACTTTGGATAGCCGGTGGAATGCTTTGGATTATGGATGCTTCTATTAATATATCCATGGAACCCTTCAGGGCTTTTGTCGGTGATAAGTTGCCGCCAGATCAACGTACTTCCGGCTTTGCGATGCAGAGTTTTTTTATCGGGGTGGGCTCTGTCATCGCAGCGCTGCTTCCCTGGATTTTCACCAATTGGTTTAATGTAAGTAATACTGCAGAAAGCGGAAAGATCCCCGACTCGGTTAAATGGAGTTTTTATGCGGGAGGCCTGGCTTTTTTAGGCTCGGTTATGTACACGGTGTTCACTACAAAAGAATTTCCTCCCGAGAACATGGAGGAATTTAAAAAGGAAAGTAAGATTGGTTTTTGGGATGGTGTAAAAGAAACTTTCGGTGGCATTTTTAAAATGCCAAAGACTATGAAACAGCTGGCGTTAGTACAGTTTTTTACCTGGTTTGCCCTTTTTGCTATGTGGATTTACAGCACGAACGCCGTTACCTCCAACAAGTACAACATGAAGGTGGATAAGTCTATCGTGCAAAAGATGACTAACAACATCCGGGACTCCTTATCAAATAACCCTTCCGTTGGAACAAAGAAAAAGTATGGCTCCCTTCAGGCTGATGTAAACGAGATTAGCGAGTACCGTGCCGACCAAAACCCGGTAACAATTTCTGTGAACCTTGCCAATCATTTTGCCGACAGTGTAAATACAGCATTAACCGCTGCAGAAAAAAGCGAACTGGAAAGGGTGAAACAAGAGTATAATGATGGCGCAGACTGGTTGAGTGTTTGCTCGTCTGTTCGTAATGGAATGGCCGCCGTATTTGCTTTTATCATTCCATGGATTGCTTATAAAACAAGCCGCCGTAAAACACATATGATCTGCCTGATCATTGGCGGGTTAGGGTTGGCCAGTATTTATATTATTCAAAATCCAACACTGATAATTATCAGCATGGCCATGGTGGGCATTGCATGGGCCTCCATCTTATCTATGCCTTATGCTATCTTATCAGGTTCTTTGCCTCCGAACAAGATGGGCTATTACATGGGTGTATTTAATTTCTTTATTGTAATACCCCAGATTGTGGCTGCTACTATTCTTGGATTTTTTACTATGAAGCTTTTTGGTGCCAATACGTTGAACACATTGGTACTTGGCGGTGCTTCTATGATAGTGGCCGGGGTAATGACCTTATGGGTAAAAGATGACGACAACGTGGCTTCCGCCACACAAACTAAAGACGAAGTAATGGATATGAAACAAAGACCTCTTTAATATGAAAAAGATCTTTATTGCAATAGTTTTTATTTGCTTAATAGGCTGTGTATTTGCCCAGGACAATATTCAGGTCTATCCGTCGCATTGGTGGGTGGGAATGAAGAATACAAGACTTCAATTAATGTTGCATGAATCAGCCCCGGATAAAATTCTTGCAGTAGATAAATTGATTGTCAAGTCTTCATCAGCTGATGTAAAAATTACTAAAGTAAATAAGGTAGCCAACCGCAGGTATTTATTCTTAGACCTGGTCATCGCACCAAATGCAAAGCCGCAAACAGTTAGTATTTCTTTTGGAGGAATCGTCCCGTCTGAATGGAGAAAAGTTTCATTTGAACTGAAACCCCGAAGCAACCAAAATGGCACGACGCGAATCCGGGGTATCAACTCTGAAGATCTCATCTACCTTATAATGCCTGACCGCTTTAGCAATGGTGACCCCACCAATGATAAAGTTGCGGGCATGAGAGATCAATCGCTCAACCGTGATACCATCTTTGAACGTCATGGTGGGGATCTGAAAGGCATTCAGAATAAACTGGATTATTTGCAGGATTTAGGGGTTACGGCCTTATGGCTTAACCCTGTTATTGAAAATGATATGCCCAACAGGACGGAGCATGGATATGCGTTTACTGATCATTATAAAATCGACCGCAGGATTGGTGGTGAAAAAGGGTATCAGGATTTGATTGCCGATATTCACAGGAGAGGAATGAAGATTATACAGGACGCTGTGTACAATCATGTGGGCATCGAACATTTTCTTTTTCGTGATATGCCCGACAGCACGTGGTTTCACCGCTGGCCAAAATACACACAAACAACCTATAAGGAACAACCGCTGTTTGACCCGTACTCCGCAAAAAAGGACAGAGAATTAATGACCGCTGGTTGGTTTGTCCCGAACATGCCCGATATCGATCACAGCAATCCCCTCTTTGCCAACTTTCTTATTCAACACGCAATATGGACGACCGAAGAATATGGACTGGATGGATGGCGCATTGATACCTATGCTTACAACGATCTGGATTTTATGAACCGTTGCAATAAAGCATTGCTCCACGAATACCCGCAACTGCATTTGTTTGGCGAAACATGGGTGCATGGCGTAATTAACCAAGCCTATTTCACCGAACACACATTGAATACTGCCTTCAAAAGCAACCTGCCAGCTGTAACAGATTTTCAAACCCATTTATACGGGATACTACCGGCACTAAAAGAAAACTTTGGCTGGACAGAGGGAGTCAACAAACTCTACACAACACTGGCACAAGACGTGGTGTACAAGGACGCAACGAAGCATGTGAATTTTTTAGATAACCACGATAAAACAAGATTCTTTACGGAAATAGGAGAGGACTTTGAAAAGTTCAAAATAGGGATTGGCTGGTTACTGACAGCAAGAGGAATTCCTCAATTGTATTACGGCACGGAGATCTTAATGAAAGGCGCTGCCAATCCTGATGGCTGGGTGCGGCTTGATTTCCCAGGGGGATGGCAGGGTGACCGCCAAAACAAATTTGAAAAAACTGGTCGCAATGCGCAGGAAGAGGAAGCCTTCAACTGGACAAGAACGATTGCGAACTTTCGCAAAACTTCATCCGCATTAACAACCGGGAAGTTTATGCAGTATGTACCGGAAGATTGGGTTTATACGTACTTCCGGTACGATAACAAACAAACGGTAATGGTGGTGATGAATACGGCTAACGATGAACGTTCAATAAATCCAACTCGCTTTGCCGAAAGAACATCAGGGTTTACGAAAGCGAAAAATATTGCCACAGGTTCGACAGTGGATCTAGCCAGTCAGGAATGGAAAGTGCCCGGAAAGACAATTTGGATACTGGAGTTAGGGAAATAGTTTGTCATAACTTTCTTTTCTAAAAAATTAAAGAAGGCCATCTTAACCAGGGTTAAGATGGCCTTCTTTATAAAATTAATTCGCTTACGCGAAACAGGATGTGCCGGGGTTAAAACTGCCTGTTAGCATCAAAGTTCTGTAGTTCATTTGCCACTGCTGTTAAAAATGTAGCACCTAAGCTTCCGTCAACAACCCGGTGATCGTAGCTCATTGACAGGTACATCATGTGACGAATAGCAATGCTGTCACCGGCAGGTGTTTCAATTACCACCGGGCGTTTTTTTATAGCGCCAACAGCAAGAATAGCTACCTGTGGCTGGTTGATGATTGGGGTTCCCATCAAACTTCCAAAAGTTCCAACATTGGTTAATGTAAACGTACCATCCGAAATATCTTCAGGCTTTAGTTTGTTATTCCGCGCAGCATCGGCCATGCCGTTAACCTGTTTTGCCAGGCCTACTAAATTATACCCATCAGCATTTTTAATAACCGGTACAATCAAATTACCTGTCGGCAGCGCCGCTGCCATGCCAATATTAATGTCTTTTTTTACAATGATACGGGTGCCGTCAACAGAGCTATTGATAAGCGGGAAGCGTTTAATGCAGCGTACGATGGCTTCAATAAACAGAGGGGTAAATGTTATTTTCGTTCCTTCTCTTTTTTCAAACTCTTTTTTCACCTTGTCGCGCCATTGAACAAGAGCCGTTACATCAGCTTCGGTAAATGAAGTAACGTGCGGCGATGTGTGCTTGCTTCGCACCATATGGTCGGCAATCAACTTGCGCATACGGTCCATTTCAATGATCTCCACGTTACCGGTGTAATTAGTAAGCTGGGTTGCTTGTGGCTCGCTTTTTTGCTCCACTTTATTCATAGGGATCACCATCTCCTGTTGCACTTTATGCTGACTGCCAACCCCCTCCTGGCTCTTCACTCCTGGTTCCCGTAGTTTTCCTGTTTTTCTATCGCTTACATACTGCAAAATATCTTTCTTGGATACCCTGCCCTCAGCTCCTGTGCCAGGCATTTTCTCTAACTCCGACATGCTTACACCTTCCTGCGCTGCGATGTTTAAAACGAGGGGCGAGTAGAAGCGATTCGGGTTAGGCGTTTGAGGTTGTGCAGTTGTACCTTCTTCGGCATGCCTGTAGTCTTCAGCTGGCTGCTGATTAGCTGTTTGTGTGACGGCAGGTTGCATATTTGGGGGCGATGGCTTTGTGGTGCTATTTGCTGCTCCTGTCCTAACCCGTGCAATAACTTTACCAATTGGCACTACGTCGTTCACATTAAAAAGTAGTTCTTCCACTATACCTTCAGCGGTCGATGGCACTTCACTATCAACTTTATCCGTTGCAATTTCCAAGAGCGTCTCATCCATCTTAATGGTGTCACCCGCAGCCTTATGCCATTTTAAAATCGTCGCTTCCATTATGCTTTCGCCCATCTTAGGCATTATCAAATCTACAGTGGCCATACATCAGGTTTGGGGTTAGGAGTGTGGTGTTTGGAGTTGTTTAAACCAAGCACATAACTCGTTTACGGTTATGGTTTTTTTACGATTTATTTTTTACCCAACAACTTTACTGCTATAAGACGTCCGTTGCGTCGCACTCTTGTACGTTCTGAAT
>DASQMG010000403.1:0-9367 GCA_035645595.1 Flavisolibacter sp. | reverse complement strand
GTGGCCAGTGTTACCGAAACTTCTTTAGTTCTTATTGCACTTCTGATCCCGGTTATCTATGCCTGGTGGAAGTGGCTGCTGGTAAAGTCGATTAAACTTACCATTACCGATCAGCGGCTTATTGTGTCGCAGGGAGTTTTTAGCAAGGCCACCAACGAAACAGAACTATACCGGGTACGAGACACCTCAATTGAGGAGCCTTTTTTCTACCGCATGTTTGGCGTAGGCAATGTAATTATTTACAGCACCGATGAAGCCGAAGGCCAACTGCATTTTAAGGCGCACAGCAAACCGCATTGGATTAAAGATCAAATTCGCAATAACGCCGAAGTGTGCCGCCAAAAGAAACGCTGGGGCAGCGATAATGTGCTTATTCACGATGTGAATAATTGAATAAATAGCCATTTATCTTTCATGCGCTTTACTTTTGCGCCATGCTAAAAGTTGGTATCCTCGGCGGCGGACAATTAGGAAGAATGTTATTGCAGGCAGCAGCAAATTATCCCGTAGAAACGTATGTCCTGGAGAACGACATCGAATGTCCTGCCGCTCATCTCTGCCGCCATTTTATAAAGGGAGATATAAAAAACTTTGATGCCGTATATAATTTTGGGAAAGAATTGGATGCTATTACCATCGAAATTGAGAACGTAAATATTGATGCGCTGGAAAAACTGTACGATGAAGGAGTGAAAGTATATCCAAAACCTTCAGTGCTGCGTATTATAAAAAATAAAGCATCGCAAAAAAAATACTACACAGAGAATAGCATTCCAACGGCTGAATATGCTATCATCAAAAGCAAAGCTGAAATTTCATCTCACTCCCATTTATTGCCCGCAGTGCATAAATTGGCAGAAGGCGGCTATGATGGCAAAGGAGTTGAAATAATTGAAAAAATAAGCGACGCCGGTAAAGGCTTTGATACTGAAAGTGTATTAGAAAGAAAGGTAAAGATTAAAAAAGAAATTGCCGTAATTATAGCTGTTGATGAGCAAAGCAAAACAGCTTTATATCCGCCCGTGGAAATGATCTTTAATCACCGGCTTAATTTATTGGAATACCAGCTTTGTCCGGCCGATATACCACAGAATGTCTTATGGAAGGTAGAGGCGATAGCGTTGTCGGTGGTGCGTAATTTTAACTCGGCCGGTTTATTCGCAGTAGAACTTTTTCTTGATGAAGCCAACAATGTGTTGGTAAATGAAACCGCTCCGCGTGTGCACAACAGTGGCCACCATACAATAGAAGCACATTACAGTTCCCAGTTTGATATGCTGTGGCGGATTATACTCGGCTACCCGTTAGGCAATACAAAAGCTATTCTTTCATCATCCATGATAAATATTATTGGAAGCGAAGGCTACACGGGGGCCGCATTGTATAAAGGTTTAAATGAAATACTAAAAATCGATAATGCGTTTGTACATATCTATGGGAAACAACAAACCAAGCCAGGCCGGAAGATGGGACATATAACGGTGTTGAGTGCGGAAAAAGCCGACCTGGTGCACAAAGCCAATAAAATAAAATCTTTAATTACGGTAGTGAGTAAAGGTTAATTAAGGTTAAGGAAGGCATAGATAACCAACATTGCAACATAGGGGCTCGGCATTACCTATTATTTTTGCAGCCTTAACCATTTACCCGTCGAATGATTTTACGATTCATTAGTTATAGCGTTTTTATCTCTGTTCTTTTTCTTCTCTCTTGCAATTCCGACAAAAAAAAGGAAGCTGCAATGGCTCAAAAAAGCGGAGCATCGCGGCCTCCGGTGAGGGCCGAAGCCATGACAGTGAGCACCACAACCCTCCTTGATAATATTGAAATCCCGGGAACAATTGTAGCTAACGAAACCACTGAAATTCGTCCCGAGGTATCCGGGCTTATAACCGGAATCTATTTTAAAGAAGGGGCTTACGTTAATCGCGGCGCCACCCTTTTTAAATTAAATGATGCTGACCTGCAGGCGCAACTTCGGAAGCTACAGGTACAGGCGAAAATTGCCGGACAAAATGAGAGACGCTCCGAAGAACTCTTGAAGATCGGGGGCATCAGCCGACAGGATTACGAAGCAACCGAGTTAGGCGTCAGTAACACCGCTGCCGATATTGCTATAATCAGGACACAAATTGCTAAAACAATAATCCGTGCGCCCTTTAGTGGCAAAATCGGATTTCGTATGGTCAGTGTCGGTGCTTATGTAAGCCCGGCCTCAATAATGACAACAATCAGCCAAACGAGCAATTTAAAAATGGACTTTACTGTTCCCGAAAAATACATTCCACAAATTAAGAATGGTCAATTTGTAAATTTTAAAGTGGAGGGCTCGGGCAAGACCTACACGGGCAGAATTGTTGCAACAGAGTCAAACATAACACAGACTACAAGGACCATGCAGGTACGTGCAGCCGTACAAGGTGACGCAGGTGGATTAACACCCGGCGGCTTTGCCAAAGTCATACTGAATTTTGCTCCTGACCCTAATGCAATCATGATTCCAACCCAGGCCGTTATTCCTCAGGCGAGGGGTAAAAAGGTTTACGTGTACCAGGGTGGCGTGGCAAAGTTTGTTGATGTAGAAACAGGCATCAGAGACTCGGCAACGGTACAGGTAACGAAAGGCTTAAAGGTTGGCGACACCGTGTTGCTTACGGGCTTACTAAGCCTTCGGCCGGAAGCTAAAGTAAACTTAGCATCAGTTGATGGTAAGCAGGTGGCACAAAGGCAAAGACCCGCTGATAGCACAAAAACTGCAACAAAATAATTACCAATAATCGTGAGGAATGAATATATCAGAGCTTAGCGTACGGCGACCGGTTTTTGCCATTGTACTCAGCATTATTATTATCGTGTTCGGGATTATCGGCTTTAATTTTTTGGGTGTTCGCGACTTTCCTGCCATTGACCCACCGAACATTAGTGTCAGTACTTCGTATGGTGGCGCCAACCCTGATATCATAGAAACACAAATCACAGAGCCTTTGGAGAAGGCTATCAATGGTATTGCCGGTATAAAAAACATCACATCCAGCAGCAGACAGGGAAGCAGCAATATCAATGTGGAATTTGATTTAGGTATTGACCTTGAAACTGCGGCCAATGATGTGCGGGATAAAGTATCGCAGGCATCACGTTCCCTGCCTAACGACCTGGAAGCACCCCCTGTAGTATCCAAAGCCGATGCTTCATCGGATCCTATCATCTCTATGACTGTGCAAAGCAATACCCGCAACCAATTACAGGTTACAGAGTATGCTAACAACATCCTGATAGAAAGGTTGCAAACCATCCCTGGTGTAAGTGGTCTCCAAATCTGGGGCGAAAAGCGTTATGCCATGCGTATTTGGTTCGACCCAAAAAAATTGGCTTCATACAACCTGACGGCTTCCGACGTACAAAATGCCTTGCTTCGCGAAAATGTTGAACTGCCGGGTGGTAAAATTTCGGGTAGTAAAACAGAATTGATTGTTCGGACTTTTGGACGCCTCAATACCGAAGAAGAGTTTAATAATATCACCATTAAATCCGAAGGCGGCAGCACGGTACGGGTAAGCGATATAGGAGAAGCTATACTGGGCCCGGAGAACGAAGAAAGTGCATTAAAAGAGAGCGGCATTCCTATGATTGCTATTGCCTTTATTCCGCAACCTGGGTCTAACTACGTAGCCATCTCCGATGAATTTTATAAAAGACTGGAGCAATTAAAGAAAGAAATCCCAAAAGACTTTACCCTGAACATTGCCCTTGATCAAACAAAATTTATTAAGAACTCTATCTCTGAAGTAGAAGAAACCCTTTTGATTTCGTTCATACTTGTTGTAATAATTATCTATCTCTTTTTCCGCGACTGGGCCATCGCGTTCCGCCCCCTGATAGATATTCCTGTATCCCTTATCGGGGCCTTTTTTATCATGTACATCTGCGGTTTCACTATCAATGTGCTTACACTTCTTGCTATTGTATTAGCTACGGGGCTTGTAGTAGATGATGGTATTGTTGTCACAGAAAACATCTATAAAAAGATGGAGGCAGGCATGGATAAATATCGTGCGGCGATAGAAGGGTCCAAGGAAATTTACTTTGCGGTAATTGCGACCTCCATAACACTTGCGGTTGTATTCCTGCCCATCATCTTCTTAGAAGGTTTTGTAGGAAGATTATTTCGTGAGTTTGGAATTGTAGTAGCCGGTGCGGTATTAATTTCTGCCTTTGTATCGCTTACACTAACGCCCGTACTTAACATCAAGCTTAGTGGTAAGGTGCATAAACATTCCTGGTTTTATACTAAAACCGAACCTTTTTTCCGGGGCATGGAGAATGGCTATAAGTCGTCCCTGATCCACTTTATGAAAGTAAGATGGATGGCTATTGTCATCGTAGCTGTTTGCGGTGGGATAATTTATTTCGTTGGTGGTTCTATACAATCGGAGCTGGCGCCAATGGAGGACCGGGGCCAGTTCCGGCTTCAGGTAACCGCACCCGAAGGAAGTTCGTATGAATACACTGATGCTTTTGTTGACAAGCTTACTAATCTTGTATTGGACTCCGTGCCCGAAAAACAGACGGTATTGTCACTAACAGCACCGGGCTTCAGCGGCGGTTCCGCTAACACTGGTTTTGTAAGGGCAAGCCTGGTTCCTCCTGGTGAACGGGTCCGTTCTCAAAAAGAAATTGTGGCAATGATAAACCGCAATCTTTTTAAATATACCGAGGGACGGGCCGTGGCTATTGAAGATCAAACTATTCAGCAAAACCGCCGTGGCGGCCAACCGGTTCAGTTTGTGTTACAAAACAACAATTTTGATAAACTCACCCAAATTCTTCCAAGGTTTTTGGAGGAAACATCCAAAAGCAAGGTATTACAGGGAGCCGATGCCGACTTAAAGTTTAACAAGCCGGAACTACGCATCAATGTGGACCGCATTAAAGCGGCGCAATTGGGCGTAACTGTACAAGATATCTCCAATACGCTAAACCTCGCATTAAGTAACCGCCGTTTAGGCTATTTTACTAAAGAAGGAAAGCAGTACCAGGTAATGGGGCAGGTGGTCCGTAGCGACCGTGATGACCCTACCGATTTGAAAACAATTTATGTGCGCAACAGTAGTGGGCAAATGATAAGCCTTGACAATCTGGTAACGTTTGAGGAAGCAACAACGCCTTCTACCATATTTCACTTTAACCGGTTTAAAGCGGCCACTATCTCGTCAGGACTTGCGCCAGGTAAAACAGTTGGCGATGGAATCGCCGAAATGGAGCGTATTGCAAAGCCCCTGCTTGACGAAACGTTTTCTACGTCGCTTTCAGGTTCATCCCGCGAATATGCCGAAAGCAGCAGCAATATAGGCTTTGCCTTCTTCCTCGCACTAGGATTGATTTTTTTAATACTCGCAGCGCAGTTTGAAAGTTTTATCGATCCGTTAATCATAATGATAACTGTTCCCCTGGCAATAGCCGGTGCGTTGTTATCGCTATGGATATTTGGACAGACCCTTAATATCTTTTCACAGATAGGAATGATTATGCTGATTGGTTTGGTAACCAAGAACGGGATACTGATTGTAGAATTTGCCAACCAGAACCGCAAAAGGGGAATGGAGAAAACAGATGCTGTTATCTATTCCGCACAGCAACGGCTTCGTCCCATATTGATGACTTCTTTGGCGATGGCCCTTGGCGCTATGCCCATCGCATTATCATTGGGCGCGGCCGCTACAAGCCGTATTCCTCTTGGGATAGTGATTGTCGGCGGCATCATCTTTTCATTAATATTAACCTTGTTCGTTATACCAGCCATGTACTCTTATCTTTCATCCAAGCATAAGGTTAACGAGTTGGAAAAAATGGACGCGGAAAACGCAAAAGCACAATTGGAAGGTGCCCGATATTAAACTGATGAAAAAAATATTTCTATTCCTGCTGGCCGGATGTCTTGGTACGCCCCTGTTTGCACAGGACTCCCTAACGGTAGAGCAAGCGGTGGCCTACGCACTTCAAAACAATTACGACATCTTGCTTTCCCGGAATGATTCAGCTACTGCTGCTATTAATTATGATTTTCGGAATGCCGCTTTCTTACCAAGGTTTAGCGGAACTACTAACATACTGTTTAACAATAATAACCAGAGGCAAACGCTGGCCGATGGTTCTAAAAGGGACAGAACGGGCATCAAATCAAACAACCTGAATGCAGCTATAAACCTTAACTGGACTTTATTCGATGGCTTCCGGATGTTTATTTTACGAAATGGACTTGATATAGCCATACGACAGGGAAGCTTAACAATCAAGAACGCTGTTATAAATTCGGTAGCTGCGGTTATCAATACCTACTATGACATTGTAAGACAAGGGCAGCAGCTAAAAAACGTTGAAGAACAAATGGTATTAGCCGCCGACAGGCTTAGGCTGGCACAGTACAAGTTTGATATCGGTGTGGGAATTAAGCCCGATGTATTACAGGCGCAGATTGATTTAAACAACAGCAAAGCAGCACAGTTAACACAACTTGTCTTAATTGATCAGCGCAAGCAAACGCTTAACCAGTTAATGAATGTGGCACCAAAGGCCGACTATAAAGTCAGCGATACGATCCCTGTAAAAACCGATTTAATTTTAGGAAATTTATTGAATGATTTAACCCGTCAAAGTCCGCAACTGCTGGTAGCAAGAGCTAATATAGAAGCTGCTGAATTATCCGTGCGTTTAGCCAAAGCAGACCGTTACCCTGTTGTTTCTTTGGTAACCGCCTACAACTTTAGCCGCACCAGCAACAATACGGTTATCAACCCATTTTCACCGCTCTTTAATTTAAACCGCGGCTTCAACTATGGACTCTCTGTATCAGTTCCTATCCTAAACAACTTTACTGTTCGCCAGCAAATACGCCAGTCGCAGTTAGCGGTCAGCTTCCAGCAGTTACAATACCAGAACCAGGAATCTCTGGTTAATACAGGCTTGCTGACGTCCTTTAAAAATTACGAAGGGCAAAAGCAAATTGTGACGGTGTTAGATTCCAATGTAGTGCTGGCGAGAGAGAATTTATTCATTGAAAGAGAACGCTACCGTTTAGGCAGAACTACATTTATTGAATTAAGACAAGCGGAAGAAAATGTTTCTGTTACTATAACCAATTTGATTAATGCGAGGTATAACTTAAAACTGTCCGAAACAGAACTCTTACGCCTGCGCGGCGATCTGGTTAGATAGTTGCCTTTCGATGCCCTATTTTAGCGCAAATTTTTGTCATGGCCCAATCCCAAACTACAAACGCTGCAATCCAAACTGTATTAGTAGGCGTGATCATGGGCAGCGACAGCGACCTACCGGTAATGCAGGCTGCGGCTGATATGCTTACTCATTTTGAAATTGCGTTCGAGCTAACTATTGTTTCGGCACACCGAACGCCGCAACGGATGTTTGAGTATGCCCAGACAGCAAAAGGCCGGGGCTTAAAAGTCATTATAGCCGGTGCCGGTGGTGCTGCACATTTACCCGGAATGGTGGCTTCGCTTACTACTTTGCCTGTAATTGGCGTTCCGATAAAAAGCAGTAATTCAATTGATGGCTGGGATTCCGTTTTATCTATTTTACAAATGCCCGGTGGCGTACCCGTTGCGACAGTGGCATTGAATGGTGCAAAGAATGCAGGCATCTTAGCCGCGCAGATAATAGGTGCTTTTGATGAAACGGTGTCCGGTAAAATAAAAAATTATAAGAAAGGTTTGAGTGACGAAGTAATGGCTAAGGTTGATAAGCTTAGCAAAGATCAATAGCCCCGTGTTGATGCTGAGAGAACAATAAACTCTTGTTCTAATCCTAACGAGTTTTCGTATAATTCTTCGATAAAACTCCTTCCCCATTTGGAATAAAAATTACTAAAGTTCTCTACCCTTTCCTGCAAATTGTTGTTCGGGAAAAGAACGGCCCTTATACTTTGTATCTGGCGCTGCTGATCGGTGTACTTTCTCTTCTCCGCCCGCAGCATCTTTTTCTCCAGCTCCCGCAAAGCTTTCAAAGATTTAGCCTGTATGGCGTACACATGCCTTGATAAGGTAGGATCCACCTGCAATGCCTGGATTTTTATTTCCTCAAACAACCGGGAAGCTTTTTCAAAATTGCCATTTAACAGAACAGGGTAAATGGCATTCTTTTCAACAATTTGTTTCATCAACTCATTCTCGGATTGGAAAAAGTCCGTCGCTTTTAGCCCTAGCCTTTCGATCTTGTTTTTCCATTTTCCTTCTACAAGTAAAAAAGAGTTGCGTAATACCAATACCGGATAAGGAACACCATAATGGGCAAACAAATCCTTTAGTTGGAGCCAATATGCCAGTTCGCCGCCACCACCCACAAACGAGAGGTTTGGCAAAATCGTTTCCTGGTAAATGCCCCTCAATATCACGTTCGGGCTAAACCGCTCCGGGTGTTCCTCCAACTCTTTTTTTATTTCCTCCTCTGTAAAAGAGAGGCTTGTATTAAGAATAAAAAACCGCTCCTCTCTTTTCTCGATACGCTCCCGTGCATCCCCCTTGAGATAGAACAAATTTATTTCTCTTGGATGTGCCTGCGTGTTATAATGTTCGCTCAACCGGTCCGATGTTGCCAGAACAATTTTTGATGCAACATTGCCAAATAAGTCGTCTTCAAAAATCCTTTTCATTTGCACCTTAAAAAGAGGATTGTCAGGGATTAAAACCAACAACCCATATGTACCATACAATTCGTTTAGCAATTCAAAGGTTGCGGCCTGTATGGTCCTGCCAACTTTATACGATTCTCGTAAAAGATCAATTACTTCGCCGCCATGTTCCTGTACGATTAATTGCCCTTCCAGTTCATCAATTAATTGTACGAGGGTCTTGTCAACTATCATCCTGCCCACCGCTCCGCCCTGCTCTTTTTTCCACTCTATCTTTTTACCGTCAACATAGGTATGATTCAACTCGGCAAAGTCAGCATCCTCTGAACCCATGTAATAAACAGGAACAAAATTGTATTGTGGAAGCTCCTCTTTTAAATAAGCTGTTAGCTTAATAACATGTAATATTTTATAAACAAAATAAAGTGGTCCTGTAAATAAATTGGGTTGATGCGCTGTACAAATGGTAAAGGTATCCGGTGATGAAAGTGCTTCTATATTTTTCTGTACTGTAGTTGAAATTTGCAGTCGTTCATATTGTTGTTGTAATACCGCTACCAAAACAGAACGGGCAGTGGTGAAAGATTTTCTCTCTTCTATCTTTGCTTTAATTCCTTCGAGGCTTGGTGGTTGAGAATAAAAATTTCGCAAATTATCTTCACTATCCAGGTAAGCAGTAATAATTTTCGAAAAAGCCTGTGTCTGGCTATATGGGATATGTTG
>DASQMG010000402.1:0-7199 GCA_035645595.1 Flavisolibacter sp. | reverse complement strand
GGATCACTGCAGGAATGTTTAGCCAGGTCTTCTTCAGTGCGATAAAACTCTTTGCGTACGCCGCTTGTATGATGATTGAGCAAACAACATTTGGCGTGAACCAGCCACGGACGGCGATGTTCACGCACATCAGCAATAACGCTCTGCATCGTTTGATAGCTCTGAAAAAAATCGGTTCCATCAACACGAATTTTATTTAATCCTTTAAACCCGTCCGCATATTCAAAGGCATCCATAGCACGGCCTTCTTCTGCTGAAACGCTTATGCCCCATTCATTATCCTGCACGAGGTAAATAACGGGTAATTGTTTTAGTACAGCAAACTGGAATGCTTCTGAAACTTCTCCTTCTGTTACCGATGCATCGCCCAGGGAACACACAACAACGGGCTTTTTCTCACCGGCTACTACCAACTGCGGTTTGCCAACTCCTTCTTTGTATTGAATGCCTTGTGCCACCCCGGTTGTTGGTATAACCTGCATACCGGTAGCACTGCTTTGATGAATGATCTTTGGCTTGCTTTCCTCCCTTGAGGCCGGATGAGAATAATAGCTTCTTCCACCGGTGAAAGGATCACCTCCTTTGGTCAGCAATTGCAACATTAACTGGTAAGGTGTCCACCCCATACCAAGCAACATACTTTCATCGCGGTAGTAAGGGCTTACCCAATCCTCTGGTAATAAATTAAAAGCGGTAGCTAATTGTATGGCTTCGTGCCCACGTGAAGTGGAGTGTACATATTTAGTGACCTGCCGGTTAGCTTCATAGGTCTCAGCCATCATCTTTACACTGTACATAAGCCTGTAGGTATGCAGGAGCAAGTTGCGATCTATCATAGATTTTTGAAAGGGGGCAAAGATAAGCCCTCACCTGACCTCTCCTAACGGAAGGCAAACCCATAGCGTACCGAGGAAGGCTTAGGCAAAAGGCATTACTTGTTTAATCATTCCCTACTATGAAAGGAAGTTACACAGCAGGTATACCAATACCATTATTAACAGTCTGAAAAAGAAAACTCAGTCACAAATCATGACTGAGTTAATAATGTATCAAATAAAAGCAAGGGCTTTGTGCATTGAACTTCTTCGTCTTTAGGAGCGGGGTGGGGTCACTATTTCACCGCCAACGTAAACATGCTTTGCTCCTCCATAAAGCCTTCTATCTCGTCGCCCACTACTATCTCACCAACACCTGCGGGGGTACCGGTAAAAATCAGGTCGCCAATATTAATAGAAAAAAAGTTAGAGATATACGAAACGATGTAATCGAAGTCGAAAAGCATTTCTTCTGAACTACCTTGTTGTACCAGTTCCTTATTTTTTTGCAGGGAAAAACCAATTTTATGACGATCCTTAATGCCTGTAAACGGAACCCATTTACCAATCACGGCCGAATTATCCCATGCCTTTGCTTTTTCCCAGGGTAGTCCTTTCTGCTTTAATTCGGTTTGAAGATCCCGGGCCGTAAAATCAATACCGGTTGTAACCGCATCGTAATATTTATTAGCAAATTTCTCCTGTATGTACTTGCCGTTTTTAGCAATGCGTAAAACCAGTTCACATTCATAGTGCAATTCATTGGTAAACTCAGGATAATAAAAAGGAGTGTGAGGCTGAAGCAGGGCACTTTTAGGCTTCATAAAAATTACCGGCTCATCAGGAATATCATTGTCTAATTCTTTAGCATGATCTGCATAGTTCCGGCCAACGCAAAATATTTTCATACATGTTTAAGTTTATGGTTAAATACAAAAGGATACTGACGCTTTTGTGCATTGTTTATCCTATATATTTAGAAGTTTTACAAGGGGAGATTGGACTAATGAAAGGTGGTTTTAAACCTGTTGGTTCGCCAAAGTAAACAAATTAATTTTTATCCTCATAGTGTGATTTCAACTTTGTTGTATTTATTCATGGCGTTGTTCATACCCGCACTCGCAAAGGTCTCTATCGCTTCTACACAGGTTTCTATTTTCTTCTTCACTACTGGTTCTTCAACCTTTAGCCACTTGTCTAATACAAAAGCCACCTGGCCACCTTTTGGGTAATTGTTCCCGATACCAAAACGCAGCTTCGGATACTCCGTAGTAGCCAGTGCTTCCTGTATGCTTTTTAATCCATTGTGGCCTGCATCACTGCCTCCGCCGCGTAGTCTTATTTTACTTAACGGTAGCGCCAGGTCATCAACAATCACCAAAATATTTTGCAAGCTAATTTTTTCTTTATCCATCCAGTACTTAACCGCTTTCCCGCTTAGGTTCATGAACGTGGTAGGGCAAATGCAAACAAATATTTTTCCTTTCCAGCGTATTTCAGACACATATGCTAAACGACCTGGCTGTAATTGACCGCCATGCTTTGTAATAAACGCCATCACTACATCGAAGCCAATGTTATGACGGGTATGCTCATATTCAGCTCCCACATTTCCTAATCCTACAATCAAAAATTTCATTACAGAGAGGCTACAGGGGTTATTTATATATTTTACACTGAAAGCTTTCAAAGATAGAGCCTTCATCTGCTGAATGAAGTAATTACCAAAATGTTTGGCTGGTAAACCAGATTTTATAAGAGGGGCTAACAATGTACACTCCTTTCTAATCACAAACCCTGTAATAAAAACAAAGGATTGTTTCTTTCGAAACAATCCTGTCAATCATTTTAAAGAATCTGGCTAATCTGCTATTACTTTTTTGCAGGTGCGGCCTTTGCAGGAGCAGCAGCTTTAGCGGCAGCACCTTTAGCAGGAGCAGCACCACCACCGGCAGCTTCTTCCTGGCGCAGGGCCCTTGTAGTAACAACTGATACAATTGGGATACGTGGTGAGTTCATCAATTCAAAATTCTCATCCTTTACATCCTGCACCCTTAGGTTTTCGCCAATTTCTAAAGCATCAACCGCTACCTCGATCTGCTCGCGCAAATATTTTGGGTAGGTTTTCACCTTCAACGTTTTCATTTTAGGAACCAAACGGCCACCGGCTTTTACACCACTGGCAACGCCTGTAAACTTTAATGGGATCTGGGCTACTACTTTTTTGTCTTCTACTAATTCAAGTAAATCTACATGAATAAGATCGTCGCTTACTTTTCCAAATTGCAAATCTTTCAAAATGCAACGGTAGGTAGTACCATCAACGGTAACATCTGCTAACTGAAAGCTTGGTGTGTAAACCAAAGCTTTAAAAGCTTTGGCCGGAGCAGAAAAATTAATTTCCTGTGCACCCCCGTAAATTACACCAGGCACAAGTTCCTGAGAGCGAAGCAGGCGGGTGGCTCCTTTGCCATGTTCGGTCCTCAGTTGTCCTTCGATTGTAATTGTCTTCATTTTATTGAGTGTTTATTTTTGAAAATTCCCCTGTCCCCTAAATTGGAGACTTACATCTATCAGGTTTCACGTTTTTCATCTTTCTTAAAGAATCACATCCTGATAACATTTTTTCAGTGTTTAATGTTGTTCTGAACCTTGAAGAGTGCGACGCAACAGACGAAAAACAGAAATCCTTCTGCCGGTTATATAAAAAATCGAAACTGTTATAAAGAACTGGTACTACTTAGTAAAGTTGCTCCCACCTTAAGTCTCTTATTTAGGAGACGAGAGTTCCTCATTTATCCCGCCCTTGCGAGTGAAAGAACAGGTTATTGATACTCTTGTTCTCGTACGCATTGCGGATAGCAACTGCAAAAAGTTCGGCAGTAGTAATGCATTTAATTTTCGACGATCCTTGTTTCACCGGTATTGTATCGCATACTATCAATTCTTCCAGTACACTTTCCTCAATATTCTCATAGGCCCTACCACTTAATACCGGGTGCGTAATTAATGCCCTTACACTTTTGGCACCTTTGTCTTTTAAAAGAGCTGCGGCTTTTTTTAGCGTTCCCGCCGTATCGCAGATATCGTCAATAATGACTATATCCTTATTGGCCACATCACCTATTACCACCATACTGGAAATTTCATTAGCCCGTTTCCGGTGCTTATCGCAAATCACCATTTCCGTCTCGAAATAAGAAGCTATCTCCCTGATACGGTTGGTAGCTCCCACATCGGGGGCGGCAAAAGTAAGGTTTTCGAGTTTGAGTTGTGTTATATAAGGTATAAAAACCGCTGAAGAATCCAGGTGGTCAACGGGTATATCAAAGTAACCCTGAATTTGTGGGGCGTGAAGATCCATGGTGATAATCCTATCTGCGCCGGCGGCCACCAGCATATTGGCTACCAGTTTGGCGCCGATAGCTACGCGGGGGCGGTCCTTACGGTCTTGCCTGGCATAGCCATAATAAGGCATCACTACAATGATCTTATAGGCAGAAGCACGGCGGGCCGCATCAATCATAAGCAAAAGCTCCATGAAATTATCGGAAGGCGCATAAGTACTTGCTACCAGGAAAATAAAATCGCCCCGGATACTTTCTAAAAATATAGGTTGAATTTCACCGTCACTGAATTTTTGAATGTTGATTTTTCCTAAAGGGACACCGTAGCTTTTGCAGATTTGTTCCGCCAGTTTTTGGGAACCTGTGCCGGCGAAAATTTTGGCGTTGGGATTCATGGCTGAAAATGAGCGGCGAAGATAGGCAGAAGCCTTTCAAACATTTTCAGCCATGATAAATTTTACCTTGAAACAGTTATTGACTCTGCTTTCTCAACGCCAGTGTTGACCGACGATGTATCCTCATGAAGACTGAAGTAGATAACACGACAGACAAAGAAAGCGAGCACTACGGAAATAATATACACTAACAACATGAACAAAACAGGATGCAAAGCTCCCACTGCGACAGTAGAATTGCGTTTCATAAGCAGGGATTTAAGTTTTAGATGGATATTGACAAAAACAAAAATAAATGCTAACCTTGAGTGATGCAAGAGCAGAAATACTCCATTAAGCAATGGGCAAAAGACGATAGACCCCGCGAAAAACTACTTAGTAAAGGTGCGGCGGTACTAAGCAATTCCGAATTGCTTGCGATATTGATTTTAAATGGCAGTGGCGGAAAAACTGCTGTAGAATTAGCACAGGATGTTCTGCGGTTAGGTAAGGATAGTTTAAATGAATTAGGTAAACTTTCGATCAGGGAGCTCACTAAAGTAAAGGGCATTGGGGAGGCAAAAGCAATTGCCATAATAGCTGCTTTGGAGTTAGGGCGGCGGCGACAGGCAACTGCTTCTCTTGATAAGCATATCGTGACCAGCAGTTCGGATGTGGCCTCTTACCTGCAAGCCTCTTTACGCGATTATAAACATGAAGTGTTTGCGGTAGTTTTTTTAAACAGGGCCAATAAGATCAATGATTTTAAAATTATTAGTGAAGGTGGCATAACAGGTACGGTTGCTGACCCGAGAATTATTTTAAAACGGGCACTGGAAGAAGATGCTGTCAGTCTTATTCTTTGCCACAATCATCCTTCAGGAAGTTTAAAGCCTAGTAAAGCTGACGAGGAACTGACGCATAAAATAAAAGAAGCAGCCAAATATTTTGATATTAAAGTGCTTGACCACCTGATTGTGGGCGATGATGGATACTACAGTTTTGCAGATGAAGGAATTTTATAAATACCCCAACTCCTAAGGAGGCTTTATCTTTTTAGGTTGACCGGTCTTCAAATTTTTTGGCTGTCGTCGATAGCTAACCAATAAGTGCAACACTATATTTCAGGACAAAATAGTTGTTTCAGGGGTTCGGGGTTACGCTTGTGCAGCAGGGCCGCCAAATGTTAACGGAATCTGCACTTCTTCTAAATCTTTAATGTTCCCATTAGCGGCTTCATAACGCTGTACATTTTCAGCAAGTGCTTTCATAAAACGTTTGGCATGTTGAGGAGTAAAAATGATGCGTGACTTTACTTTACTCTTTGGTGTACCAGGCATAACGTTTACAAAATCTATTACAAACTCTGCATGTGAGTGGGTGATAATGGCGAGGTTAGCATAGCTGCCCTCGGCTACTTCTTCTGTAATTTCTATATTGATACCGTTTTGAGGTTGTTGCTCTTGTTGCATAGTATTTTTTTCGTTAGCCAAAAGTAAAGGATTGAAGTTGCTGTAAATAAAAAGTCCCGCAAAAATGCAGGACTTTTTATTAGCTATATCTCGATCCCTATGGCCTTGGTGAGATAAAAGTTAATGTGTCAAAAAAGGCACGAAGTGGGTTACCCGCATAATTCCAGTGAACGATCATTCTTTTTGTAGTGGGCTCAAACCGGCTAACGTTGGCGCCTGTCTGTCCATCAAATCTTGTTATAACTGTAGATTGAGGAGGATTATTAAAAACATTGGTAACGATATCTGTTGTCTGATCAAAAACCACTACAGGAGAAATTGCAATTCCATACCAACTAACATCATTTACAGGATCGGGGCCTGTTCCAATTGGGTGACCATCTGATTTAACTTCAGGCCAGTAAAATTTCACTGAATTGGGACCTTGAGTTATCATGTGCATTTCCTGATCATAACGGAATGTAAAAGGCGTACGATTATGATTTCCAGTCATTCTGTAAATTCCATCATATTTATTTTTAATCGAAAATGACATTACAATATTGCTTTGATTAGCTGCTATCTTATAGCCTCCATCTACAGAAGCAATCGTAAGGCCCACACCATATGTTGTACTAGGGTCCAATGTGTTTGAATTGTTAACCGTAATTTTTACTGTAGTACTCTTAGTTTCACCAGCAGGTATTGTTACAGTTAATGGGCTGACTGTAAAAGATCCTGCGGGTAATGGAGTTAATCCCGCTGCGCTTACTAATGCCTGATTTATTTGTAAAGTAATAGCTACCGGAGCTTCAGGTTTACCACTTTGCTCCAGCGTAATAATTGGACCAGACACCACCAGCGGAGCCGCCTGCCCGGTAATAGCTGTTACAACAGGACTTGCTGCGGCCTGAGGGAACGCAACTCCCTTCATTTCCTTAACTTGGGTGCCATATTTCTCATCTTCAAATCCCTTATCTTTTAAGCATCCACTATTTGCAACGGCTGTAAAAAAAACCACTGTAGCAATAAAAATTATTTTTTTCATTTCTCAAATTTTAGCATTGATACTATTAATTCAAATCCCAGAATATTTTGCTTGTGAACACATTGATTGTTCCTTCAGCTCCAACGTTCGCCGCGTTATAGTTGTACTCATTTTGCGGATACAATAATCTACGTGGAATTGTTGTAGACGTATTGCCCGGATCA
>DASQMG010000401.1:0-1998 GCA_035645595.1 Flavisolibacter sp. | reverse complement strand
CACAGTCTCTATGTAAAAGAAAGGGTTCAATCTTCCAATCACGGCAGCGTAAGATCCTGTTGCAAAGAAGTAAATTGTTTACAACAAAACTTCTAATTATGAAAGCCGAAAAATCATCTAATGGAATCAATCCACGTAGTGAAGGTTCTAAGCCTGTAAACTTTATCGACCGCCACTTATTTGTTGGCATTGATGTGCACAAAGTAAGATGGCAGGTAGCTGTGTTTTTCGAAGGACTCATTTTAAGTAATGCGAGCATCGCTGCGTCCGCAGAGGGGCTTGTGGCTTATTTACGCAAACATTACCCGGACGCACGATTTAACTGCGTATATGAGTGTGGTCCGTTTGGATTTACACTTTGCCGAAAACTGTGGGCAGCTGGCATGGAGTGCATTGTTGTAAACGCAGGCGATATACCAGGCACCGACAAAGAGCGGCGAAGCAAAACTGATCCGATTGATGCCCGTAAGATGGCCCGCCATCACAGTGCAGGTCTTCTTAGTGGTATACATGTGCCAAGTGAAAAGCTACAAAAGAGGCGGGGCATTATCCGCTTTAGAAAAAGGCTATGGGCGGATTTGGTTCGGGCAAAAAACCGGTTAAAAAGTGAACTGAAGTTTCAAGGTATTGAAGTACCACAAAAATTTGATAACCCACATTGGAGCCGCAACTTCATTGCCTGGATTGACCGGCAGGCGCAGGCTGACGCGGACTTGAAAGATACCTTGGAGTTAATGCTGGATGAAGTGCGTGCACTGCGATTGTTACTGTTAAAAACCGAACGCAAGCTTCGCGAACTCATGTGGTCTGCTGATTACAAACATAACAGTGAGCTTCTTCGCACTATACCAGGCGTAGGTCCACTAACGGCGATGTTATTTTTATTGGAAGTGGGAGATGTTCGTCGCTTTAGAACCGTTGATGCACTAAACAGATTCGTGGGTCTTTGCCCCGATAGCGATAGTAGTGGCGAAAAGGAAAAGCATACTGGTATCACCACGCGAAGGCACAAGACCTTAAGAAGTGCTTTGGTTGAATCTTCTTGGCAACTTATACGCCGCGACATGGCGATGCTGGATCATTACAAAAATCTTTGCAGAAGAATGAAGCCTCAAAAAGCCATCATCAGGATAAGCAGAAAACTATTAAGACGAATGCGTGCGTTGATCCTCAGTGATCGCATTTACGTGAAGGGCATTGATGATTGCCCGACGGCCGCGCAAATCGATGCGCCTCCATTTACAATAAAGGCTAAAGGCCGTCCACGGCGAAGCGCTACCGCGGGTATCACTGCGTGAAGCAATGGATTTTTTAAGCAGTAGTAAAACGATTAAGCAGCACCGGAAAATCCACTGCTTCCCACAGTGAGAAGAATATTTCTACAATAATCAAACGCTCAAATTTTTCAGTAAGGCGATATAAATATCAAGCTATGGACTGCTCAACATGAACTGCACACAAAATGGTGGTGCTCCGTCACAGTCTGCAGCCATAGCTTTCTTACAAATGATTATAAAGACTTGCAGCCTGCTGGCTCCAGCAGTACTGCTAATAGTAGTTTGCTTTACTAAAATAAAATGTGCGTGAAAAAAGAAGGAGGGGCCATGACCTGAAAGACAACCAACATACAAATTATTTTACTTCCGTGCAGCGAACTACTTTTCATAGTAGTTCATGTTGTGGGCAGCCTTCCGCATTTAAAGATATTTGCCTATAGTAAACGAGACACCGCCACCGTTAAACCATTTATCCATTTTGACCTTCCTATCTTCTCCAAAAACCTGGTCTCCACGTAACTCTTGGTATATAGGAATTATCAATTTTGGATTAAAATAATATTTGTCGTTTTTAAAACGCTTAATAATGCCGAAGTAAGTGTTAACGCCGAAACCTAAAGTCTTTCCATTGCTAGTCCGATATTTTGAGTTGTCAAAGTCTATATTATAAAACTGCGAAAAAGTGTATAAGTAGTTTATTTCTCCTCCAGAATTAAAGTTC
>DASQMG010000400.1:0-7106 GCA_035645595.1 Flavisolibacter sp. | reverse complement strand
AAGCCCTTGCCGTAAATTACCACGGTTTTATTACGGATGGATTGGTAAGTATAAGCACCGGCGCCATCTGTATAGAAAATGCCGGTTACAGTTGCCACGGCTGCACAAATGACAATCACGATAACAAGAAATGTAATACTGGCTTTGTACTTCATGCCTTTTCATTTTAGAGAGGTTAGGTTTTCATCTTTATAAGATTTATGTACAAATGCTATTCTATAAAAAATATGATTTTATCACCTCTAAAAATAATTCAATCAACTTCATCGTTATCTGCAAATAAAATATATACAGGCTGCAATGCAGTCATGTCGGCGCTTTTAGTCCGTATGATTTAAATCATAGAGAACTAATTTTTTTGTCATTTCTATTAAGAAGCTATTGATGCTACTTTGTCTTGATAAACCTCACTTATTAATAAAACTTCGTATAAAAAAATATGAATTGCTTTGGAAGAAGCATCGTTTTCGGAAGAAGTTTTTGAATTTGCCCGCCGGTTAAACAGTTTACATCCAATACTTCTCACAGGTGAATTTCTTCTGCAATGATGTTATTCCACGGTTGCCGGTAAAGCTGAAGCGTTGATCACAGAATCTTCTCTACGGTAGTTGCTCTCGTTGAAAATCAAAATAACTTTTAAGGCCTTTTTAGGCTCCTCTATAATTCTGGGAGAAAAATAGTAATGCGGGCCGCAGATGCCATTGAGAAAATAACAGTATGCAATCAGGATTATTTAAAGCCTCATAAAATGGCTTGCATCGATCAACCTGTGACAAGAGTACTCGAGATTAATCTTAGCTAGTTTTTAGAACTATCACCCAGATATACCTAACCGGAAGGAAACCAAAAAGTCGAGCCACAAATGGCAATAATTAATCACGTACTAATTGCTGATAATCAATCTAAACATCCTGCAAGTATTATTAAATGTGGTAATAACTGGTTCAACTCTTGTCTGGTAAGTTCCGGATGCGTATCAGAATATGAACCCTTCGAATCCTTACTTCCTGGCTAAGTGTGACAGGGGCAATTGGATCGAGCTAATGAAATAATTAAAGAACATAAAGCCCTGTTTCACGCAACGCCAAAACAAACAATGACAAATATGAAGCGCTGCACCATATTAGGTAAGTTAATCCTGGCTATATTTTTTGATAGGTAACTATAAGCAATTTCGGTTGGAACACACGTAACCTGGTTTAGAACGTTATGCGGGTACTGCAGGAAATTCAATTCTTAAATTACCTGTTCGATGCGATAGTAGTAGCATACATAAATAGCTCTCTTTTTTACGCTAAAAAAGAAACAAGGACACACCAGCAAAGTCAGGACGCCTATTCCAATTAATTTAAGTGCAGATTTACTTGAATCCTGTTTCTTTTTCAAAAATCATTATGAGATATAATTACCTGTTTCTGGTGTTTGCCTTTCTTCTGTCGGCCAATGTATGCTCTTCACAGGCTACGTTCAGCAAAAACGCTTTTCTAAATCCGCCAAACAGCGTGAAAGTCCATGCCTGGTGGCACTGGGTTGACGATGCTATCACGAAAGAAGGCATTACCAAAGATTTGGAGTCAATGAAAAAAGGAGGCATCTCGCAGGCAACTATTCTGAATGTGTCCCTGTTCAACCAAAAAGATTTTGGTGTACCGCAAATTAAATTCAATACACCGGAATGGTACCGGATGTTTCAATGGTCGTTAAAGGAGGCTAATCGCTTGGGTATTACCCTTGGCGCACATAACTGCGATGGTTGGAGCTCCAGCGGCGGCCCGTGGATCACTCCGGAGAAATCCATGAAGCAATTTGTCTGGACTAAAACAACGGTCAGCGGTGGCAAACCGGTTTCTCTTTTCCTGAAAAAGCCATTTGCAAAAGATGGTTTCTACAGAGATGTTGCGGTAGTAGCGTATCGCACCACATCTACCCCCAACTCCTTTCAGTTGGCAAAGCCCACTGCTAAGTTGAATGACAGTGCCGATGCCGCTTTTTTGTTTGATGGCAGCCCATCAAGCACCATTAGCCTTAACAAAGGCAACCATATCACCGTTCTTTTTCCTGCTTCATTCACAGCAGACAAGGTTGTCATTCATCCAAGAAGACAGTTTATGTGGAGTGACATGGCAAACTTTCAAAGCAACTATTCTTTGTCCTCTTCCAATGATGGGGTTACATTCCAGAAGGTAACCGATATTGTACTGACAGGCTTAAACCAATCGTTTGAAACAGCTATTCCTGCCACCAGCGCAAAGTACTTCCGGCTGGTGTTGAATGATTATGCTAACACCGATTCGTGGTTTGGATACCATGTGGCCGAAGTAGAGCTATTGCGAAAAGAAGAAAAGCCAGCTTTTGCTCCCGCCATTGCACACCTGCTGGAAAAAACAGTATCTATTAAATCACAAAGCCCGGATTATTTTAATACCGCTGTCGGGCAACTGGCGAGCGATGAAGTGGATGCCAAAGATGTGATTGACATCACCGCGAACATGGCTGCCGACGGAACACTGGGCTGGCAGGCGCCCGAGGGCAACTGGCGTATTGTTCGCTTTGGGTACACCACCACCGGCGCTACCAATGCACCGGCCACCAAAGAAGGTATTGGCCTGGAATGCGATAAAATGGACATTGAGGCATTAACCTTTCACTTTAACAGCTTCTCGCAAAAGTTGGTTGATGCAGCCGGGGCCTTTGCCGGAAACACCTTTAAATTTTTGCTGGTAGATAGCTGGGAATGCGGTTATCAAAACTGGACGAAGAATCTGCCTGCAGAATTTAAAAAGAGGCGAGGTTATAACCTGAACCCGTTTATTCCGGTTCTATGCGGAGACCCTGTAGGAGGTGCAGTCCAATCGGATGCTTTTCTTTACGATTTCCGTAAGACAATCGCCGAGCTGATTGAAGAAAATTACTACAAGCCGTTGAGTGAACTATGCCATAAAAACAAGCTCGAATTTCATAGCGAAGTAATCTATGGCGATGCCAACTATCCCCCGCTCGACATTTTGCGGAGCAACAGCTATGTGGACCTGCCGATGTTTGAGTTTTGGGCAGGGTACAACAGGCAGTCCATGCCGGAGTATCATCCTACTGTAACGCCCGAAGCCAGTTTTCCTGTGTATAGTGCGCCGCTGTACAACAAGCCGGTGGTTGGTGCCGAAGCCTACACCGGCTATGCGCATTATAGCGAGTCGCCCTGGGACCTCAAGCCCTATGGTGACAGAGCTTACTGCTCCGGTATTAACCAATTAATTCTTCACAGCTATGTACACCAACCAACAGATAAAAAGCCGGGTATGACGCTGGGTGGGTTTGCGGCACACTTTAACCGCAACAATCCTTGGTGGCAGTTTGCTTCGAGCTGGATAGATTACCAATCGAGGGTGCAGTACTTTTTACAAAAAGGCGAAACCGTTTCCGATATTTTGTTTTTTGTGGGCGACCAGTTACCGCAATACGTGGAAAATCCTTTCTTAAAAGATCTGCCGTTCGGCTACCGTGCCAATGCTTGCAACAAGGATGTGTTGCAACAGGGGGCAAGCGTACGAAATGCTAAAATCATTGTGGGCGAGAACCAGCAATACAGCCTTCTCGTATTACCGGATAACCAGGCAATGGAATTGGAAACGCTGCAACGTGTTTCCCAATTGGTAAAAGAGGGAGCAACCGTGTATGGGCCAAAACCAACAACTACCTTCTCCATGCACGGCCAGCAAAATGTCCAAGCATTAAATGCATTAGCCAATGAAGTATGGGGGAACGCAACGGCCACATCGGGCTCGCACAACTATGGAAAAGGAAGGGTTTTTTGGGGTACGTCTGTTGCAAATGTATTACGGGAGATTCAAGTTGGACCCGATTTCGGTACCGGCAAATCGGATTCGCTGAACCTGATGTACATCCATAAAAAATTGAGTAATGCAGATGTATATTTTGTGTTTAACCAACAAAATGAGATGCTTCAGCGGAATTGTGCATTTCGTGTGCCGGGTAAGCGTGTAGAAATATGGAACCCGCAATACGGCAGTGTTTCAGTGGTAAACTCTACAGCTGAAAACGATGGCCTTCATGTTGAGGTAACCTTTCATCCACGGGAGGCATTAATTTTTGTGGTGACAAACAGCCCTGCTGCGGCCATTGCCGGCTCCCCCCCGCCACAAACATTTACTATTAATGACTTCAAAGGCGAACTTAGGTTTCGGCCGGCTTATGCGGAATCCATTTCGTCACAAAGGATACAGACACTAAAATCCTACACCGAATTTGCAGACTCCAGTATCAGGTATTTTGCCGGTACTGCGCATTACACCATTCACTTCGACAACCCGTCCACAGTAGCTAAAGGTGATTCCGTGCTATTAAGTCTGGGCAACATCGAAGCGACGGCTGAAGTGCGGCTGAACAAAAAGCTGTTGGGTTTTGTCTGGATGCCTGACTTCAAGATGAACGTAACCGGTTTGTTGCAGCCTAAAAACGATTTGGAGATTACCGTTGCTACTGCTTACCGCAACCGCATAGTTGGCGATTTCCGGCAATATGGCATGTTAAAAAACACCTGGACTTCGGCGAACGTTGCTGATGTTTTGGACAAGAATAAAGTATTGAAGCCTTCTGGTGCGATGGGACCTTTGCAACTGATTGTTTACAAACGAAAGTCCCGCTGATTGAAACTTCAAACAGAGGTTACATTAATATAAAATAAGACTCGTGTTGATGAGAAAATCTAATAAACTCAAAAAGCAAGACCAAATAACTTTATTGAAAAGCTGAACAGAATTGGAGCTGACGGAACATGAAATTCCTTGCCTTCAGAAATCTGTTCTCCATTAGCTGCCACCCAATTTTGACACTGCGCTTATGTTTAGTTAGGATTCCAAATCAAAGTTCACTATAGTTTCAATCAGCACGTATTGAAACAGAATTTTTAAGCCTTCACCATACAACTTAAATCATGAGTAAGAAAATGACACCTCAACAAAACCAATCAAATATGCAGAATGCTAACAAAGGCACTATTGGGACAAACAAGCAGCATTCACAAAACCAAGGGAATACTGGCAAACAATTAAATTCTAATGAAGCATCAAAAGGCTCAACTCAAGGAGGAAAAAAGAAATAACCAGCTTGGGCTATGAATACAATTGTTAGACACTACTTAATTGAAAAAGCAAGACAAAGGACAAACCAGAGCGTAACTTATCAGCAGCTTTGTGACGATTGCGGGCTACATCTCAATATGCAGGACAGCCCTTTCGACCGCAAAACCATCGGCGGCATACTTGGAGACATTTCCATCTTCGAGCATCATCACAGGGGCCTTTATTAAGTTCATTGGTCATTCGTACAGGTGACAGTTATGAAGGCAACGGATTTTATAAGTTAACTGAAGAGTTAGGATTTGGCAACTGGCAACGCTTAAAGCGTAAAGGCATATTCGAAATTCCGCGGATTAATGAATGTATTAGATATTGGTCCGACAACACAAACTATGCTGGAATTAGATAGGAACGTTGACAATTACCACGCAGCGGCAACTTTCTCCACGACTAAAGGCCGCAGCCAACAGTTCATTGGCGTATATGGCGGGCCGACGAACAAGCATTTTGCAACAAATCGTTAATCAGCATTTTTTCCAGTTTGACAGAATGCTATTGAGAAATAAAACAATCAATGAATACTTATCCATTATTAAGCATTGGTTCTAGACTGGACCGAACACAGAATACCGCCACATCGCCAATGCTTTAACGTTGGCTTATATATTCTAAACTAATAGCGTAAACATTATTATATGACACAAATCGCAGGATTAACTATTATTTTCTGCATAACGACGAGTGTTGCATTTTCACAGAACGACACATCTGCAAATAACATCCCTTCAGACATCTTTGACAGAATTGCTGAGGGTGTAAAAAAATTTCAGTTGAACACAACCACTGCACCAGACGACAAAAGCAGAAAGAAAATAATAGAGTTGAGAAATTTAAGAGGCGGTTTTAATTTAAATGACGCTGTTGACGTTAAAATTGAAGAAGACCGGCAGAAAAATGAAATACCAAAAGCTGAGCTGGAGAAGTTCACACATTACTTTAAAATTGGTGATGGTAAAAGGTGGTTGGACAATGCAACAATTTGGATATACAGAAGGCATTTTACATATAATGACTTGAGAAAGCTTGTGAAGTTTTACAAGACTCCAGCAGGACAAAAATGGCTACTGACTTTCCTATCATCATGATGCAATCATTAAGAGCGGCTGAGTTAATTAAGGACACGTATGCGCAACTACAAGAAAAATAAATGCAAGGTTTGTTGTGTGATTAAATACGGCAGCTACCATAGGACTGGTTTAGCAAAATGCAAGCTGACTTAACTTTTTCTTCAGCTTCATTATTTCACTTTAGCTATTGAATCGGCTTAACCGGCCGTTATTGAACGGTAATCCTTAACTTGAACAATAAATTCTTAATCAACTTCAGTGAATCGGGCAATCGGAACCGGGTGTCTTGCCCTGGAGTGGGCTGGAACTAGCAGAATCCTTTACAAGGTAATAGAGAGCATGAATCTACAGTGCACTGTAGGTGACATTTAATGAAAGAAAATAAAAGCATTATTAAAAGGCGACTTTTTCAATTGTTACAAACATTAAAAGCTGCTGATCCATTCTTCAATACTCGCCAAATATCGCAATCGCTACCATAACATCATTAGTGCAATCGTTTCTAGCGGGAACGGACTTATTTGTGAAACAGCCTTTAAAACAATATTTGTATATGACGAATATCAAATCATCAGTACTTATTTTGGCGTAGAACAGGTAAATGGCCAATCACTTCAACTGCCATGTGATAACATGTCAATCTCTCCCCCAAGCAATTCACAGCAGTGGCCATGCATTTCGATACTTCAGAAACATTTTTAGCGATGCAAAAATTGCTGGACAAAAAGTAAAAATGCCGGGTTGTATCATAGGGTTTTAGCATCTTATAGGTGGCACTAATTCTTTTAATTAAAAAATTGCATCTTTGCCCTCTTATTTATAACTGATTCAAGCCTTGCGTCATGTAATCGCTCCCTCCATATAACACTTTTTCGTTGACCTC
>DASQMG010000399.1:0-25340 GCA_035645595.1 Flavisolibacter sp. | reverse complement strand
AACTATGAACTTTCGGTAGAGTGGCGGATATCAGAAGGTGGAAACAGCGGTATTATATTTAATATAATTGAGGATCGTAAGTATGGTGCTACTTATACCACCGGACTAGAAATGCAGGTACTTGATAATATAAAAGCGGCTGATAATAAAAAGGAAAATCATTTAGCCGGTTTGTTATACGATATTTCCGGTACCGCTGCCCTGTCAAAACCAAAGCCGGTGGGCGAGTGGAACGAGGCAAGGATCATACAAAATAAAGGCCATCTTACTTTTTATTTTAACGGTGTAAAAACGCTTGATATACAGCAGGGAACGGAAGAATGGAAAGCTCTGATTGCTAACAGCAAATTTAAAACCTGGCAGAACTTTGCCGCTTCTCAAAAGGGTAAGATCGCTTTTCAGGATCACGGTGACGAAGTTGCTTTCAGAAATATCAAGATAAGGCAGTTATAAATTATAGTGAGTAGTTGCGGCCAGCGACCCCAACTACTCACACCCGCTTCCTTCTCAATCAATCAGGTGCTGCCAGATGATCGAATAAATATCCGTTGCCAACAAATTTTCTTTCGCAGTTTTGTTCTCAGTAATTATTACCGGATGAAAAGCCGCATCCTTCACCAGGCTGCCATGTGAGCCTTTTACCAAAGTAGCATCTAACGGTATAACATCCATTACATACCGTAAGGCCATTTTCTTACGCAACAATTTATAGCCGGCCCTTGCCTTCGATGTCATAAAAAGTTCCACCGGGTCGTAACCCGGTTTTTTATGAATGTCTACCACTCTTGCATAATCAGGAGCTTTACTATCATCCATCCAGAAATAATAAGTAAACCAGCTTTTCTCATCAGCCATAATTACAAAGTCACCGGAGCGTTTATGGTTTATATGATGATCTTTTTGTGCTTCTTTATCCAACACCAATGCAACGCCTTTAATCTTTTGAAGTAACTGGCAAACCTGCTCCTTGGTTGAGAGGTCATTTATATAAACATGGGCCACCTGATGGTCCGCCACCGCAAAAGCCTTAGAAGCACCAGCGTCTAATAATTCCAATCCCCGTTCTTCTCTTATAGCCAGTAAGCCAGCTTTACGCAGTTCCCGGTTAATATGCACCGGATGATTCACGGTATTGATACCATATTCTGATAATAAAATAATCTTCGCATGTTGAGAATCGTAATAATCTACGAGGTATTGTATAACTGCGTCAATCTCTGCCAGGTCTTTACCGAGCCTGGTAAAATCCTGTCCCCATTTTTGAAGGCAATAATCCAGGTGCGGCAGATAAATCAGGGAGAGTGTCGGGTTGTATTTTTTATCAGTATAAACAGAAGCATCTGCTATCCATTTGGTTGAGCTGATATCGGTTGCTGGTCCCCAGAATTTAAATAACGGAAATTGTCCCAGCTCTTTTTGCAGCTCGTCCCTTAAGGATGCGGGTTGCGAGTAGCAATCAGGCAGCTTTCGACCATCAGCTAGATAATTGGGCCGCGGCGTTACAGCATAATCTGCCGAAGAATACATATTATACCACCAAAACATTTTAGCGCAGGTAAACGATGGTTCTTCACGTTTAGCTCGTTCCCATATTTTCTCTGCCTGCACCAGTTTATTCGACTGCTTCCAAAACTTTACTTCGCAATCCTCACGGTCGTACCAGCCATTGCCAACAATACCGTGTTCGTTGCTCCACTTGCCCGTTATATAGGTTGATTGAACTGATGTAGTTACTGCGGGCAGCATTGGTTGTATTGTTTGTAAATGCCTCTGCGTTATGTATTGTTGCACGAAAGGTGTATGCTTGCCTATAAGGGAAGATGACAGGCCCACAATATCAATTACAACCGTTTTATTCATGGCCGTTGTTCGTATTTTTAGATGATGGCTCTCCATTCAATAAACCAGTTACCCACTCCATTTCCCTGACAATAGATTGCCCGAGTGGAAGCTTTAATGCCTCCGGCAATACTTCCCAGGTATAGGTTTCTATTTCCATATGCGAGGTGAAAGGCCGCTCCTGTTGAATAGCCAAAACATTTATAATATCCTGTTGCGTAGACTGAAGCATCCCGTAATCTTTTATAAAAAGCGGCACATGAAAGTGGGATCTCCATTCCTTCGCCTCGTCGTTGTTTACGTTATTCAATGCATCTGGCAAATCATTGTACTGTATTAATTTTCCATTACTCAATAAGGCAACTACCTGGTGCAAATAAGTAGGTTCATTAAATTGCCCGAAAGCCTCCATAACAAGTTGGCAATCTTCTGCATTGGCTGGAATAGCTGCTTTTAGTGCAGCGCTAATTTGAATTTTACCAATCTTAATCCCTTTTGCTTCCAGTTGCTTAACCGTTATTGCCGCATCTTCAAAACCAATGGCAAAATGGCAAACATCATAACATAATTGCACGTGTTCCCTTATGGTTTCCCTAGCAATTATCTCGTTCATTCCAAGATGTTCTTTAAATGATGCAATGCCCGATGGCAATAGTTCATCTTCGTACCAGTCAATAAATTCCCGGCCGTTTTCAATTAACCCGCCGGGCTCTGGTTCTATGTCCAAATGAATAGTCTTGCCTGTATTCTTTTTCAGGTCCACCAAGTGATTCACTACCTGAAGGATGTTCATGGTACCTGCTGATGATGCTTCTCTCCTTTTCTTTTCGTTGTTAAACCAATGCCGGTAAGAAAGTGGCGACGTGGAGATGCCTCCCTCCATACCAGGAGGTAACAGAGCGGCAAGAATGGTTGCCAGCCGTTCTGTATAGTCAACCCGTTCAGGCGTTGTCCAATCGGGTTTATGCACGGCGTCTTTTACAATTGTATGATGAAAGCCACCATATGGGAAACCATTCATCGTAAACACATAACAATCTTCCTGATCAAGCCAGTGTTGAAACTCTTTAACAACCTCCGGGTTTATTAATTCGAGGCTGGCCTGGTTGGATATCCGCAACCCGATACCGAAAGGCTGATGAGGACTTACCTGCGCTTTTATTTGCGGAATAAATTTTTTGATGCTTTCAAAATGATCTGCCCACGTCTCGCCGCTATGAATATTTGTGCAATAGGTCAGGTGCCCGTACTTCGTCCTCATGATTGTATTTGTGTTGTAGATCTACTGAATAGCCATTGAGTTGCGTTAATTAAAATCTCTTTATCTAGCTCGTGTACTTCCTCCCCTTTGCCTATAGCCGACAAGAGCATGATAGTAAGCCTGCCGCCGAGGTGTTCTCTAAACTCGTTAAGCCCTGCGAGGATGGAGCTTGAATCGTCTTCAATTGCCATTAGCGGATGAGTAACAGCAAAACCAAGTGTATGAAGAAGGGCTACAACCCTCTGCGCATCGATTTCATCTATACGTCCTGATAAGAAGGAATAAACACTGTCCAGCGCAATGCCAATAGCAACAGCCTCGCCGTGGCGGATTTCAAATCCGCTTAACTGCTCCAGCTTGTGGGCACTCCAGTGGCCGAAATCCAATGGCCGGGAAGAGCCTAATTCAAAGGGGTCACCACTCCTTATGTGCTCCATGTGCAGTGCGGCGCAACGCGTTACCAGGTATTTCATCGCTGTCATATCCCGTGTCACCAAAGCCGCCGCGTTGGCTTCGAGCCATTCAAAGAATTCAACATCTTTTATCAGCGCTACTTTAATGGCTTCAGCTATACCGGAGCGCCAGTCACGGTCACTTAATGTGGTTAAAAAAAAGTAGTCATTAAACACGGCTGCAGGCGGTGCAAACGTTCCAAGAAAATTCTTTTTTCCTTTATAATTCACACCATTTTTAACGCCTACGCCGGAATCGTTCTGTGATAGTACCGTTGTAGGAATACGAATGTGCCGGATGCCGCGATGCGATACTGCGGCGGCATAACCTGCAAGATCTACTGCCGATCCCCCTCCAATACACACAAGGTAAGAATGGCGGTCAATGCCATAGTCGTTGACAGCATCAATAATTTTATAAAACTGTTGTTCGTCATTTTTACAATTTTCACCGCCCTGAATGTTCACTATGCAGGAAAGAGTGTAGCCTTGTATAGCCCTAATATAATCTTCTATTTCTACAGCAAGGTTTGGGTGATTAGCCATCACACCATCATCTATAACAAACAAAAGTTTTTTTACTATATCGCTTTGTTGTTGTTCAAAAAACTCCCGAAGAACTGTGTTGGAGGTGGTAAACAGATGCTGTGTAAAATAAACGGGGAATGAAAAATGTACCTGGAAAGATTGCTGCAAAAAATTCATTTGTTTTATTTCCTGTTGCTTGATTAATTGTCAAGTAAAGTTCTATCTATATTGGCTATAATTCAGATGAACATTCTACTATCTGTATACTGAGGCCAAAATTCAAGTGACGGCAAATGCCTTTGCCAGCCATAGCGAAACCGGCAAAAGGGATAAAATGATAAGGGCAAAATAAAAGCTCCCAAATGCCGCAGCCCAGGCGGCGTTCATAATAATTAAAGCAATGACTCCTGCTTTTACTGCCTTGCCAATTAAACGCCCTTCCGGATTTTGGATAGCCCTGCGCAAGGGCGAAAAGATCATTACAGAAAACAGCAAGAGAAAAATGACTGCGTACAACAACATAAAATTTCTGAAGGCGATATAACCAATGGTAGCAATTACAATTCCATACAAGGCAACTGCGCTGGTAAGAGGAGCTTTTCTACTACCGTGCACTTCGCCACGGCTAATCATGGTAATGGCGGCAATGTACACAACCGGCACAAAACCAATAGCCCAGTATCGCTCCACAACGTTCGGTAAAAGGCTGATACCAAGCAATAAATTCAGGCCCCTGCAAAGTCCCATATTCACCGGTCCCAAATAAGGTTGATGCTTTCCCCACTTATCGTAAACCAATGCTGAAATTGCGATTGCAATGGCCAAACAAGTAGATAATGAAATCAATTCGCCAGCGTGAACCAGGGCTGCAGCCCCTATCCCGCCAAGCAACAGGGAAAGCCCTAATATCGCTGCGCTTTTTTTAGTAATGGCGCCACTTGGTATCGGTCGCTCCGGCCGTTCTGTTTTGTCAAGTTCCGCATCAAAAAAATCATTCATTACCACCCCCCCACCGTACAAGCCAATCGTTGAAACAACCAACAATAGCATGGAAGAAACAGAGATCGCATTCCAGCTGACAACCATAGTGTATTTGGCGATGGCGAAGCCGGCAAGAATATCGGAAATGGCGGTAACAATATTCGCAGGACGCATCAGTCTCAACATCGCCATTAATTGCCGCATGGGGTTACTTAATAATGATTGAATTTTTATCAATACGCGGCTGTTGGCCTCCACGCAAGATGGTATTGCCTTCAAATTTTTGACTTTGGTCAATTCCGGATGGCAGAGCAAAATGGCTTTCATCAATTTGCCCGCTTTGTCCAAATGCAGTAATAGCATTTTGATAGGTTACCAGCCTTATTTTTTCATCTGGTATGCCAATGATTTTCATCAACGCGGCTGTTTTAGGAACCGCCAGCGGATCACTGATGCCCCAGTCGGCAGCCGAATTTATCATGATGCGTTCCGTACCATACTCCTTTACAATTTCTGCCATGCGTTCATTACCCATTTTGGTAAAGGGATAGATAGTGAAAGCTGCCCAAAAGCCCCTGTCTAAAACCTCTTTTACAGTCTCTTCGTTATTGTGATCAACAATAACGGTGTAAGGGTCTAAACCGTGTTCAATAGCAATGTCCATGCTCTTTGTAGTGCCCCGCTTTTTATCGCGGTGCGGCGTATGAATTTGTACAGGCAGGCCCGCTTCTTTTGCAAGATCCAGTTGAAGCCGGTAGTATTTTTCTTCGGCAGCCGTTTGATCATCAAAACCAATTTAGCCAATACCAACAACTCCTTCTTTGTAAATAAAGAGCGGTAAGATTTCCATTACTTCTTCTGCCAATGCTTCATTATTAGCTTCCCGTGAATTCAGGCCGATGGTGCAATAATGTTTTATTCCAAACTGCGCTGCTCGAAAACGTTCCCATCCAACCAGGCTGCTGTAATAATCGCGGAACGTAGCAACGCCGGTGCGTGGCTGACCCAGCCAGAAAGCGGGTTCAATAATGGCTTTGATACCAGCATCCGCCATCGCCTGGTAATCATCAGTAGTGCGTGATGTCATGTGCACATGCGGATCGAAGAATTGCATCCCTTTGATCGCCTCCATATCAAAATGGATTTCTGCATTATCCCGGGGTCTCTTATCATCCATGTTAGTATCACAACACATAAAGCTCTTTTAGTTAAAGGAAATTTGATGTTTTTTGCGCCAGGGTATTCCAGGTGAGACGCCCCGTTTCAACAGCTGTCTTCAACGTTGGGTTTTCGCTCAATAATGATTTAGCCGGGGCATAGCCTGCATCATTAAGTGCAAGTGCGGCAGCCTCCCTTTCGGTTTCATTTTGTGAATTAAAAACACGTTTAAGGTCGCCCAGGTTCGACTGGTTGGTAAACCTGCCAATGCAACGCCATAGTTGGGGATTTACAGACCGACGCGCTGCCCAACGTTCATGAGCGTAATCTGTCAGGATGTTCGCTAACTCACCATTAGCTCTTTCATCCAGCCCAATAATTTCATGCACCTTCTTTTCGGTAAAAAATGCTTTTAAGATCATTTGATTCCAGGCTGCTTCATCCAGGTATAAAGAAGGATATGGGTTACAGTACATAATAGCTTCGAGCACATCGCCAATGTTACTCCGAATTCCTTCAGCGCACCGCATCCGCCAGTATTCGGGGTAAGCCAAAAGGGGCAGGGCTGAGTACAGCGCTACCTGCTCATTCATTTCGGCTGTTATAAACAGGTTATCTATGGCAGTAATGTAGCAAGGTCTGTCTGCTGTAGCTAAATGTAGTAATAGCCACACGCGGCACAAACGGTCTAGTGGCCAGTTGGTAATGGAAAAGAGGGGTAATATTGCATTAAGCTGCGTCGCTTCTTCTTCGTTAACCTGAATAATTGTGCGACCTGTTTTACGAGGCAGTTGTACAAAGAGGGAATTGAAAATTTTATTATCGGTACCCCGTGGCACATTTTGCTCCAGCCATTCCCACGCTTCGGGTGCAGACCTTTTTTTAATGATGTCTGTGAATAGCTCTACTACCTTATTTTGGTCGTAAGTATATGGAGCAGGCTCTATATGCGATAATGACTTCATGCTTTACTGGATAGGATAAAAGTACGGGTTAAAGGTTGTGGTGTTAGTGATTTCAAATTTACACGGGGAATAACTTACATTAGGAACTGTGTGCAAAATAGTTGATGGCAAGCGCAGCGCTAATAATGAGCAATCCAAAGAACTCCCTCGTTTTTTCAATGTATGGTTTTGTCGCCTGCATGCTCTCTGCAAGGCTTGGCCGGTTGTATTTAAAAGCCCAATCCCGAACGCCATCCGTTGAAAAGAATAATACAACAGCATATAGTAAATAGAAAGAGATGAGAACAAGGCAAACCAGCGAAAAATAGATTTTAAATGCTGACAATAAGCAGGTGATCGCTGCGAGCATATAAATGCTTACCCATACGGGTGCGTCCTTATCGTTTAAATTAAAATAAGCAAACACTGTAAACGACAGAAAAAATAAAATATTTAGAATGGCTAATAGCATACAACTAATAAAATTGGTTACCAGATAATAAATCCAACGAAAATAGGCCCGAATTATTCTATTATAGCTAACAACTAGAAGTTGTTTAGTCTTTAGACATCCGCTCTAGAACCACTCCCTAAAGCTCTTTCACCTGTTCCCTACCAGTGTTCCAATTTAGCTATTGATAACAAATATGGAGCTTTAAAGCAAATAAAAGTCATTGGAAATAAATTTTGCTAAATCGTTTGTGCAATTGCATTTCTGTATAACTTAGTTTTTGATTCCACTCAATTGCATTTCTGTATAACTTAGTTTTTGATTCCACTCAATTATATCAAAGGGTTATGTTTTTAAAAACACGATTTGCTACAAAGAATTTCTGCATTTCTTCTTCCGTTTATGCTTTAGGTTTTTTTGTTCTGACGCCGGACGCAATGGCACAACAGGTTGTTCCGCTGAATGATTTATCATATTTTAAAACCACCGGCAAAACCTGGAAAATAGTTTCAGGGGCCAGTGCAGATTTAGCTAAGGCAAACCTATTGTCTGTTACCGAAGGCGCAGGTATACTGGCCAATCTTCCCGGTACTGGTGGAGCAGACTTATTTACGACTGCTGAATTTGGTGATGTGGATATAGAACTGGAGTATATGATGGCCCGTGCGTCAAATTCCGGTATTTATTTGCAAGGCCGCTACGAGCTGCAACTCATGGATAGCTGGGGTAATGTTAATCCGACCTCGGGCGACAATGGCGGCATTTACCAGCGTTGGGATGAAAGCCGGCCGGCAGGCCAGTTCGGTTATGAGGGTTATGCTCCACGCCAAAACGCCAGCAAGGCTCCGGGGCTTTGGCAACGACTGCGTATTTCTTTTCAGGCTCCCAGGTTTGATGCTGCCGGCAAAAAGGTGGCGAACGCAAAGTTTATCCGGGTTGAATTAAATGATGTTCTTCTTCACGAGGACGTAGAACTAAGCGGCCCTACCCGCGGCGCAATGGAAAACAATGAAAAGGCAACGGGGCCTTTGCGTTTCCAGGGCGATCATGGCCCCGTTGCATTTAGAAATATAAAAATCACTCCCTTTGATAAGCAACGTCCGCAATTTTCAAACATCAAGTATGCTGTTTACCGCGGACGCTTTTATGATACGCTTGATCTGAAAAAACTACCTCCTGAAGCCCAGGGTCCGCTGGACAATTTTTCAGCTACCTCCATTCAAAACGTCCCTGCACAGTTCTTCATTAAATACACCGGCTCTGTAATTGTAAAGGAGCCCGGTGACTATAACTTTAATTTAGCGGTGCCGGGTGGAAGGGGCATTATGCGCATCAACAACCAGCTTGTAACACCACAGGGAAACCGGCAACGCGGCGGTGGAGTAAACCTCCCTGCAGGTGAATTCCCGTTTGAATTACTTTATGCAAAAAACGAGGACTGGAGTAACCGTGCACTGGGCGTGTCGGTTGCTGGTCCCGGCATTAGAGAATATGTTTTAGGAGATGTAATTAGCGGTGGGCAGGGAAACGTGGCTGACCCAATTGTGGTAGAAGCATCTGCCAATACAGTGCTGCGAAGCTTTATGGACTTACCCGGTGGCACCAGGGTTGTTCATGCTGTGTCTGTGGGCAGTCCAATTAAGATTCACTACACCTATGATTTGGATAAAGGGGCGATTGTTCAGGTTTGGCGGGGCGGCTTTTTAGACGCAACGCCTATGTGGTACAGTCGGGGCGATGGTTCATCAAGACCTATCGGGGCCGTTCAGCGTTTTGGGAAGCCCGCCTTTACCGTGGCCCGACTTTCGGCTGCAGACGCACCGTGGGCTACGGATTCTTTGGTAACGGATTTCATTCCTAAGGGCTACCAGCTTGATAAAACAGATGCACCTACGTTCCGCTATATGCTCGGGAGTACAATGATAGAAGATGCCATTCGCGTTATAAATAATGGAGAAGGCCTTAGCCGTGAAATAAACTTACAAAATGCAACGGGTAATTTTTATGCACGATTAGCAGAGGCAAGCAGCATTGAAGATACCGGCGGTGGTCTGTATGTAATTGATGGAAGGTCATACTATTTGCGTATTGACGATGCAGGCGGTTCAAAACCTATTGTCCAAGATTCAAATGGCCGTAAAGTCTTGCTAGTACCAGTGCAGCAAAAGCTCCGTTACTCTATAATTTTCTAATTTTCATTTCTGCAATACATGAAAAATAATTTACTCGGGCAGGCATCAAAGAAATTGTTGATTTCTGTTGTAATTGCTTCTTTTTTATTACAGGCAATTACTGCACAGGAAGCAGCCAAAGAAGAAGATTACTTTCGCATTACCCGGATGAGCGTTCCTGAAAATGTGATATTGGAAGTGGGCGGATTAGTTAGACTTCCTAATGGTGACCTCGGAGTTTCCACAAGGCGTGGTGATGTTTATATCATACAAAACCCAACCAGTTCCCGTCCCTTTTATAAAAAATTTGCTACGGGTTTGCATGAAATTTTAGGCCTCGAGTATAAAGACGGCGCTCTTTATTGCGCACAGCGTGGCGAGTTAACCAAGCTGGTTGATACTGATAACGACGGCAAGGCTGACCTCTACGAAACGGTGGCATCATGGCCAATCTCCGGCCATTACCATGAGTACAGCTTTGGACCTAAGCTGGCACCGGATGGGGGATTTTATGTTTCCGGCAATGTGGCATTTGGTAACGAAGAGTGGTACCGTGGCGAGAGCCGTGTACCCTGGCGGGGATGGATTATGAAAATTACTAAAAACGGGCAGATAGAACCCTGGGCAACAGGCGTTCGTTCGCCATGCGGATTAGGGATTGTAGATGGTGAGTTGTTTTATACAGAGAACCAGGGCGATTGGGTTGGTTCTGGCGGTATTTGGAACGTAAAAAAGGGAGACTTTATGGGTCACCCGGCCGGGTTACGCTGGACCGGTTTACCAAACTCTCCGCTTAAATTAACTACGGAACAATTGTATGCTGAGGTTAATCCGCGCCAGGTTAAGAATGCGCAGGGACGGGCTATAAAACCCGAGAACGTAGTCAACGAAAAGTTTGTTACGCTTATGGATGTAAAAAAAGAAATTCCCGCATTAAAGTTACCTGCTGTTTGGTTGCCTTATGCTATTCTCGGAATATCTACTTCCGAACTGGTTAAGATACCTGAAGGTGTGTTTGGGCCTTTTGCCGGGCAGGTATTAGTTGGCGATCAGGGTCAGAGTAAAATTATGCGGGTGTTTATGGAAAAAGTAAATGGGGAGTTTCAGGGCGCCGCGTGGGATTTCCGTGCTGGTTTCCAGGCAGGGGTTTTACGAATGGAATGGGCGAAGGATGGGTCCCTATTTGTAGGAGAAACAGATCGTGGCTGGGGATCAGCGGGTGAAGCCAGTATGGGATTGCAACGTTTGGTCTGGAATAACCAACTGCCTTTCGAAATGAGAACGGTAAAAGCTATGCCCGATGGATTTGAAATTGAATTTACAAAGCCGGTAGATAAGAAATCTGCAGAAAATCTTTCTTCATACGAAGTAGAAAGTTTTATTTATAAATACCATCCCGTTTATGGTAGCCCTCCGGTCAGTAATAAAGTTTGTGCTATCAAAGGCGTAAAAGTTTCTGCTGATGGTATGAGGGCAAGAATCATTGTTGACGGCCTGCGTAAAAACTATATTCATTCCGTTAAATTAGAAGGCATCCGCGACGCGGATAATTCGTATTCACTCGTGCACCCGACTGCTTACTATACGCTTAATAATATCCCTGAGGGCACTAAACTTGCTTTATCTGAAGTAAGCACCAAAAGTACTCCAATAGCTAAACCTAAGGCGCCCGCGGCTGGAAAGGCGGGTACTGAAGCTGTTGAGAACAAATCAGGTACGGCGGTAAAAAAGCCCGCTGTGGTCAAGCCAACTTTTGCCAGTGTTAAACCCCTGCTTCTAAAAAATACATGTGCCGCCTGCCATAATGAAACGAAACGGCAGGTAGGGCCTGCATTTGCTGATATTGCAAAAAGGAAATATTCTGTTAGCCAGATAGTGAAACTGATTTATAATCCGCAGAAAGCAAACTGGCCGGACTATGAAACACAAATGCCGCCTATGCCGCAAGTGCCGCGGGCAGAGGCGCAAAAGATTGCTACGTGGATAAAGTCACTGGAAAAGTAACCGGTCCATGCCTTAACCGGTGGCGAAAATTAATTTGTCAATTACTCTATGATATAGCAATTATTAGTGCTTCCCTATGAAAATAAAACTTTCTGAGAATGTCTATTGCTTATTGTAAACAAAATTTCTAACGCTTAAATTGACACGCAAAAATGAAAAAAATTTACTTTGGTATGTTACAACGTATTTACGTATGCATCATACTCGTTATGTCAGTTACAGTGGCTTTTGCACAAAGCCGGACCATAACAGGCCGTGTAACTGATCCTGCAAACGGCACAGGAATTTCCGGTGTATCGGTAACAGCCAAGGGTTCGACTGCAGGAGCTGTTACCAATGCCGATGGCAGCTTCAGCCTACAAGTACCTCCGGGTACACAGGCTATTGTTTTTTCTGCCGTTGGGTATGGAGAACGGGAACTACAATTAAGTTCATCTTCTGTTTTAAATGTATCGCTCCAGGCCGGCAACCAGTCCCTTGATGAGGTAGTTGTGGTTGGCTACGGCACGCGTCGCAAGTCAGACCTTACCGGAGCTGTAGGTTCAGTACGGGGGGCGCAATTGCAAGAGCGTGCCTCAGCTGCTTCAATTAACCAGGCACTGGCTGGTCGGGTTGCCGGAGTACAGGTAAACGTTAACTCTGGCCGGCCGGGCGGGCAGACCAATATCAGGGTTCGCGGTTTCAGCTCTATCAACAGCGGGAATAATCCCCTCTATATTGTTGATGGGATAGCCTTGCCTCAGGGTACGCAGAGCCAAAACAGTAATGCTATCGATTTTATCAATCCAAGCGATATAGCGGCAATTGAAGTGCTAAAAGATGCGTCTGCCACAGCCATTTATGGCGCCCGTGGTGCCAACGGCGTTATACTTGTTACTACTAAACGTGGCAGCAGCGGCGGTGGAAAAGTAACCTACGACACCGAATTAAGTGTGCCTACTATAGGACCGAAAAGGGTTGAGATGCTCAATGCAAAGGAATACCTTGAAGTGGAAAACCTCGCTTACGACAACATTAAAGTGTATGACCCGGCAGGTTGGGCCGCAGGCAATTACAACTCGCTGATAGACCCGAGAGTCAAACGAAGAAATCTGCCCCTGCTTTTTGATGCCGCAGGCAACCCGCTGTACGATACTGATTGGGTAAAGGAATCTACTCAAAACAAACTTTCTCAAAACCATCAGTTGGGTCTTGCCGGTGGTAACGCCGATAATAGTTATGGCATATACCTTGGCTACCGCAATGAAAATGGATTGTTACTCAACTCCTATCTCAAACGTTACTCAGGCCGGTTTGTGATGGACAGCCGTATAAAGCCTTGGTTAAAAGTTGGGGGCAGCCTGGGATACAACAACCAGGAGGAAAACATTGTGGATCAGGGCACAGGTGGTTTGAACTCGGTGAGGATGATCACGGAAGCGTTTCCCTTTTTGCCGGTAAAATTCGCGGATGGCACTTGGGGGGATAATTATTTATATCCTGGCGCCGAAGGTGGTTCTAATCCTGTACACATACTTTCAGACAGGAAACTGCTGCTAAACACCCAAACTTTATTGGGCGACGTGTACATCAATATCAACCTCGCAAAGGGACTGGAGTTCAGAAGTCAAACTGGTGCTAATGTAGTCACCCGCGGGATTAGGGAGTACAACGGCCGTACACTTGACAATATTTCAAGGTCGCAGAGCGGCTTTGCCAGTGTGAGCAACAGCCGGGAAACTTTTTGGTCATCCGAAAATTACTTTACCTACAACGGCTCTTTTGGCAACAACCATGACCTGAATGCTACTTTGGGTTTTTCATGGCAGGAAAACAATTTCACTAACCTTGGTGTTAGCTCACAAAACTTTACTACCGATTTTTTTCAGTACAATAACATCGGTGCAGGTAGCCAGCAGAACGCAGGTTTTTCCGGAGCAAACCGATGGGCATTCAATTCATACTTCAGCAGAATCAACTATACGTTCCGGGATAAATATTTAGTTACGTTCACCGGCCGTGCCGATGGTTCTTCCCGTTTTGGCACCGATAACAAGTATGCATTCTTTCCATCGGCAGCACTTGCCTGGCGGGCATCAGATGAAGATTTCCTTCGTAACAGTAAGCTTATTTCCAACCTTAAGATTCGCACCAGCTACGGCTTTACGGGAAATTCCGAAATACCGCCCTATCAATCCATTGCCAACCTGGGTAATACTGCTGCCATTTTTAACGATGCCCGTGTAACTGGTGTGGGCATTGGCCGTTTGGCTAACCCAGGATTAAAGTGGGAGAAGACAGCCCAGGCCGACTTTGGAATAGAACTGGGTATTTTGAATAACCGGATTTCCATTGAAGCTGATTTATATTACCGCAAAACAACTGATATGTTGCTGGATGCACCTGTACCCCGCACAACAGGACGGGCTACGATACGGCAGAATATCGGCTCCATGGAAAATAAAGGCCTTGAGCTATCACTAAATACAGTGAATATCAGCAAGAATAATTTCTCATGGAACAGCACTTTCAATATATCCATGAACCGCAATAAGGTGTTAACGCTTGCGACCCCGGCACCCATTTTTGGTGTTGGTAATCCAGGCTTTACGAACCAAACTGGTATCATCCGCGTTGGTGATCCGGTTGGGTCGTATTGGGGATTGGTGCGCCTAGGCACTTGGAGCGACAAAGAGGCTGCAGAAGCTGCCAAGTACTCCAGTTACCGCGGTGGCAAAACTTTACTGCCTGGTGATATTAAGTACCTGGATGTTAATGGGGACTATGTGATCAATGATGCAGATCGCCAAATCATCGGCAGCGCTTATCCCGATGCATGGGGTTCCTTCATCAACAACTTTAGGTTTAGAAATTTTGAATTGCTTTTAGACCTGCAATACACTTACGGTAACGATGTGTTAAACATGACTAAGCATTCAGGTGAAGACAGGGTGAGCATTGCCAACAGTTACAAAACGGTATTGAATGCGTGGACGCCCACCAATCAAAACACAGATATAGCCGCTATCCGTGACACCAGGGCGGGCTATGTTACTAACGTAGATACGCGTTGGGTAGAGGATGGTTCTTTCTTGCGTGGCCGTAACCTTTTATTGGGCTACAATTTTTCAAGCTCACTTACCCGCCGATTAGGTCTTAGCCGCCTAAGGGCTTACCTATCGGCTCAGAATTTTTTCCTGATTTCCAGCTTTAGTGGTAATGACCCCGAGGTAACCACTTATGGTAACGCCTTTGCGCAAGGACAAACTTTTTTTGACTATCCTAAACCTACCATTTACACCTTTGGTTTAAATGTTAGTTTTTAAGAGCAACCAACATTCATCTAAAATCCTAACTTAAACAGATATGCAACAACTCGTAAAAAAATTTACGGCCGCCGCACTGCTTTGTGCCACGCTGGCTGGTATGGGCTGTAATAAATTCGTTGAAGAGACGGACCCGTCCAACCTCACTCCGGGCACCTATTACACGCTACCAGAGCATGCCACAGCAGCTATCGCGTCGGTTTATAGCCAAACCCGTTTCATCAATGGCGGAGCAGGCATTTTTGTAAACAACTTTCAAATGATAGAGGCCGTAACCGGCACCATCAAAACAGAGACTGGCCAAAACTCTGACCTAAACAACCTTTTGGGTTTAGGCTATAATGGCGATAATGCGCTGGTGAATAACTGGTGGAACGGCTTGTATAACGTAGTGGCGCAAGCCAATCAGGTTCTGGACAGGGTACCAGGCATTAATCCAATGGATGAAGCGATGCGTAAACGCATTCTTGGGGAAGCTTATTTTCTACGTGCCTGGAGTTATTTTTACCTCGTGCGGTTATGGGGCGATGTGCCGCTTATTGTTACCTCCCAAACTACTTCCTCACCCGATTTTTATCCTTCACGTACACCGGCTGCGGATGTGTATGCCAAGATCGTAAGTGACCTTCAGGCTGCTGAAAGCGCCGGGTTACCTATGACGGATAATACCGGCCGTGCTTCCACGGGTGCCGCCAAATCGTTGTTGGCTAAAGTGTACCTTACTATGGCAGGTGCACCGCTTAACAAAGGTGCTACACACTACCGCTTAGCTGCCGATAAGGCTGCCGAAGTAGTGAATAGCAATGCCTACCGGTTGTTTGATACCTATAACGAGCTGCACGATGTTGCAAATGATAACCGTGGCGAACACATCTTCCAGATTCAGTATTTAGTGGGCGTTGCAGATAATCCTAACCAGGCTATCCTGTTGCCAAACTTTAAAGGAGTGTCTGCCATCGGTACTGAAGTTGGTTCTATGGTACCGGTGCTACAATTCTACAACGCATTTGATCCGGCCGATAAACGCAAGGTGGACCGGGCAGGTTTCTTTTTTACCTCATACTACACCGAAGGAAGCGGTGCGTTAAAGGATGTTTCCGCGCCTTATATCTTTAAGCATTTTGATGTACTCTGCCACGGTACGGCAGGCAAGCCTGGTGCTGGCAATAGCAGTCTGAACTGGAATCAATTGCGTTTTGCAGATGTGCTGCTTACCTATGCTGAGGCACAGAATGAGGCGGACGGTTCACCCAATGCGGCAGCCATAAATGCTTTAACAAGAGTACGTACAAGAGCCGGGTTAACCACTGCAACAACCTTTTCCCAAGCAGCCTTTCGCACAGCGGTATGGAAGGAACGCTGGCAGGAACTCTGTTACGAAGGTATTACCTGGTTTGATATGATACGGTTGCGAAAAGTCTATAACCCTGTTACAAACGCTTTTGATGATTTCGTTGGTCATCGCTTTCCTGACAACGGAGCTACATTGGCTGCAAAGCATTTGTTATTTCCATTGCCTACTGCTGAAATGCAAAACAATCCTAATCTGAAACCACAAAACCCAGGGTACTAATTTTATCGACAATTTTTTGACTTTCGCCTGCGCACCAAAGCACCAGCTTTGGTGCTTTTATTTGGAGTAATGAACGTACAAAAAGCTTCAATCGAACGGGAGAGTTGACAAAAAAACGAGGCGGTAGTTGGCAAGATCAAACCAACCCGAAAAAGGTGCTATCTGCACCTGGCTAATTCAAAATGTGATAGTGCCGTTTTCAATTAAATTTTTCTACGTTCTATGATGGCCTCCATTGCTGTACCAGAAAAACTACCTGATAGTTCCTGCTCCCAAGCGGAAAATATTCTGGACGTTCTATCAACTGTACAGACAGTTCCTGTGTCGAACCCGTCTGGAGTGATAATTGGAGCAACTGCATAAACCGTAGGTGATCATTCGGTGTGGCAAAAGAACGAAAGCTATAGCCCCCTGTTCATGTGAGTAGCATCAGGCAGTCTTAAGCACGCTTACAAAAACGTGTTCTTTATTTACAAGCGATATAAGTAAAATAAGCGTATCAAGGCTGTGTGCAACAATGCTGGCCATGTTGTTAAAAGAACATCCGGGCGGGGATTCAGGATATTATCGAACCTGAGTAATTAATGCACTCCTCGTTTTCCGCCGGAATTACTGATTTATCAAATGCATTATTCATTCCCCTACCCCTTACTCAAAAATACAGGTAGAGGACCTGGGCATCAGCAGTGGGGTGGCAAAACTGGTCAGGAGACAATAAATATTGTCCTTGTTAACCGACTATCTATTCCAGGGTTTCGCTGATGCCACTACCCATAGCGTTTTCCCGCACAAGATTATTTGAAAAGATGCCGAGGGTTTAATACTCCCCCACCGCGGCCGCTATAATATGTCTCTGTTCGAGCGCTAAAGTCTCTTTCCCGGATTTGCTAAATGATTAGCCGGTTTCGCCTCTTAGACCAGTTGAGCCACCTGAGGCAAAAGGCTCGCTGTTCTTACACCATTTTCGCTGGCGAAAGAATTACCACTGTCAGTTTTATTATCATTACCTGCCGATAAGTGTTTATAACTAGAGCTCATTCTTGGACTTCTTTGCTATTTCACTAGTCTTTTAACAAAAAAGATTGTTGCGTAAGTGCCTGATACTATACGTGAATGTGGAAATTACTGTTGCCGGCTAGGTAAATATCCTTACAAACACTTGTATTTTCCGAAAGGCCGTGCTTTATTTGCACTACCAATAATTGATGTAACAATCAAGAAACTGGTGGAGTGATCCGAAAACTAAACAACCCTGTAGAAAACTAAAATTTATCCCGACTATGAACCGTTTGTACACTTTCACTAAAGGAATCTCTTCCTTACTTCCCTTTCAGCAAATTTCTGGTTTCCAGCTGTATCCGATCAATGCAGCTACCAGCACTATGCCACGGGCAAACGCTTCTTTTGCTCTCGATTCCCATTTTAGTTTAGCGCATTTGTAACACCGAATTATTTAAACCCTCGAAGGTTACCGTCATAGCACATTAAAAAAATTCTGTTTCTCTTAAATAAAAAAGAAACCCGGTTTTTTAGATGAACCCTATTGTCCAATTTTTATCCTGTTAGAAATCATTTTTGGAAAAATCCAGGCTCGAACAAACAATTTAACCCTATTTAAACAAACAAAAATGACTCAAACTGTACACAACATTTTCTTTAAATTATTTCTGATTATAACAGCAGGAATGATTTCCTTAGTTTCTACTGCTCAAACTGCACCGGAACTGGTTTTCAGAAACCCTGTTTTAGAGTCGGGCACCGCTAACTCACAAGGCGCTGTTTATCGCTTCAGTAATGTAACTACCGGTGTAGACGCTCTGTTAAAACTAAAGAGCTTTTCTTGCCCAAGCATCACAATGTGGGACATAGACGTAAGTCATTTAGGATGGGACAAAGCCTTGCAACCACAATTTGGTATAGCTGGTGGAGTGCAACCTAACCAAAACTGGTATGTTGATTTTGAAATGAGCTTTTGTCAAACCGGTACTACCAACAGGCAAAAAATGCAAAAAGTAGTGCTAACCGCTATAGATATAGATGGAGATGGGTGGTCAATTAATGAGTATGCCAATTTTATGAACGCTAATTCTACAGAGTATGCGCCAGGTTCATCTTTAGCGGGTAGCAGCGGAGCCGTACTTACTTTAGGCGCCAATGGCAAATCCACTGCAAATTTTACCTGTGAGTTAGATAATATTTCTCAGTTAGTTCAGAAGTGTACGAATTGTGGCGGTACGGGTACTAAAGCTGAGTTAGTATGTGATGATTGTAACGGAAGCGGGTTGGTTTACGAGCAATGCCACCATCCGTATACACGGGACAACATCAGCCGGGGCCCTGCTCATAGCTACGATAACATTGACACGTCCGCAACGCAGGTGATGGTAACCTATACCTACCTGAATAAAGACAGAATCACATTTCGTTATGGCGCGCAGTCAGGTGCTTATTCAAACGATGGTTCAATCTTTCGTTTAAATTCCGTATGGGGTAAGCAATTCAGTCTGGCTCCCTGGACTATGCTGCCGGTAAACTTCGCGACCTTTTCGGTGCAGTACACAAAGGGAGATGCCAACATTAACTGGCAAACATCTCACGAACAAGAGCTAAACCACTTTACCGTGCAACGCAGCATGGATGGTAAGAACTATTCTGATATTGCTACTGTTTTTGCCGGCAACACTTCTAACTATTCTTACAAAGACAAAGGGGTTACCTCTGCTTCGGGTATCGTTTATTACCGCATCTTAAGCGTTGACAAAACAAAAGAAACCCAGCTTTCTGGTGTTAGAACAGTACGCTTAACGAAGAATGAAATGCAAACCATAGCACTATCTACGTATCCAAACCCGGTTGCAAGTGATCTTCGCATTACGCTGCCCGATGCATGGCAGGGGAAAGCTGTAGCGCTTCAGCTTTATACCGCCAACGGTATCATGGCTAAAAGCGTTCACATAGGCAGTGCTGGCCAAACCGAAGCAATGGCACTGAGCAATCTGGCAAAAGGAGTGTATGTAGTAAGAGCTATATGCAGCGGTGAAACAGCCCAGCAGCGCATTGTAAAAAACTAAAGCCCCACACACATATATAGGGTTGAAACTTTCTAACAAAAAACGGGGCCCGTGAGCCCCGCTTTTTGTTTTTACCATTGAAGGAAATTGCGTTATTTCAGGCAAGTAACCGGTCTTAATTTATAGCCGCCAGTTTCGTCTCTGCCTATCTATGATGCAGAAGAGTAAGCATTACTATAAAGACATAATAACCTGCCACCTTTGCAACATACCAAGATATACGCCTAAGCTTGGACGACCTGACATTGTGATATGGTCTGAGTTCTGCTGGCTAATAACTTAATTGACTAAAATAAAAAGATTATTGTTTTTCCTGTTGTTCCATTCAAAAGGGAATGACCGCAATGCAGCACTACATCAAAACAAAGGTGATGCTTTATTGTGCCAGGCGAGTTAATGAAATCCACCTCTTACCAAACTGTTTCGTAAAACAGGGAGTTCACTTTTTGCCTTGCAGCAGGGCGAAGCCATGGCAGATGCGCCGGGTTTCTATTGTAATGTTGCTTTAATAGAATTATAATAGATTGTAGTACGAGCCTCAAACCCGGAGTCTGTCCCCACAAGCAACCACAGTTCGCCATTTGAACTTGATTGAATTTTAATTGGAGAGGGTGTAGCGAGTTGCTTTAATTTATAATCGCTGGAAGCTGTACCATTTGAAAAATCTCCAAGAAGCTTAATAGTGGCTCCTTCGGTACGTTGATTTCCTTTATCAATATTCAGCCTGTAATAATTATCGGCATTATTCAGCACTTTTGTCGGCTCTATAGTGGAAGCGCCTGCTTTTATGTATACGCTTTCACCCGGGGCACCTCCTACTCCTACAAGGCCGGAAGCAGCGTTAGAGGCGATTTCAACTTCTACGGAAACCGAATAAATTTTATTCGGTTCCAGACCGGTAACTTTCTTTTTTGCAAACATAAATAAGTCACCGCTACGATTTATTCCCGATTGCTTGAGTGCACCATCACTAGTACTTAGAGGAGTGGGCAGCATAGCATGTGAAAATTGTAATTCATACATTGTTTCCACATTAGGCCCGTTGGGATAATCGGCAAAATCACCTACCCAGCCATTTGCGTCAGATTGAAAATCAAAGCTTAACACTTTCGCTGTGTTATTCTTATCTTTTTTACAGCTAGAAAGAACAACTGTGCAAGTGACAAAAAATAAAATAAATAATTTGTACATGTCTAACTATTTTTTTGTTCCGGTAAGCAATTTAGGGCAACCCTTTATACACATTTTTACTCAGGAATTGATGGCTTGACAATCAAACTTAGCCAAACGTTGCTTTAAGATATTTGCTTTATTGCGGGCGTAATAACTCCGGCAAAATTTAGTACGGTCAACCAGGTTGCTTCGGAAACCTTAATAGAAATCATTTTGCCTGTTTCCACATTGCTGCCTAAAGAGCACATGATCTTCTCGTGTACCGAAGTTTTAAATTATTGTCCAAGTTAACTTATCAATTAAAAACGAAATAAACAGGGACAAAGGCTCATCTTATCACTCTTCTTACTTTAAACCTATTCTATACTTAGTCACTGTTTTTAGTTGTTCTATTAAAAGGTCTGGACTTGCGTTAGCCCTTTACGTAATATGAAAAACCCACTACGTCTTTTCATATAATAAATTGATGTTGTTGGAGTATTTCATAAAAGAAATAGTAAATGAAAAACTTAAAAACACATCATTCCCACCTACGAGTACAAAAAACAAAAATTCGTTTTGTTATGAAGCTGGCCAATTAATGTCTCTGGTATTTTGCCATGGACCGTTAGATATTTTTACTTATGCGGCTAGTTTACTACTTACACTTTGGGCGCCCAGCCTTTTTCGTATTCGCGGCTCCACAAGCTCATGGCCTCTTTATCGGCTAAGATATGGCCATTGGAGGGATCGCATTTCAGCACCCGTCCAACACGGTAAGCAATGTTTCCTAACTGCGGAAGCAGGGTGGATTTATGACCTTCCGAAATAGGCGCATTGATCTTTTCAGCCCCCCTGATGGCTTCGCAAAAATTTAGCAGGTGCAACCCGTCCAAATCTGCTGTTGGACTAACGGTGTTGCCAGCGTCAACCTTTGAATTGTCGGATACTTTTTCCAATATATTGTTGTCATAGTCATATACTGTAAAACTGTTACCCCCGGGGTAGTCAATCGTGCCTTTGTCGCCATAAAAAACCACACCCCTTCCACTCCCCTCTGATGCATAATTGTTACAGCTTCGGCCCTCCCAGGTACAGGCAGTATTGTTTGGAAAATTAAAGGTGATCGTTTGCGTATCGGGCGTTTCCCAATCGTCGTTGAAGGCAAAACGGCCGCCGGCAGAAACCACCTGCACGGGATAATCAACACCAAGTCCCCAGCGGATAACATCCAGTTCATGCGTACCATTATTCAGGGCTTCGCCGGTTCCCCAATGCCAGAACCAATGCCAGTTATAATGAACCAGATTACTCCTAAAACTGCGGCGCGGTGCAGGGCCCTGCCATAGGTCAAAGTTCAATTGGGAAGGCACCGGCGCTACCGTTCCCCTCCCGATTGTTTTGCGGTTGTTTACATACCAACCTCTTGCAAAATATACCCGGCCAATATCCCCGCGGTGCAGGCGGGTAATCATCTCCTTTACATTAGAAAAGCTTCGCCGCTGGCTGCCCATCTGCACCAGGCCTTTATATTTTTGAGAAGCCTGCACCAGCAATTCGCCTTCTCGTGGGTTATGGGAACAAGGCTTTTCCACGTAAACATGCTTACCGGCCTGCAGCGCCATGATCGCCGCCGGCGCATGCCAGTGGTCAGGTGCGGCAATGGCTAATCCATCAAAATCTTTACGCTCTAACATCTGCCGCAGGTCAGTAAACCCCTGCGGCTTTCTGCCGGTTAACTTTTCTATTTCAGCTATGGTTTTTTGTAAAACTGTCGCATCCACATCGCAGATATAACCTACTTCAACATTGGGAAGTTTTGCAAAGGCTTTTGCTAGGTACAAGCCGCGGCTATTGGTGCCCATAACAGCAATCACTATTTTGCCGTTTGGTGAACCTTTAAAAAAACTATTGGCCGAAGACACATAAGGCGCAAGCAACATACTGGTGCCGGCCAATGATACAGTGCGGATGAAATCGCGTCGGTGGTTGATTACATTCATAATTCGTAAAGATAGAATGCTCCCCGCTTATTCAGAAGGTCATAATGCTTTGGGTTATGTTACAGCCGGCGTGTGCTTTAAAACATGGTTTTTTCTTTACCAAACTCAAACGTCTGGGTGCCGTACAAACTATTGCAGCATAAGTAGCGTACTCGCGGACCAACCTTCTTTAAAATTTTTTAGTAATCACCAATTCTCTGTAGGATGTTTCCTATTTCAAAAAACATCAGGTGCTATCGTAACTAGATCACGCCGGCCCCGCGAGTATTTTTGGCAGATAGTTTTTCAGGCCCGGTTTCATCAAGTGCACTGAATTGTTGGCGGGTTACCAGTCCACAGGATTGTCAGCACCAGGCAAGTCTGAACAGGTTGATTTAAGGGCCTTGCATTTGATGGATAAATCTCAGTACAATGAATTCAGCAGGTCGTACGATCGCTACTCCTACCTCAGTTATCATTCGTCCCTCCAGGATGTCCTGTTGTGTCATTGTCTGGCCCGGGCCAATTCGTACATAAAAGGCATGCTCGGGCCTCGCCCCTGCCAGCGCACCCCTTCTTAAGAGTTGCATCAGATAATTCTCCATCAGGGATCTTACCTTACTCCATGTGGTTGCATTACTCCCGTATACTACAAATGATTCTATGCCTTTCTTGGATGATTCCTCAATCATATTACAAAACCGTTGTACAGAAACATAACGCCATTCATTGTCATTTCCTGCCAATGTTCTTGCACCCCACACCATTGTTCCCTTATTCGGGAACGTCCGAATCAGGTTAATTGACTTGCCCTCTGCTAAATCAATATTTAGCTCCTCAGCCTGTGCGGTACTAATAGTAACCAGAGGCGCTATAGCGTTTTTCAAAGAGATGTTAACAGGAGCCTTCCAAACACCATGTTTTTGATCTACCTGAACACAGGTAATTGCCGCAGCTATGCTGGGAGGAAGCGCCACATTACTATGGGTGACAGCGCTCATGATTATATCATACAACGCACGATTGAAATGAAATAAAGAGTCATCGCCGGCAGCTTCACTTCTTAACACAAGTGATGCTGGTAGCCCTGTTCCCCCTCTTATAGAAAGTACCGCTGGGTCGTTTTGATCAACAAACGGTACCTGCCCTGTTCGGATCCATGGAAAATACGCAGCACCATAGCGAAGGTGTTCAAGGCCAATTCCCTTACGAAAGGCCGTAGTAAAGTGGGCACTGTTTTGTGCAGTAATATCGGGGGGATGTTGAACATCCAAAAGAGCAAAACGGTCTTTTAATAAGGCACTTTGCCGGAGGGCCTCTTTTGACAAGTTAAAGAAGCTATCCTCTTTTAAGAGGCAGGCATCAGGGAGGCAAAGTAAAGTTGCCTCATCGATTCCTTCCAACGCCTTTAGGGCTTTTCCTAGTTGGCCTGCTCTTGTAGTTTGTGCCTGTCCAGTTGCATGGTACCCGCCAGCGGAAACGATATAACAAGGACCTCCGCCGTTGGCAAAGTAAAAGTGCAAACAGTGATACATGAATGAACGGGGTTGTGCGATTGTAATGTTTCCGTCCGGCGTATTGTCACTCCTGAGCAAAAGAGAAATTGTTGCAGATAACGGTCCACCAAACAGAAGCTCGTAATCGGCAATCGATGCAACCCTTGTCGGCTTGTAACGAAGCGATGTTTTACCCCTACGATGTTTATGGGTATATCCGACAAAGGCAGGAACGGCGGACGAAACTTCCTGAATGAAAGAAGGCATAATAGTGGGGTGTTATGATTTAGAAAAGAAAGTAAACCTGCTACCGCACCGTCCTGTTTTCCTGCATGGGTAAATTACATTATTTTATCTGTTGCCTAACAACACACTGCCCGAAACCCTGTTGTCTATTCGGATTAGTTACTACTATCTCAACAAATAATTATTGTACTTATTAGCTTCTTCGAAATTAAGAAAGCCATGGATAACCGGGAGGCTTTAACACTATAAAAATCAACTTGCTTACAGCTGCGTATGTTTATCGCCCTGAGCTGTGCCTTTGCTACATAATGTTTGTTGCTATGCAGAGAGATCACAAGGAGCATAATATAAGAGTCATGGTATTTACTCCCAATATAAAATTGGCCGATAATAATTTACCGGGTATAAGTACCGACCGGAGTATACCAATAGGGGGACGTATGCGGCCGGGCGACTCCTGCCACTTGAAACAAGCCCTACAAATAGATACTTTACGTCAAAACATCATACTTAGTTTTGTTTTAAGTATGTAGTAAAATAACGCTTTGTACATAGTTGGCAAGCCCAACAAGCATTAAGATAATGATAACCGCTGTTAATACGGCAATTGTTTTGTTTTTCAATGGATTATTGGCTTTAAGGATAATAATTGGATAGCAAAATTAAGGTGTTTTTTGCTTCCCGCTATTAAAAACCTCCTCATTTCAGAGGAGGTAGTTTTGTATG
>DASQMG010000398.1:0-23191 GCA_035645595.1 Flavisolibacter sp. | reverse complement strand
GTAGCTGCTTGTTTCAATCGTACCTTTTTTTAATTTATGCCAGTAGCCTAATGCAGGTTCGGCCTTATTGCGCAATACGTAAATTGTTTGTGCAGGGGTGTAACCTTCTACGAGCTTATACAATTTTTCACCACCACTTGCTACAGCTTCATCGGTAATAATAAAACAATGTCCCGGACTACCGGGATGGATAACAATAGTTCCAATTTTAAACGCCTCGGTTGTCTTTAATTCTTTTGCTAAAGAAATAGTGCTAGCATAGGTGTAGACCAAGTCTAAATACTTGCGTAAACTTTGGCGCGAGGGCACTGCAGTTGCAGTTGTTATAAACCTAACGGCATTGCCACTGGCAACTGGTTTCTGCCCTTTGCAATAATCTGTAAAACGGTAGAATTGCCCGCTTACAAAGTGAAATCCTATTTCATTAAAACGTTTTTGTGCAAAAAGATGTTCGGCCCGTAACCGCATTAAGGCATCAGCACATTGCTGCAAATCCCTGTTACCCACGTCATAATTTATTATGGAAAAATGCTTACCCTGGTTACTTATTTCCTGGCCTTTGTAATCCAAGACGACCCCTTCCTCTTCGGGCAGGTGTTGTAAGAAATAGGCCCAGCTTGTGGTACTGGTCAGCCGTGTTTTTGCAGGGCGAGCCGGACCAGCAACCATTGGATTAGAAACGGCGTCGCCTGTATTTGATCTGGAGTTACAACAATAAACAGTAGGCAGCAATAATAGGAGGAGATAATGCATACAGCGGGTTCGTAATAGGATATCGATCAGCATTTTTTCCATAAAGAAAGCCGCTATAAAAGCGGCTGCTAAAATTTATTAATTACAAGGCTTCGTCATTTCCGTATGATTCCATCTTTACCAACCCTGGTAACAGCTTCTTTCGCCGTTAACGTGGATTCAGTAGTAAAATTTACATCAACCCGTATGGCTTTCAGCCCGCTAATACCTTGCGTATCCTCCAGCTCAAGATGCTCCACGTTTTCGCCCAGTAGGCCTTCGCCTTGTAAAAATTCAATGTATTCCAAATACTCGGTTTGTTCTTTATGCTGCGAGTACACAATAGCTATTTTACCGGGCTGGGTGAGGCGTTCCTCAGAATCGCGTAGATGCACTTTGTCAATGCGTTTTTTAATAATCTCGTAGCGGATGTTGTAGGCGCCATCCACATCAAACTTGCGTTCTTTTCTGCGAAATGAAATAGAAAGCGGAATGGCATGCGCCAGTATCAACTGCGTGGTTTGCAAATACAGCGGCAGGCGTTTTTCAAGCGAAGCCGTAAGCCTTGCTGCTTTCGTTAAAAACGTAAGCTGCCACAGTTTTAAATTACGAACATACATTTCGTTAAATGGCTTGTGCGGCGAAAGTGACTGGCCTATATAGATATTAAATTCCACTCCATCGGTAATATAACGTTCAAAATAGTGTGGATAAACTTCCTGTACAGCTTTTTGTTCTATATCAGTAAAGCGGTCAAGCACGTCATTGATGCGGGTGATGCTATCTTCGTATTCCTTGCGGTGATGGTACACGAGATTTCGTTGCGGATCCAGGGCGGCAAAGTAAGCGCCAATGATTTTTTTTAACTCTGGCCGTAGGTGAAGCAGGTTTTGGAAAAGAGATTCCAAATGAATTTGCAAAAAGTCATAGATCTGCATTTCATCATCCGAAAGCAAGGTATCGGATGCCGAAGCTGTGTATTTTTCTATCCGGAACTGCGTCTCTTTCAGCAATGGAAAGTCAATTACTTTGTTTGCTTTAGTTAGTACATCGTTGGCCAAGGTTAACTGCTCCAGCAGATCCAGCTGAATAGAATTGCTTCTTTCGACGGAAGAATTTCTAACATCAATGGAACCATATAAGGGATACACATCCTGGAAAGTAATTTGCGGCATTTTTACCGTGTCAGAAGCCTGGCGGTGTTGCAGGTAATGGAATGCTGCTTCTGTAAACTTCCATTCTACTGCCGGTTGTATAGCTGTAAAATGTTCTTTAATCGTTTTATCGATCTGCGCCTCTAAGCTTTCACTTGTTTTATCCAGTGCCAGCCGGAATAGTTCGATAGCGGGATTAACATGTGCGAGGTGTACATATTGAAATTTGCCTTTCTCTTCACTCATGACTTCCAGCAGGCCCAACAGTTGGCCATCATCACATTTTAGCGGGCAAAGCAGCAAGCTTTCAGCACCGGTTTCCTGATAATATTTCAGTAGCTGGGCCAGTTGCTCGTCGTTGTTTTCAGTGGTATTGTAAAGTATAGGTTGTGTGGTATGCTTAAAAACCTCTTGACATAAATTACTTACTTCATCCTTATGACTCCTGACTTCGATGTTTTTAAATAAAAGGCTATTGCGATAGTGGGCTTCGGTATAAAGGTAAAAATTGTTCTTTTTAAAAAATGGAGTGATGCCAATTTTTACACCATCCAGGCCAATTAAGCTTTGTACATGCTGCTGCAATTCGTCGTATACTTCTGCCTGGGAAAAGGCATTAATATTAAGTAGTGCATTTTTAATCTCAACCGTTATTTGTTCACGGGTCACATCTGTTACATCAATCACTACAAGGCCGGTAAACTGGAAATGCTCTAAAGGAAAAACCGTTTTTAACTCGTCTATTTCCAGGCTATGCTCCGGAGAAAAATTCGCAGGGAGGGAGTAGCCATCGCCAATACATTTTACATCTACAAACTCAGCGTTCAGCTTCATCTCGTAATAGCTTGTCAGGCCGCTTTCTTCCTCGGTAAATGCATGCACAGATGTTGCCGTAATTGGTACCTGCAGGCGAAACAATTTCTTTAAAATAACATTATAGGCTAATGACAAACTTGCCCGGCTGATATCAACGGTTGTTTTTCGGTCAGGAACGTTGATGTTCGGGCCTTCTTTCAAAAAAATTTTTTTAAATCCCGGGGACGCATAAATGGTTTCGGAACTAAAGGGGTAGGTTATCGAATACAGGCCCTGATTGGAAGAAGTAGATGGTGGAAAAATACAAGCCAATAAAGCTTCTACCAATTCCGCGTGTTGTTTGAGTACCGCTGTATCCCGAACCTCTTGTAAAAGTTCTGGTACGGCATCTATTTCCTGTAGGATATGTTGATATAATTTTTTTGCGCCGGGTTTGCCCTCGGCCATCATTCGTTTTAAAACTACAATCAAAGGTTGCAGGGAAAGAATACTGTTAAAGCCGGTGTTAGTTGATGCGACGGATGTCATGTCTTGTGTTAGGGTTTGATTATATAAAACAACCACTGCGCCAAAAAATTTTGTAGCAGTAAATAAAGGGTTAAGATAAAGAACATTAACCACATCAGTGCGCTTACAAAAGTATTTTAGCTTTTGCTTCAGTGTTGAGGTAATACTTGCACACTGGCCGTAAACCACATTCGCCACATTTGGGCGTTCGGGCTACGCAAACGTAGCGGCCGTGTAAAATAAGCCAGTGATGAAAAATATAAACAAGGTTTTTAGGGATGTGCTTAATCAATTGCTGCTCTGTTTGTAAGGGGTTTTTAGCGCCAATAGTTAAACCGATGCGTGCCGAAACCCGGAACACATGTGTATCCACCGCCATGTTAGGTTGCTTGTCCACTACCGATGTTATAACGTTTGCGGTTTTTCTGCCAACACCCGGTAACTGCACCAACTCTTCAACTGTCATAGGTATTATACCGTTAAACCGTTCCATCACCATTTTAGCCATACCAATTAAATGGCGGCTTTTGTTGCCTGGAAACGAAATGCTTTTAATCAGGGCAAATACATCGTCATATTCTGCCTTGGCTAAAAACGGTATGTCGGGGTATTTCTTAAACAGCGCCGGGGTTGTCATATTTACCCGCTTGTCGGTGCATTGCGCCGATAAAATAACAGCCACCAAAAGTTCGTAAGTATTGCCGAAAGTGAGCTCCGTTTCAGCTTCGGGTAAGGCTTTTTCAAAGTAGGTTATACAAGCGTCAAATCGGTGTTTGCGGGTCATTGCCGCTAAGGTAAAGAGAGAACAGGACAAGATTTAAACAGGGGCAACCGCATTTAAGAAGCAGTAATCTTGGCCCGGTTAGCGTAACGCAAAATATTTAAAACCACCTCGGTGCGTGGCGTTACCGTAATGCCGTTCAGGCGCTCCATCGCTGTCTTCATTACAACCAATTTTTCATTCAATGACCAGTTTTTTTTCAGTTCTTCTTCTATTTCAATTGTTTGTTCAGGAGAAGTTTCTTTGTACAAATACAGAAGTAAATCTTCAGGAGTAAAATTTGGCATAAGTCCAGATAAGTAGTTTATAAAAAAGCGCCGGTTGGCTTACATGGTGTAATAAACGCCGTCATCTAAGCCTTATTGTGTGGCAATTATAATTATTCCGTTTCTGGCTTTTGAATCAGGAACAGGTCTTCATTATCACGTTTCATCAGGTATTTCTCCCGCACGAATTTTTCTACCGCATCCGCATTGGATCGCATGTCCAGCGAAAACTTTTTGCCCTGGGCGATCTTCTGGGAAAAATAAGCCTTGCTTTGTTCAATCTGTTCCAGATCGGCCCTTCGCTCCAGTTGTGTAAAAAAATCATTTCGGTCAAAAAACAACATCCACACGGCAAACAGGCAGGAGGCAAGAAAATATTTATTATAGATAAATGGTGGAATATAACGCAGGAAGTTCATTACTTTATTACAGTTAAATGATCATTAATGGCACTAACGAAGATAAAATAGATTTATTCTACTGATGCAGTTTTTGTGCATGTATCACTTGCAAGAGACGCATTTTTTTCTCGGGCCATTCATCATCAATAATGCTAAACACAACGGTATGGCGAACAGTGCCATCTGCGTGTAAACCATGTTTGCGTAGTACGGCTTCTTTTACACCGCCGATCTTTTCCACGGCCTTTTGCGACCTGACATTTTGATGCGCCACCTCAAACTCTACCCGTTGAAAATGGAGTTCATCAAATGCATATTGAAGTAACAGGAACTTGCATTCTTTATTATGCACTTTGCCCCAATAGCCAGGCGTGTACCAGGTATAGCCAACCGATAACCGTTTTTGGGAAGGTTCTATTTTGTAATAACGGGTCATACCTATGATGTCGTTTGTAACAACATCACGCATCACAAAGCTTATTTGCATTCCTGTATTTCGCGGGTCAAGTGCAGTAGTTATGTAGTTGCCAAACTGCTCATCAAAGGTGTCGTTTACTAAAAGTGTTTTGGTGTACTCCCAAAGGCGGGCATCGTGAGCAAGGGTTTTTAGTTGCGGAATATCCTGGGGTTGCAGTACTTCAAGATATACATAGTTACCGCGTAGTTTAGTTGTATCTATTTGCATAATGATGTAATGATGACAGATAAGGGATGACAGAAACTGCACGCAACAATTGTCATCCCTTATTTGTCATCCGTCATTTTATTTTCCAAATTTTAGCCTGCTTCCCGGATAGTAAGCCGATGCGCCCAGTAACTCTTCGATACGTATCAATTGGTTATACTTGGCTATTCTATCCGTACGGCTGGCAGAACCGGTTTTAATTTGCCCGCAGTTGAGTGCTACGGCTAAGTCGGCAATGGTAGTGTCTTCTGTTTCGCCACTGCGATGGCTCATTATTGTATTGTAGCCGGCATGTTGCGCCATAGACACGGCATCAATCGTTTCCGTAATGGTTCCTATCTGGTTTACTTTTACCAGCAGGCCATTGGCAATGCTCTTATCAATACCCTGCTTCAGCCTGTTTACATTAGTAACAAATAAATCATCGCCTACCAACTGCACTTTTTTGCCAACGGTGTCTGTCAGTAATTTCCATCCATCCCAATCGTCTTCGGCCATTCCATCTTCCAGGGAAACAATAGGGTATTGCGCAATCCAGCTTGCCCAGAAATCAACCATTTTTTCAGAGGACAGTCGCTTTCCATCTGATTTATGAAAATGGTACTCTTTGGATTTGCCGTCAAACATTTCACTCACAGCCGGGTCCATAGCAATAAATATTTGTGAACCTGCTTTATAGCCCGAAGCATTGATAGCTTCCATCACAGTGTCGATTGCTTCTTCATTAGAACCAATGTTAGGAGCAAAGCCGCCCTCATCACCCACATTAGTGCTGTAACCTTTTTTCTTTAGTACTGTTTTTAATGCATGAAAAATTTCAACTCCCCAACGTAATCCTTCGCTGAAAGAAGAAGCGCCTACGGGCATTACCATGAATTCCTGGAAGTCTATTTTATTGTCGGCGTGGGAGCCGCCATTTAAAATATTCATCATAGGAACAGGTATTGTTTTTGCGTTGGTGCCGCCTATATAACGAAACAGCGGCAGCGCTGCTTCTTCCGCAGCAGCTTTGGCAATAGCCATACTTACTGCAAGCATGGCATTAGCCCCCAGCTTACTTTTATTCTCAGTGCCATCCAATGCAATCATTAACTGGTCAATGCCCGTTTGGTCAGCAACATCATAACCCACTAACTCCGGTGCAATGGTATCATTTACATTGGCTACAGCTTTTAATACCCCTTTCCCGACATACACTTTTTTATCATCGTCGCGCAGTTCCACGGCTTCATGCACGCCGGTGCTGGCGCCGCTTGGCACGGCAGCACGGCCCATAGCGCCGTCATCGGTTATTACATCTACTTCTACCGTGGGATTGCCCCGGCTGTCTAAGATTTGTCTGGCAAAAATCTCGGCTATGTAACTCATTTGGTTGTGGTTTATAAGTTTATTAAGTTGCTGATGAAATGAACTGGGTTTTCAAAATAGAAGGATTACAAAGCGGTTAAGCCCCTGAATACTTCTTCCAAACTCTTGTTTTCGCTTTGCAAAGAAACAATATTCAGGTTATGTTCAACGGCCAATTGCAATAAAGCTTTACGGACAGCTTCCGGATTATCGGTTTCAATTGTCCAGTTATTTGTATCTATTTTATTTGCCGATTTTACAGTGGGCAAACGGTTCAGCCACTCCTGTTCCAGGGCTTCTCTAAAACCAACCCTTATAATATTGGTTGATGAAGTTTTTTGAAGATTACTCAATTTATCATCGGCTACCAATTTCCCTTTATTGATGATAATAACCCTGTCGCAAATAGCCTCTACTTCCTGTAAAATATGGGAAGAAAAAAGTACCAGCTTGTCCCTTCCTTGTTCTTTGATAACGTTTCTTATTTCAATGATTTGGTTAGGATCCAGGCCGCTTGTGGGTTCATCTAAAACCAACACTTCAGGGTTGTGCAGTAACGCAGCGGCAAGCCCTACACGTTGCTTATACCCTTTAGAAAGTTGCCCTACTTTTTTTGCCCTTTCCTTTGTCAATCCAACCTGCTCTATCACTTTGCCTATTGCCTGTTGCTTGTTACCTATTTTATGCACATCAGCCATAAAGTCTAAATACTCTTTTACGTACATATCATAATAAAGCGCATTGGACTCCGGCAGGTAGCCTACTTTCTTTTTAGCTTCCAAAGGTTGTTTTGTAACATCAATACCGCTTACCGAAACATCGCCGCTGTCAGGTGACAGATAGCCCGTAATTATTTTCATGGTGGTACTCTTGCCGGCACCATTTGGCCCGAGAAAGCCAACAATTTCCCCCTTGTTCACTGTAAAGGAAATGGCATCAACCGCTCTTTGTTCGCCGTACCTTTTGGTAAGGTTTTTTACAATGATAGACATAAGCCAAAGGTAATAGGCGAATGGGAACATGTGCAGATATACAGATGAAAAGACTAACCTGATTCACACAGCCGCATATTTACTCATCCCCATATTGCTTATACTCTTCTTTCCATACATACCATCCAAAAATGGTTAAGCCAATAGCAATAGGTGTAAAGATGGCTATAATAATGATCCACGGCAACGGCTTGTTAATATCGCCTTGCCCTGCAACATCAATATTGGTAGCGGCCCCCCAAACTAAAATGGCAATGGCAACGGGGCCAAGAAGCATCCATATAAGGCCTAAATATTTTTTTAGCTCGTTCATACACTGAATTTAATCTGTTACTTCCTTGCCTGGTTTATTTGACAGATACAGGCAGCCTATAATAAAGCTTAGTCCTGCCACACCGATAGGGTACCAAAGGCCGGATAAATGATCCGTACCTTTTATAGTTGTAATCAATGTTGCAATGAACGGAACTAAACCGCCAAACACACCATTGCCGATATGATAGGGTAAGGACATAGAGGTGTACCGGATTTTTGTTGGAAAGAGTTCGACTAAAAAGGCTGCAATCGGGCCATACACCATGGTGACAAAGAGCACCATCAGTGCAATGAGGAAAATCATTTTCCATTTGCCACCTTCGCCCAGCGTGATTTCCTTTTTTGTTTCTTCTTTACCGTCTTTCAACACTTTTGTCACCGACTTCAGTTTTGTTTCATCTTCAAATACCTGATAAGTAACAAGAGTGCCTGTTACAGAGTTGTCTGTAGATGGACCAGGATCGCTTTTTTCTACACCTGCGTTGGGAACGGGAACGGATTGTTTCTTTGATACATCGGCAGTTTCGTACAATTCCTGAAAGATGGGCCTGTATAACAACACGCCTAACAACATCCCCGCCATCATAATATTTTTTCTTCCAATCCTGTCACTAAGCCATCCAAAGAATACAAAGAATGGCGTAGCAAAAACAAGGGAAATTAGGATGATAGTATTGGCTTGTTCATACTCAATATTGCATTTGGTAAGGATAAAAGCCTGCGCATAAAACTGGCCGGTGTACCAGATGACACCTTGCCCCATTGTGGCACCAAATAACGCCAATAGTACCATCTTGAAATTTGTTTTATTGCCAAAGCTTTCCTTCAATGGATTCTTTGCCGTTTTACCCTCGCTTTTTAATTTGGCAAACAGGGGCGATTCGTTCATTCGTAAACGGATGAAGATGGATACAATCACCAGCAAAATAGAAACTAAAAAAGGGTAGCGCCACCCATTTCCATTAGTAAATTCATCTACGCCCACTACTCTTCTTATAGAAAGGATAACACCCAGCGAAAGAAACAAACCTAAGGTAGCGGTTGTTTGTATCCAGCTTGTATAAAAACCGCGGCGGTTAGCCGGGGCATGTTCGGCAACGTAGGTAGCTGCGCCTCCATACTCGCCCCCTAAGGCAAGGCCTTGCAACAAACGCAACAGCAAAACTAAAATAGGAGCCCAGGCACCAATAGTTTCGTATGATGGAATGCAGCCTATTAAAAAAGTAGAAAGCCCCATTAAAACCAGCGTTAAAAGAAAAGTGGATTTCCTTCCGATTAAATCGCCTAACCGCCCAAATACCAGGGCACCAAAAGGCCGTACAATAAACCCGGCCGCAAAAGTGGCAAGTGTGGAAAGCAAAGCTGCCGTTGGATTTTCGCTTGGGAAAAATTTAGCGGCAATGATAGTTGATAAGCTGCCAAAAATATAGAAGTCGTACCACTCGATTAATGTACCTGCCGACGAAGCGGCAATTACTTTCCAGATGCCTTTGGGTGATGCCATGCAGTTGTTTAAAATTTTCTAAATATAAAACATCACTTCATTATTCTTTCACAGCTACTGCAATTTTAGAATCGGCTGTGCCGTAATATAAAAACCAGCTGTTTTTGAAGTTGGCTAAACCTTCAATAAAACATACCCGGCCTACCTGCCCCATGATTTCGTATGGTTTATCCGGCTTCATAAAATACGTGTCCGAGCGTTGAAGCACTTTAGACGGGTTATCCCTATCCATCAAGATTTGTGCTGGAGCATACGTCCCTTCCGGCAAAGTGGTATCACCGATAGATGGAATGTTGCGGCTGTTATAAAGTAACAAAATTCCTTTATCAGTAAGCATTGCCGGCGGCCCGGGTTCTACCAGATCGCTATCAAATTTTTTTTTGCGCGGGCCAAAAACAACTTTTAATTCAGGGGCTTTTGCCGCAATACCTCTGGCCAGCATTTCATCCTGTTTTATAGTACTGTCGATCTCCGGCTCCCAGTTGATTAAATCGTTTGATGTTGCGGCCCATATATTTTGATCGCCCCAATACATCCAATACTTTCCGTTGATTTTTTGGGCTATAATTTTTCCGTTGGCATAGGTTGAAACTATGGCGCCAGACTTGCTCCAGAAGTTTTTGTATTTGCCGTTAAACGCCTTATTGAAAGCAATACCATGTTTCACCCAATGATATAAATCGGTTGATGTAGCCACCAGAAGTCTAGCTACACTTCCATCGAACGAAGTATAGGTCATGTAATAAGTGCCCTTCTCGTCTTCTACTATTCTTGGATCTTCACAACCGCCTTCCCATTCCAGTGTTTTGTAAGCATCATTATCCGGGTATAAAACGGGTGTTGGATGCTTGGTAAAATGCAAACCATCGGTGCTGTAAGCCAAACCGATTCTTGAGGTACCGCCCGGCTTGCCAATTATGTCCTGGGCCCGGTATAAAAGAAACACCGTATCATTCCTCACCACCGTAGCGGGATTGAACACATCTTTTTCATCCCATTTGACGGATTGCTTGCGAATGGGGCAAATAAACTTCTGCCCTGTATCAGGAATAAGAACAGGATTAACGGCATCTGCTTTTTTAAAGGGAATCAATTGCCAGGTAGTATCTCCGGAAGAGGTCGCTGTTTTAGAAGATGTGGAATCGGCACAGGAAAATACAGAAAAGAGTACAACAGAAACAAGTACAGTTAACAGGTAGTTCGTTCGCATCGCTTTGGTATGAGTGTTCAATATAAGAAAGCGAACTTTATAATAGTCTTTTTTGTTTAAAGATCAGGGCATCCGTTTAAAGTCACGCTGTTACCCCTGTTATCGGCTGGGGGAGTTGCGGGCTCCATTGGGCATATGACGCCTTATTTGTTTTATCACACCTAAAAATTGGGGCGTAAATTAACCCATCCGCAATTTTTAGCGAATTTCGTTTGCGGATGATAAGGAGGAGTATCGCTAGTAATTTTTATTTTTACGGCTAAAGAACCATCCCATAATTATTTAATAGGAGTTTGGAGGGATTAAAGGTTAAGTTTTTGCTCTTGTTATATAAATGGTTTGGTGCAAAAAATGTAAAGTATTACTTTGCAGCGCTTCCCTGATGGAGAAAAATAAAAAACCATACAGCTTTTTCCAACATGTTTCTGCTATGTTTATGATAGCAGCCCTGTTGTGGCTTACCATTAGTGCTCCTTTTGTATATGCCAGCCAACAGCAACAGGCCAAACAGGACAATTCCTCTACTACACAAAGCCCGCTTGATTGCAACGACGAAGAGTCGTCGAATCCATTTGGCAATTCCACCGAGGAAAAGGCGCCAAGCACAACTTCATTGTCTGAAGAATACCTTCATCAGTATCATCACCCGGACGAATACTTTTCTTCAACCGCTTCACAATATCATAATTGCGCAAGCGCTGATACCTATGTTGCTTATCATGGCGAAGTACAGGTGCCGCCGCCCAATGCAGCCTGATTTTTACCCCTCCACAAAGGCTGTTTATAAGCCTTCTTGACGGTTACATTATTACAATAATTCCCTTAATTCATTACACCTGATGTTGTCATTATAATGGCAGCAGCTACAAATTATTTATGACAATGAGAAAGCATTCAAAAGAATTTTTAGAAAACCTTACACCCCAACAGGGATACGAACTATTAGTAGAAGGCAACGAACGTTTTATCAATAACCTTAAAAGGGATCATGATCATTTAGAGCTGATTAACCAGACAAGGGATGGTCAGTTCCCTTTTGCCGTAATACTAAGTTGTATGGATTCCCGTGCCTCTGCCGAACTGGTGTTTGACCAGGGATTAGGTGATTTATTCAGCATACGGGTAGCGGGCAATATTGTAAATAACGATATACTGGCGAGCATTGAATACGCTGTTAAATACGTAGGCTCTAAAGTATTAATGGTGCTGGGACATACGCAATGCGGCGCTATTAACAGTGCAAAGCAAGGTGTGGAAGATGGCCACATTACCAGCCTGCTGAAAAGAATACAACCCTCTATTACCAAGGCTATGCTGAGCGATAATGATAATTACCTGTTTCATGATAAGGTAGCCTATGCTAATGTAGAGAATAGCCTGGAAGAAATACTGCGTGGAAGTCCGATTATAAAAGAGCTATTTGAAAAAGGCGAGATAGGTATTGTTGGCGGCGTATACAATATTGATAATGGCCAGGTTGATTTTTTTAAAAATATCACTAAAAAACAAAAAGAACCAATGCCGTTAGCTACTGCATAAGGGCATGCATAATTGCAGCCGCTGGTTCCGATAATCTTTGGAGCAACGGCTTATCTCCAGGTAAATTTCCAAAAATTGCTTTCAGCAACGGGAGATACTATTTACAGAATAAAGAATTGAAAAGATGAACCTGACTGTTAAGTATTTGAAATTCGATTTGCCATCCGCTCTTGTTGTTTTTTTAGTTGCTCTCCCCTTGTGTTTGGGTATTGCTATTGCAAGCGGGGCCACTCCATTAAGTGGTATCATTGCTGGCATTATTGGAGGATTGGTTGTAGGGTCGTTAAGTAATTCGCCGTTAAGTGTGAGCGGCCCGGCAGCGGGCCTGGCTTCGCTGGTTTCGGGTGCTATTATTTCTATTGGTGGCATCGCAAACTTCGATATGTTTTTGTGCGCTGTAGTAATAGCCGGGGCGATACAAATCACCATGGGCACTTTGAAATTAGGAGGCATTGCCAATTATATTCCCGGAAGTGTAATTAAAGGAATGCTTACAAGCATTGGTATTTTAATCATTGCAAAACAAATCCCGCACGCTTTTGGAAAAGACACTGATGAACAGGGTCATTTAACCGAATTGTTGCCATATGGTAATGAAGATTGGCATGAGCTACTGATACCCTTGCAGAAAATTGAAGCCGGTGTAGTAATCATTGCACTTACTTCAATTTTAATAATGGTGTTATGGGATAAGTCACCGTTGAAAAAGAAGCTGCCATTCATTCCAAGTGCATTGGTTGCAGTGTTGGCCGCCGTGCTTATTAATCAATTGTGGATAGGCATGGGCAGTAAACTGCAGATTCTTGAAGCTCCACATTTGGTAAGCTTGCCGGTAGCCTCTTCTCCAGGCGAATTCTTTGGCTTCTTTACAACTCCAAATTGGAAGGGGTTCACTAACGGAACAGTGATAATGTATGGTTTCATTATTGCCATTATTGCTTCTTTGGAAACATTACTTAGCATTGAGGCCATTGATAATCTTGACCCTGAAAGAAGAGTGACTAACACTAACCGTGAACTGGTGGCTCAAGGTATAGGCAATACCCTTTCAGGTTTAGTTGGTGGCTTGCCGGTAACCAGTGTAATTGTAAGAAGTAGCGCCAATGTAAATGCCGGAGCTAAAACAAAGCTCTCGACAATTATTCATGCCTTATTGTTGCTTACCACCGTTATTTTTATTCCCTTTATATTAAATAAAATTCCGTTAGCAGCACTGGCGGCTATCTTAATACTTACCGGCTGGAAACTTGCCAAGCCTGCTGTATTTATGGGTTTTTGGAGAGCAGGTAAATACCAGTTTATTCCATTTATCGTAACAGTTATTGTTATTATAGCCATAGACCTCTTTGCAGTGGTTCCCGCCCTTGGTGGCAAAGGGTTAATTATTGGGGTGGGTGCGGGCATTTTAGCGGCTGGTGGTGCCATTCTTCATGGCAACTTGAAGAACTCTTATTTCTTCCATTCCGAAAAACATAAGGCTGGTGATACAATTAATATCCGTTTATCCGAAGAAGTTTCGTTTTTGAATAAAGCAGCTATCAGGCAAACGCTTGACGACATGCCGGAAAATTCTACTGTAGTCATTGATGCTTCTGCTACAAAGTATATCGATTTTGACGTATTGGAATTGATTAAAGAATTCAAAAATATCAAAGCGCCTTTAAAGAAAATTAATTTAAGCCTGATAGGTTTCAAAGAAGTGTATCAAATCGAAAATCAGTCGCATGTTCAGTCGGTTCATTAATACAATAACAAATGACCACAAACGCTTTCGATGAGAACCGTGCGTTTCATAAGTTAAAGCATTACCTGCCGTCGCAACAGGCATTAAAAGATTTTATACATCACAACACCTTACATGGCTTTCAGCAATTGAAGTTTTATGATGCCATTTTTAAAGCATCTAACATCTTTGGCTTCCAGGTGCATTTGCAATTGCCGGAGTACAGGGAAATGTACAAAACCGGGCGCATCAGGGAAGATGTACTCCAGATGGTGATTGCAGCTAAGAAAGGCAATACAGGAGTGTGGAAGACGAAGTTGCTTAACCAGGAATATGACACCATTAACCGACCCCGTATCGGCCAGCTTCGAAAACTATGGAAAGAAGGTTGTCATTTTGATTTAGACAATAAAGTGCACCCGGTTTTATTCCGTATTCTTTGTGCTTTTTTAGACCAGGGGATCGCTATTCAAAGCTTTCCAATCGTCAATAAATCTTTTATTGACAGCATGAGGGAACTGGAAAGAAAAAGCCCTATCAGTTTTTTCAAAACAAAAGCCGTCAGGCAAAAATTTATAGCAGGCGATTACTCTATCACCAGCCTTTTAAAAACCATAGTTGGAGAAGAAGAATACTTTGAACAGTATTTGTTTGACCAGCAATTTTCGCATCACGGCTGGAGTGGGTTTATTAGTGCGGTAGAAGACAATCCGCAAACCTTGCTCGACAAGAAAAGTATCACGCTGAAAGAGTTGGTAGAGTTTGAGTTGCTGATGGAGTTAGATGCGCTCAACACAAATCTAAAAGATAAATGGCAGCCGCTGGCTTTACAGGCAACAGGGCCGCCGATTAATTTATTTGCCGACATAGAAAAAACAGAGCTTGCTGAAGTCATAGAATTGTGGCAGGATGCCTTTGAGTGGAGCTACTACGATTCGGTGCTGAAGGGGATATTGATGGCGGCCCACCTTAAGCAGGATGCAAACAATAACGCAGCTACCTCGCAAGGCGAAGAGCGCAACGCGGATGGCCTTCTTACCCCGAAGGTCGGGCAGAGCCGACCCTCGTTTCAATCTATCTTCTGTATTGATGAACGTGAAGATTCTATTCGCCGCCACATAGAAGCTGTAGATAAAAAAGCGCAAACCCTAGGTGCACCAGGTTTTTTTGGAGTGGAGTTTTACTTTCAGCAGCAAGGAAGCAAGTTCTATGATAAGCTTTGCCCGGCGCCTGTTACACCAAAGTATTTAATTAAAGAATCGGAAGCTGATACCCGGAGAGAAGATGACCTGCTGTACTCAAAAAATACCCACGGGTTTGTAACCGGCTTTGCGTTGAGTATCACTTTTGGGTTTTGGGCTGCTGTAAAAACGGTGCTACATTTATTTAAGCCCAAAATGAGCCCGGCTATTTCCAATGCCTATGCGCATATGGATAAAAAGTCCCTTCTTACAATCGAAAATAAAAACCCCGCTGATATTGAGAATGGTTTGCAGGTTGGATATACACTGGATGAAATGGTAACAAGAGCAGAAGGTTTTTTGCGGGGCATTGGCCTGGTAAAGGCCTTTGCGCCTATTGTTTATGTTATAGGCCACGGCAGCAGCAGCGCTAATAATCCGCACCATGGCGCACATGATTGCGGAGCTTGCAGTGGGCGGCCTGGTGCTACCAATGCACGGGTGCAGTCCTTCATTTTAAACCATAAGGGCGTAAGGGCCGCCCTGGCATCGAAAGGAATTGTAATTCCCGATACCACTCAGTTTATTGGCAGCATGCACGATACGGCCGCTGATGTGATAGGTTATTATGACGAAGAAATATTAAATGAAGAGAACAGGAGAGAACATCTCATTAACAAGCAGAGTTTTGAAACAGCCTTAAATCTAAATGCGAAAGAACGTAGCAGGAGGTTTTCATCCATTAATACCAAACAGGAACTAGAGCAGGTACGAAAAGCCATTCATAACCGCTCAGTTTCTTTATTTGAGCCTCGGCCTGAACTAGGTCATGGTACTAACACGTTAGCCATCATTGGACGACGCGATATTACCAAAGGATTGTTCCTGGACAGGCGGGCATTCCTGAATAGCTATGATTATACAACCGACCCTGATGGAACCATTCTTAGCAACGTTATGAAACCGATTGGGTTAGTTTGCGGAGGCATTAACCTTGAGTATTATTTCTCAAGAGTAGATAATATTAAAATGGGTGCCGGTACCAAATTGCCGCATAACGTAATGGGCCTTTTTGGTGTGGCCAACAGCAGTGATGGCGATCTGCGACCCGGCCTTCCGTGGCAAATGATTGAAGTGCATGATCCGGTAAGGCTGCTTGTAATAGTAGAACATAAACCGGAACTGGTAATGGCCGCGATTCAGTCTTCACCCGAAGTATTTGAATGGTATAAAAATGAATGGGTGCATATTGTGGCCTTGCATCCGCAGGAGCAGCAGTTTTATTATTTCCGCAACGGTTCGTTTATAAAGTATCAGCCCATTACCGGTGCAGAGCAGATAAAGACAATAAAAAACATGGAAGAGTTTTTAGAAGGGGCCCGGGAAATGAAGACCAATCATATAGTACACGCCACAGAAGAAAATTTACCGGTGTATTTATTGGATTGAGCCCTTGTAGCCGGCGGACTGTAGTCCTATCTGGCTCCTGTTGCGTCGCACTCTTGTACTGCCTATGGTTATTGAGCAATTAAAAAACACATAGTGAACCACTTCGGTAATCTACTTAACCAATTCATCAGCTTATTCATCTTCATACCACTGGTAGCTTTTATCGCTTCGTTGTTCTGGCAAAACAAGCAGGAAAAGCCTATAGCTCAAATTGTATTATTTACGAAAGCATTTTACCTCGGCGCGGCCATCATCTATGCCATACTTTGGGTAGTAAACGGAGGCACAGCCATCAATAAGAAACTGTTCACGGTTTATCAAACCGACCATTTTGTTTTTGCCATCCAGTTTTACTACGATTTAATTACAGTTGTTTTCAGTATTGTTGGAGCTATCCTCTTTTTCCTGGTGGCTACCTTCAGCCGCTATTATATGCATCGCGACGAGGGCTACAAACGTTTTTTCAACACCATCTTGTTTTTTGCATTGGGCTACAACCTCATTATTTTCTCCGGTAACTTCGAAACACTATTTATAGGATGGGAATTTATTGGCCTTTCATCTTTTTTATTGATTGCCTTTTACCGCAACCGATATCTCCCGGTAAAGAATGCTTTTAAAACGCTTTCCAACTACCGTTTAAGTGACCTCGCTTTAATACTTGCCATGTGGATGATGCACCATCTCACACATCAAAACATCAGCTTTAGCCAATTGACAGAAGCCAGAACAATGGCAGTACAAAATGATCATTCCGGCATGGCCATTTTTATTGTCACCATGATTATTCTGGCATCCATGATAAAGTCAGCACAGTTACCTTTTACATCATGGCTGCCCCGTGCCATGGAAGGGCCAACTACTTCCTCTGCTATTTTTTACGGTTCGCTGAGTGTGCATATTGGAGCGTTTGTATTATTACGCACCTCACCTTTCTGGCAGGATATGATGTGGGCAAAGATTTCTATTATCGCTATCGGTGCATTAACTGGTGTGATTGCCACATTGATTGCAAGAGTTCAACCTACTGTAAAAACACAAATTGCCTATTCCTCGGCTGCACAAATCGGGATCATATTTATTGAAGTGGCATTGGGTTGGCATGTATTAGCATTGATACATTTTGCAGGCAATTCTTTCCTGCGTACGTATCAACTGCTGGTTTCACCTTCGGTATTAAACTACCTGGTGCATCATCAGTATTTTCATTATCACCCGCCACAGCAAAAGCCCGTTTCAGGCCTGCAGGCCGGCTTGTATGTATTGGGTGTAAAGGAGTGGAACCTTGATGGTATAATGTACAAATACCTTTGGAGTCCTTTTAAATGGATGGGCAGGCAAGCCCAGTTTTTGGGTTCCGCAGCAGCAGCTATTTTATTAACCCTGATTGGTACTGCCGTATTAGGCTTTTCCATTAGTAAACCAGAGTTTCTTGGTGGGGGAAACACCATTATTTCCGTTGTTTTATTAGCCATTGCTCTGGCAATCATACTATTTACTTTTTCGTTCCGGGGTTCGGCATTAAAAGCATGGCCTTATTTACTATTGGCACACCTGTTTATTATGGGAGGCATACACATTAATGCGATGCACATCAATACCATCGAGATTATTTTTTATGCAACCGGAATCCTGGCGGCATTTGCATTGGGCTTTTATTGTTTAGCAAGGATAAAAGGGCTTGACAATGATATAGTACTAAATAATTATCATGGGTATGTGTACGAGGAAAAATACACTGCCCTGTTATTTTTGTTTGCGGCGATTGGCATGTTGGGCTTCCCGGTAACGGCCGCTTTTATTGGCATTGATGTGTATTTTACCTATGTCGGCAGCAACCAGTATCTATCAATCACACTTTTGGCACTTTGTTTAATTTTTATTGAACTGGCCGCCATCCGCATCTTCATCCGCATCTTCTTGGGACAACACAAGAAATTAAACCACCCGGTTGCTTACAGATCTTCTTAGAAGAAGAAACAAAGGACAAGAAATTTCGGGTGTCACCTGCAGGAAATAGCTTATCGGTTACTATCATACAATTCCCGGTAGGGTGCTGATAGCATTCTGTTTTTTATTACACCGCTTTGTGTTTCCTACAAACTTTTGCAGCTGCCAGTTGGCTCCTTCATTATCTGACACAATTACTTTCCTTTTGCGAAAAATTCAGTTGCAAGGCAGTTTAGGTTCTTTTAAAACATATTTTTTATTTGAATGGCATATTTTATGATGGTGCCAATTAAAAGGTGTTTGTCACATGTTCAGATGCTTTTTATTCATATTGCTTGTTATTTCTGCCTGTGCTGTGATAGCCCAAAATGTTTTGGCTTATCAGTTCAATGCTGTTTATTATTTAGCAGATGAAAAGGAAACCTCTGATGATAAGCAAACCGGTACAGATGCCGAAGAGTATAGAAAGGAAAAAATTATATCGTTCTCCTGTTTTTTAGAGGTTTTTGCCATAAAAGACTTACGCCGGACTATCCTGAATAGTCTGATCAAATGCTCAAAAGGTTTTTTCAACCAGCGTTATAATCCTCCGGAAGGCAGTTGATCTCTTTTACTGTTTTTATATTCTATTCACTCAATACATGGCATTCTCATTCTGTTAAACCATTTATATAAAACATGGTTTTATGAACAAATCATTGTCTGCTAATCTGAAGTCAGATTTATCGGCAAGTATTGTTGTTTTCCTTGTAGCGGTGCCGCTTTGTTTGGGTATTGCTTTAGCGTCGGGGGCGCCATTTTTTTCAGGACTTATAGCAGGTATTGTTGGTGGTATCGTTATTGGCACCCTGAGCAACTCTCAATTAAGTGTCAGTGGCCCGGCGGCCGGCTTAACAGCTATTGTATTGGCTGCTATTACAAAGCTGGGGGCTTTTGAAGTATTCCTGGCGGCCGTGGTGCTTGCAGGTTTTATTCAATTGGTATTGGGGTTTATCCGGGCTGGAAGCATTGCTAATTATTTTCCGGGAAGTGTAATCAAGGGTATGCTTTCCGGTATTGGTATCATCATTATCATTAAGCAGATACCGCATGCCTTTGGCTATGAGAAAAATGGAGAAGGAAGTTTTGCATTTTTTGAAAAGGATGGAAACAACATGTTCTCTGCATTGCTGGAACCGTTGTCAAAAATCCATTTCGGTGTTACCATTATAACGGCTGTTTCACTGGTGCTTTTAATTCTCTGGGAAAAGCCTTTCATGAAAAAGGCTAAAATGGTTCCCGGTGCCCTGGTGGCTGTTATTGTCAGCATCCTGTTAAATGCTTTATTCCAATCTGTAGCGCCTTCTTTAGCAGTGGCAAAAGATCACCTCGTGCAAATACCGGTGCCTTCAGGCATAAATGAATTTTTAGGCCTGTTCCGCTTTCCCAATTTCTCCGTGATCTTAAAAAGCGAGGTTATTATTACTGCTGTAACTCTCGCAGCCGTTGCCTCTATCGAAACCTTGTTGTGTATTGAAGCCGTTGATAAAATGGACCCTTTAAAGAGAGTTACCAACCCGAACCGTGAACTGAAAGCGCAAGGTGTTGGTAACATTGTTTCAGGGCTGTTAGGAGGGTTGCCAATTACAAGTGTTATTGTACGCAGTACAGCAAATTTGAATGCCGGTGCCAAAACAAAAATGTCAACCATTTTACATGGTGTGCTGATTCTGGTTTGCGTGATACTAATACCCGGTATCTTAAATATGATTCCCTTGGGTGCCTTAGCTGCAATACTATTGATGACAGGTTACAAGCTGGCAAAGCTTTCCATTTTCAAACAAATGTTTGCCAATGGAAAGTATCAATGGATCCCTTTTGTAATTACAGTGCTGGCAGTGGTGCGGCTGGATTTGTTGACCGGTGTTGCCTTAGGCCTGGCAGCAAACATCATTGCTATCCTTTATGGTAATTTAAAAAACTCCTATTACTTCCATAAAGAAAAGCATAACGAAGGCGAGATCATTCACATCCGGCTTTCTGAAGAAGTGTCTTTCCTGAATAAGGCCAGTATTAAATTAACACTTGATCATTTACCCCAGCATTCAACTGTCCTTATTGATGCTTCAACAACCCGTTATATTGATTTTGATGTTCTGGAACTAATAAAGGAATTTAAAGAAGTAAAAGCCCCGCTGAATAACATCAGGTGTACGTTGGTCGGTTTTAAAGAAAAATATAGGATCTCAAACGATCACAATGTACAGTCGGAGCTTTTTCTTAAATCTTTCAATCATCAACCTAAAGTTGAATCAAACGCAACCGCAAAAGCAAATTAATTAATCAACTAAATCAACAAAAAATGAGAACCATCAATAAAGAGCTTCAGCAGCAAATAAAGCCATTGCAGGCACTTCAGATTTTAAAAGAAGGCAACAAGCGTTTTGTCAACAACCTGAAAGTAAACCGTAACCTGCTGGAGCAGGTAAATGAAACCCGCGACGGTCAATGGCCTTTTGCCATTGTGCTGAGTTGCATAGATAGCCGTACGTCAGCAGAGTTAATTTTCGACCAAGGCCTGGGCGATATTTTCAGTGTACGCATTGCCGGCAATATTGTAAACGAAGATATTTTAGGAAGCATGGAATTTGCCTGCAAAGTAGCCGGTTCCAAATTCATTGTTGTATTGGGACATACGAAATGCGGTGCTGTAAAAGGTGCCTGCGACGGTGTGGAGATGGGTAACCTTACCTACCTGCTTTCCAAGCTTCAGCCGGCTGTGCGGGAAGAAAAAGAAACAACGGAAAACCGCAGTTCGACAAATCCTGAATTTGTGGAAAATGTAGCTGAGATCAATGTTCACATAACTGTAAAACAAATTTTGGCGAAAAGCTCCATTCTAAAAGAAATGGTAGAAAATGGCGAGATAGGGATCATCGGTGCTATGTACGATGTAGCAAAAGGCGAGGTAGCTTTTTATGATGATAGCTTACACTTGCAAAAATCCAAAGAGGCTGCGATGGCCGTTTAACTTTAGAAAGAGTAAAACAAAAGCCTGCTAAAAATAGCAGGCTTTTGTTTTACTAGGGGATTGTTTTAAGCACTTAGAACACTGTATGTCATATCCTTACCAAACTAGAAATTAGCCAGGGTGCCAGCAGCCCATAAGGTACTTGCTGCCGCCTTTCCTTCTTTGCTCTCCAGCTCAATCAATTTTTGCTGCGCTTCCAATGTTTTTATCTCGCGGGCATTTATCAAAAACAGCGAGCTTTCGCCATTTGAAAAACGCACTTCTTCGCCACGCTGCAACGCAGCATAGGAAGCAATAGCTCTTTGCTGCAAGGCCATCTGGGCTTGCAGGGCTTTCCATTCATTGTAATACTGCTGTAATTTGGTTTGAAGCGTTACCTGTTTAGCCAATTGGGCTAACTCTGTTTGCTCAATTTTTAATTTGGCTTTACGGTACTCGCCACGTCCTTCAGACAAGCGGAGCGGCATAGCAATGGCAACTCCGTAGCGGTAATTATTTTGCAGCCATGGCGTGCTAAAGCTTTTTCCCAAATCATGCGACTTGTTCAACTGGTTATACTTGAGGTAAACCGAAGGAAGCAGTGACTGGAACTTTAAGCGTTTTTCTACATTCAGGGCCTCTAACTTAAAACGGTATTGTTGCAGCTCAGGATGCTGCTGCACATTCTGCAACAGGCGTTCAATTTGCAAAGTTTCAATGCTGGTAAGTGTTCGTTGCGGCACTACGGTTGGAGGCAATGAATACGCTTCACCAGCCTGCTGCCATAAGAAAACATTTACATCTAACTGCGAGTTGGTAATATCCACTGCAATTTCGGCCTGCCGCAATTGAAAACTTTGTAACTGCGCTAATGCTTCTACGGTATCAATTGCTGGGCGATCACCAAACTGGTATGCTGTCTTTACCAGCTTAAAACGCTGCTCTGCATTTTTGATAGCTTGTTGAAACAGCATCTGTATTTGGTACTGTTGCCACCACATCCAGTAGGCCCTTGAAGCTTCGTAGAGCAGGTCATTCACAATCGTTCTCTGTTCCTGCACCGAGAGGTTTTGAAAAATTTTTGCCTGTTGCAAAACCGCACGTCGCTTATCCAGCAATAATCCTTTTGCTACAGGCACACTAAAACCAATATAAGAAGAGTTGCCTTTCGTATCCGGTGTTGAAGTACGGGTGCCCGTTAAGCTTTCCATGCCGGCCACCACATCTACCCCGTACCAGGTCGGTATCTTAAGTTCAGTTATTTGTTGGTCGTAATAAAGCAAGCCGCCAAATTCTTTACGGGAGATTTCGTTGGTTAATAAGGGGTCAAAACCGCCACGGGCTGCTGTTACTTCAGCCTTTGCTATATCCACACCGATGGCTGCCTGCCTGGCGATTGGATGATGCCGTTTTACAATAGCGAGGAATTCTTTCAGTGAAAGCGTTTGTGCCTGGATGTTGCCAACAAAAAATATGGCTATGATCAATAAGAAAGATTTCATTTGCCCTTTGTTTTGTTTTCATTTTTTGGCGTGTAATAATCCGGTGGAAAAGAGTTGATGTTGCGCCAGAGTTCGTACCACACCGGTACATCGTTTAACAGGGCAAGGCCATTGGCACCAGTGCCCATCTTCAGTTCTTTCGGCCAGG
>DASQMG010000397.1:0-2100 GCA_035645595.1 Flavisolibacter sp. | reverse complement strand
CCTTCGTCTTCGTAAGCGTTCACATTGAATTTTGTTCCCTTCACTTCAACAGATATGTCGTTTGTGTTGACTATAAATGGCCGTTTACCATACCCGCTGACGGAAGAAATAGGTGCCACGTCGAAATAGGCTTCGCCGGTCATTATTACGTTACGGATGTTGTCAGCAAAAGCAACAGGGTAGGTGAGTGAGGAGGCCGCGTTTAGGATTACACGGCTTCCATCGGAAAGTGTGAGTCGTATCGGCTTACTTCCTTTTGGGACCGTCAATGTATTCTGTTGCATCTCTGTGCCAATGCCCGAATAAACCAGATGGTCATCGCTGCTTTTGGTCACATTGATAGTTCCTTCGATGGCAATACTTCCCTGGCCAGTTTTTTCCAAGACAATTTGTCTTCCGTCGGCAAGTGTTAGTATGGCTTTATTTGAAGCGGGAGCCGCAATATCGGTGATTGTTGAAGAGGTGCCGGTTCCCTTAGCAACCGGCCTTTGTTTTTCCCCCGGCTGCTGCCATTTAAAGAAGGTAATAAGCACCGCTATAAGCAACACAGCCGCTGTAGCAACATAGCGGAAAGCAAATCGCTTTGGCTGCCGGTGGTTGATAATCATCTTTAGCATCGCTTCCTTTTGTGCTGTATGAAATACTTCGCCGGAGTGGCCCGGGGCGTCATTTATATCTTCCTTCAGAAAATCGCTGGCGTCTTGTTGCTCCAGTAATGCCAGCAGTTCTTTTTGATGATGTTGTGGCAAAGTATGGTTATGACATTGCCGTAGTAATTCTTTCAATCTTTGTTGGTCGCCTTTGTTCATTAAAAAAGTTAGGAAACATTATCCATCTGCCCCTTTTATAATGAAGGACACCGTACACCCATAACAGGGGCTACGAATAGTAGAAAAATTTCTTGTGGAATTAATTTTGGGTAGAAAGCCGTGACCGGATGAAGCGGGCGATGGACTGGTTTGCATGCATGATGTATTTTTTCACAGTCTCCCTTGATATACCCATGGCAGTTGCAATTTGTGGATGAGTTAAGCCGTCTTTGCGGCTGAGCAGCCAGACCTTCCGTTGCTGTGATGGTAATTGATCGACAGCACTATTAATTAATCCCTCCGCATAGAGACCTTCTTCTTCAACAGGTTTCTGACTGTTCTCTACAGCTGCAGCCGCCTGGTTTCTTTCCCACTCTTTTTGGTACCCTTTCAGCCGTATTACTTTGCGCATAGCATTGAGGGTTTGATTGCGGGATATTACGAAAAGATAAACATTGAAGTTATCGACATTAGACAGTGCTTCCCGGCTTATCCAAATCTTAAGAAACACATCCTGGACGATTTCTTCTGCGTGCGTTTTTGACTGTGTAAGACGCAGTACATAATTCCCAAGCCTGTCGGCGTAGCGGTAAAAAAGCTCCCGGAAGGCAGCTTCATTGCCTTCCGACACCTGCTGAAGCAGATCTTTCTCATCATAGGCAGAGCTAAACATCACAGGTACAAAATAACGAAAATTGCGTGCTACCAATAAGTTTAATTGTCAGCAGATCCAAATGCTTTTCATACGTACGAACCAGAATTATTATCTCGGGATGACTTCGCTCAATGGCTGTATTTGAGACGGCAGGGCGGTAGTCCCGGGCCCCGTTACCGCTTGCTTTTTCAAGTAGCCCGTCACTAGTAATAAAGAATTCCTGCCGCCCAAAACGCATCGCAACAGCAGCTGAAGTACTACAATAAAACTGAAGATCAATTTGTTTACTTTGTAATATAAATCAACATCAGTGCTGCCAATACCGCTGCCGCGGAAAGCAGTCTGACGTTAGTGGCAATGCAGGAAAACTGTCTGCTAATCGAAGGAGACAATGACAGAAACTCTAAATTTGTTGGCAGTTAAACTTTTATTCTGATAAAATTTGCTCTTCATGAAAATCAGACTTCAGGAAATTGAACTTGCCACTAAAAACACTACCATTAGCAAAGACTTCTATAATTCCATTTTGGGATTGGACACAGTAGTTGACAAAGAAAATTTAAACGTTTTCAACTCAGGGATTGCAGGCATGGATTTCAATACTTCGACACACCTTCCAGCTGAAGTTACAGTGAC
>DASQMG010000396.1:0-14868 GCA_035645595.1 Flavisolibacter sp. | reverse complement strand
CAATGAGGTGTCGGCTATCTTCAAACAATTTGAAGCCAACCGGGCTATCCTTTCAGACCGGTTAGGCAGGGATAATAAATCTTATGCTAACCCTAATAACCGTACGGCCGATGGCTATGTAGCAGGGTATGGCCGCTATGCGCAGGATGTATTGATACCGGCGTTTATAGCTGCTTATACCAAAAAAGACCCCACTACAGTTGAACTGGTAAAAAACTCTAATCCAAAATTGAACTCCAATCCCTTTTCAAGGATATTGCCCAAACCTAACTGGAATATTACCTATAATGGTTTAACCCGCTTGCCGGGCATGGACAAGATATTTACCAACTTCACCTTACGACATGGTTATAGCAGTACACTTAGCATGAACAGCTTTACAACCGCTTTGCTATTCCAGGATCGTTTCCGGGTAGGCTATCCTTCGTTTCAGGATACGGCAACGGGTAATTTTATTCCTTATTTCCTGGTGCCTAATGTTACCATCAATGAGCAATTCAGTCCGTTGATTGCAGGCGATATGACTTTTACCAATCAATTGTCCGCCCGCTTTGAATACCGCAAAACAAGAACGCTTAGTTTAAGTTTGATCGATTACCAGTTAGCAGAAAACCGGTCAACAGAAATTACGTTTGGTATGGACTGGCGCAGGAAAGGCTTCCCGTTTTTAAAAAATGTAAAAATTGGAAAAAATGCGAAGGCATTGGATAATGATGTAACCCTCCGGATGGATTTCAGTATGCGTGATGATGCTACAGCCAACAGCAAATTAGACCAGAATACAGCGTTTGGTACATCAGGACAAAAAGTGATTCGCCTGGCACCAAGTATTGATTATGTAGTAAACAACCGGGTGAATTTGAAATTTTATTTCGAGCAGAATAAGATCATTCCCAAGATTGCTACTACGGCGCCGGTAACTAATACGAGAGCGGGCGTGCAGGTAAGAATTTCGCTGGCGCAGTAGATGCCTCTCTCCAGCCCTTCTCCTAATTAAACTCCTTTCCATTTCCCTTCTCCTGGATGAGAAGGTGACAAGGCCGGATGAGGCCGGGAGATAGGAGCAGGTCGTTTACAGTTTCAAATTCTTACGTTGGCTGTCTGTTTTTCCTGTTCAATAAAACCTTGTAAGAAGAATGATGTTAGCTACTTGACCAGCTGGCGCCAGTCCTCCCCCTCTACAATTTGTTGGAGAGGGAGCCGGGTGGTGAGGTTTTTTGATAGTAGAAAGAAACTAACAGCAATAGCACACCCAATACCAAATAAGCAATTACTTTTTGCAGTGTAGAAAAAGTAAGACTATCCAGCACCAGCAACTTTAATAAAGTAACGCCCATTAAAGTAATTGCAGCCATGCGTACCGGTATGGATTTGAACCTTACACCGGCAATGAAAATAATAACAGCCGTCAACAGCCAAAGCAGGGTAACCGTTATGCCACTCCAATTAAAACCAATGAAAATAACAAACAAGATCAGCGTATAGTAACCTGTCAAACGGCTGGCTGCTCTTTCCTTCCATAGGTACAAGAGGACAGACTGAGATGCAGCAAAAATAGAAAACAGCCCTGTAATTAGTGCAATAGTTGAGTTGGCAAATGAATAGCCGAACACATACAAAGCGGCAATGTAAAACAGTACATTATTAGTAAGCAACTGGTAGGTTGCCGTTAATGATAAAGGCTCTTTACGAAATAGTTTTGGTGATACCGCATTAAAAGCAAACAAGCCAAAAAACAACACCATAAAAATTAGCCCGAAACTTTTTAACCCTTCATCATTTTGCAGGGCGGCCCAGCCAATAAATAAAAGCCAGCTTATAGCTTGCGCACAACGGCCAACAACTGCCCAGGTTTTTTTTGCACAAATAAAGACAACTCCGCAGTTGATGATGGTAATGTATAAGAATAACAACTCCGCATGGCCCCTGTTTGGGCTTATTAAGAAAGGAATACCGTAGGCCCCTACCAATCCCAATAAAGCAATTTCCTGCCGGTTATAAAGGAGGGCCTGGTAGGTAGTGAAGATAGTCAGGGCTATCATGATAGCGAATGCCACCGTAAACGAAAGAAAGCTGTAATAAACATACGCCCCATATGTAGTAAAATAAAGAGATGCCATTGCACCGCTGAACAAGATGGCGCTAAAACCGGCATACTCTTTTTTTAGTCGTACTGAAAGGGCTAGCAACACACTACCGGCACCATAAGCAAGGGTAATGCGCATACCTTCTGAAATAAGGTTTTTATCAATGGCGTATTTAACACCGAGCGATAACCCGATAACCAGTACCACAATGCCAATCAGGTGAATAAACCGTAACCCGATAAGATTTTCCAGTGATGGCGGCCGTAAAGATTTAATTGAATGAGCCGGTGTTTTATCGCCCTCCATTTCAGAGGCCGGGGCCAGCTTTTTAAGTTGTTGTTGCAGCCGCCAAACTTCTTGCTGCTGTTGTTTTAATTGGGCGGCCAACCGTTCCACTTCTGTTTCTAAAACTTTTAACTGCTCTTCATCCATCACTATGCTTTAACGAAAAATACAAAACTTTCGGTAGCCTTATCAGGTAAAAATAGGTCTGCTTATTGGCAAAGTATTTAACAGTCGTCCTGTACCTCTCACTGCATTCTTCTCTATCTTTCCGCAAATAAAACAAGCGTTGAAGAAGCTCTCTCTCCTGATCTGTTTTACATTCTGCATTTCGGCTTCTATATTTTCCCAGGATAGCTGTAACCTGCGTATTACACTGCTAACCTGTGCGCCGGGGGCAGAGTTATATTCAACATTCGGGCACACGGCCATACGGGTACAGGATGGGGTCACTGGTTTAGATGAAGTTTACAATTACGGCACGTTTGAATTTGCACCGGACTTTTATTCAAAATTTGTAAGGGGTAAATTGCTGTATGCTCTATCGGTAGAGGGTTTCAATGAGTTTATGTACCAATACCAGATGGAGAGCCGCTCGGTTATTGAACAAAGTTTATCATTGACCTGTCCACAAAAATTGCAGCTATTTGATGCCCTGCGGGCCAATGCGCAGCCACAGAATAAGGCTTACCGCTACGATTTTTTATTTGATAACTGCACCACAAGGGCGAGAGATATGGTGGATACCGGGAGCGGGGGCAGCGTAGCTTTCAAGAATATTCTTTCGCCGAAGCCACCAACGTTTCGTAACCTGATCGACATCTATTTAAACAGGGCTAACCAGGACTGGAGCAAGTTGGGAATTGATCTTTTGCTTGGTGCTAAAATGGATAGACAGGCGTCCAATACAGAAGCCATGTTTTTACCCGATAATTTGCTAAAAGCATTTGACAGCACTACGCTTGATGGCAGGCCGCTGGTGAACGGCAAACAAACAATTTTACCAATGCCCTCTGTGGCAAGCGAAAGTTTGCCTATTACACCAATAATAGCTTTTGGTTTGTTGCTGGTTATTATTACTGTTCTTACATTGACTGATAGAAAGTGGGCACAAATGCTGGCGGGGGTACTGGATTTTTTGCTGTTCTTTATTTTAGGAGCCGTTGGCGTTTTACTCCTGTTTATGTGGTTTGGTACCGATCATGCCCTTTGTGCCAACAACTATAATTTGATATGGGCTCTGCCCACGCACGCAGTTGCAGCTTTTTTCGTACATAAAAAAAGACATGGGGTGCAACAGTACTTTAAAATTGTATTTTGGATAACTGTTGTACTGCTAATCGGCTGGGGATTTTTGCCACAGCAAATGAATGGTGGCTTTTTGCCCTTGGTAGCAGCTGTTGCAATAAGAAGCCGTGTACTTTATAAAAAGAAAAAAAATGGAGTTAAAGGAGCTTGATTATCAAGGAAAGAACCTTGCCTATTATACCAAAGGCGAAGGCCCTGCTATTGTGTTATTGCATGGCTTTGGCGAGGATGGAACCATCTGGAAGAACCAGTACGATTTGTTCCCGGGCCACCAACTGATTATTCCTGATTTGCCCGGAACCGGCAGAAGCGAAATGATTGAAGATATGAGCATGGAAGGTTTGGCTGATGCAGTGAAGGAGATTATTACAGATTCGTCGGGGGACAGCGCAGCTGTAATGATAGGTCACAGTATGGGCGGATATGTTGCCCTTGCATTTGCAGAAAAGTTCCCGGACCTTTTAAACGGCTTTGGCCTTTTTCATTCTACGGCCTTCGCCGATAGCGGCGAAAAAATAGAAACCCGTCGCAAAGGGATAGATTTTATACAAAAACATAGCGGCCCGGAATTTCTAAAAACAACAATACCGGCTTTGTATGGGCCTGCAACCAAAGAGGAACGGCCATATTTAATTGAAGAACAAATAAGCAGTGTAAACAACTTTTCCGGTGAAGCACTCGTTAGTTATTATAAGGCAATGATGGATCGGCCAGATAGGACAGAAGTATTGCGAAACAGCAAAGTGCCGGTGCTTTTTGTGATGGGGAGGCACGATGCGGCAGTGCCATTGGATGATGTATTGAAGCAATGCCACCTTCCGAAAGTATCGTATATTCATATTCTTGAGATTTCAGGGCATAATGGAATGATTGAAGAGGCAGCGGAATCAAACAGAATTTTGTCAGACTTCATAACAACGATTGAATTGTCAACCTATAGCGGATGAAGAAAATATTACTTCTTTTAGGTGTTATTTTTTATAGTGTTATTTCATTTGCAGCACATATTACCGGCGGTGAAGTGTATTATACCCTCGTAAGCCAGTCGGGCAACAATTACACTTACCAGGTTACAGTAAAACTTTACAGGGACTGTTTTTCAACCGGAGCACAGCTGGATCCTTCAGTTCCTATTTCTATTTTCAGTAATGCTACCAATACATCGGTATGGGCACAAACCATTCCCCAAACCCAGGCGGTTAAACAGAATCTTGGATCTCCGAATCCCTGTATTCAAAACCCGCCGACAGTATGTTACGATGTAGGTTTTTATACGTTCAATGTTACCTTGCCCGGCTCTCCATCAGGTTACACTATTGCTTATCAGCGCTGTTGCCGTATTGCTGGAATTAATAATCTTAATGGTTCAAGTGGCATGGGCGCAACTTATACTGCTACAATCCCAGGCACCAACTCTATTGCCTCTGCACCCGCTAATAACAGTGCTAAATTTTTAGGCATCGATACCGTAATTGTTTGTGCTGATAATTCCTTTTGTTACAATTTTGGTGCGTTCGATGCAGATGGGGATGTTTTAACCTATGCCTTTTGTAACGCTTATGTAGGTGGGTCACAAGGAACGCCTGCGCCAAATCCGCCCGCGAGTCCCCCTTATAGCTCCGTTTCTTATGCCTCTCCCTACGATGCCACCCAGCCCTTGGGTTCAGGTGTTACCATTAACCCCACTACAGGTTTAATGTGCGGCATAGCACCAGCCCCCGGAATCTACGTAGTTACTGTTTGCGTAACCGAATACCGTAATGGAGTAGCTATTGCCACACAAAGAAAAGATCTTCAAATTAAGGTGGGCGACTGCAATGTGGCTGATGCTTCTTTGAAACCCGAATATATTAACTGCGGCACTTCTTTCGATTATACGTTTAGCAACGAATCGGCACCCAACCCACTTATACATACCTATTATTGGGAGTTTAGCGACGGCTTTAGTTCTACACTCCAAAGCCCCACACATACTTTTGGTGATACCGGCGTTTATAATATTAAACTAATTATTAATCGTGGTGAGGAATGCAGTGATAGTGTTACCTCTATAATTAAAGTTTACCCTGGCTTTTTCCCTGGCTTTACCTCCACAGGAATTTGTGTAAATAAGCCAACCCAATTCACCGATACAACAAAATCAAGGTATGGGATTGTAAATTCATGGCGATGGGATTTTGGCGATGTGGCTACGCAATCCGATACCTCACGGGCGCAAAACCCAGCTTATACCTACCCGGTACCGGGTGTAAAAAACGTAAGGCTGATTGCTACCTGCACCAAGGGATGCATTGACACGGTAGAAGCACCGGTTACTATTTTAACTAAGCCACCCCTTAGTGTAGCCTTTAAAGACACCTTAATCTGCAATGGCGACAGTGTGCAAATGCACGCAATTGGTAATGGAGTATTTAGCTGGACACCCGTTGCCAATATTTTTAATGAGAATTCGGCCCATCCAACGGTGCGCCCACCAACCACTACCAACTATATTGTTCGCTTAGATGACCAGGGATGTATTGCTAATGATACCGTGAAAATAAGAGTGGTAGATTTTGTAACGCTAAGGGCCATACCCGATACGGTTATTTGCGCTACCGATACCTTACGCCTCGGTGCCACTACCGATGGTTTGCGGTTTTTGTGGAACAATGCTGCAACACTTAATAACCCAACTTTATTACGGCCTACTGCAAAGCCTGTAAATAATGTAACCCGGTACGTAATTACAGCAACCATTGGCAGTTGCACTGCTACCGACGATGTACAGGTAACTTCTGTACCCTACCCGCTTGCTAACGCCGGCAACGATACCACCATTTGCTTCAATACCGCGGCGCAGTTAAACGGAAGTATTGTCGGTTCGTCGTTCACATGGTCGCCTACAGCTACATTACTTAATGCTACTACATTAACACCCGGAGCTTCTCCCAAAATCACTACTCCTTACGTGCTGTCTGCTTATGATACGCTTGGTTGTCCTAAGCCTAACAGAGATACAGTTCTTGTAATCGTCAACCCCCAGGTAGTTGCCTTTGCCGGGAGGGATACCGCTGTAGTAATTGGTCAACCCTTGCAGTTTGGAGCTACGGGTGGAGTTAGCTATTTATGGTCGCCCGCAATTTCATTGAACAATACCGGTATTTCTAATCCCAGGGGTATGTACAATGGAGAATTTGACAGTGTGCGGTATACGGTAACCGTTAGGGATTCAGTTGGGTGCAGCGATAAAGCAACGGTGCTGGTAAAAGTTTTCCGCACGGCTCCTAAAGTATTTGTTCCAACTGCCTTCACGCCTAATGGCGATGGGCGCAACGAAATTGTAGCCCCTGTTGCTGTAGGTATTACTAAAATAGAGTACTTCCGCATTTATAACCGCTGGGGGCAGTTAGTGTTTCAAACCACTGTTAACGGCAAAGGGTGGGATGGGAAAATAGGAGGGCAGGATCAGGGCACATCCACGTTTGTATGGATTGTAAAAGGAACTGATTTTACCGGCAAAGCGGTTTTTGCAAAGGGTAATGTAACGTTGATACGGTAAGCCATCACCTCCAGCCCCCCATCTTTGATGGAGGGGGGAGTGCTACCGCAAGATTTTTTATCCCACTCAACTACAGCCATTCTTTTCCATTAAGCTTTAAACACTTAGATGTAAACAAGTATGGCCGCAACGGTAGTAAAATTTAAACTTTAAACGACCTGCCTCCCTCTCTAACAGAGTTGTAGAGGGCCTGGGGTTGAGGTTTTATCTTCGTTTTATGAAAACAGTTTTTATCACAGGAGCCACAGCAGGTTTTGGCGAAGCCTGCGCTTACCTATTTGCGCAAAATGGCTATCGGCTAATATTAAATGGTCGTCGTAAAGAACGGCTGGAAAGTTTACAGGAACAGCTGGAAAAAGAAAATAACACCTCCTGTTATTTACTGCCTTTTGACGTGCAAAACAGGAGTAAGGTTTTAAGTGCTGTAGACAGTTTGCCACAGGAGTGGAAAGCTATAGATGTGTTAATCAATAATGCCGGTCTGGCCTTGGGCAGAGATTCGTTTGATGAAGCCAATATTGATGACTGGGATAGGATGATAGATACTAATGTAAAAGGGCTCTTGTACGTATCTAAAGCGGTGGTGCCTTTTATGATAGCCCATAAAAGCGGCCATATTATTAACCTGGGCTCTGTAGCTGCTAAAGATATTTACGACAAGGGCAATGTTTATTGTGCGTCTAAAGCTGCTGTGGATGCCGTGTCCAAAGCGATGCGCATTGAGTTGCTGCCATATGGTATAAAAGTAACGGCGATTCACCCCGGGGCTGCTGAAACTGAATTTTCCCTTGTTAGGTTTAAGGGTGATAACGACACTGCCAATAAAATATACGACGGCTTTACACCGCTTACAGCGGTTGATGTAGCAGCGATCATCTTCTATACTACTACGCTGCCGGCGCATGTTTGTATAAATGACTTGGTAGTAACCTGTACGCAGCAGGCTAATTCTATTTATTTTAACAAGAACGGTAAGCAGGGATAAGCCGATTTTAGAAAATCATAACCTTTTTATCAGGCTCGTATGGGTATCTTCATGTTGCTAAAGATTACTAAGTATCGCTTAGTAGAAATACGCATTTTTTTCAAAAAACCACGCGGTAGTTTGGATGCCTGGAAAAAGCTGTTACTTTTAAATTCTTATTCAGTACCTATACGAAAGCCATGAAACGAAATTTTCTCTTTCTTCTTTTTATCCTCTCAGCTGGATCTTCTCTTATGGCACAGGATGCTATCCGTTTTCAGGAATGTAACAACATCAGTATAAAAGGCCAGGCCGATAGTTTAAAACAATTATATGCCCGTGATGGTTTCCAGGTGGTCAGGGAAACCTCTATAGCTATGGAAAGTGAATACGAAATGCCGGTAGTGGCACCGCTTGACCAGGGATCGTGGTACCAGTTTGTTTTTATTGGCGACTATAGTTCCCGCTTATACGAAGTGCGCCTGTACGACTGGGATGAAAAGATGGTAGTGTACCAGAAAAAGATGTGGGGTGATGTGGATGGCAACATTATTTCCTTCTCTTACATTCCTAAGTTTTCGGAGTTTCATATGTTTAAACCGGTACAGCAAAACAAGCAAAAGAAAAAAGATTTGTGCGGCTATGTCATTTTGTTGAAAAAGGTGAGGAAGTAGCAGCACAGCTCATTCCTCCTGGCAGGAGGGCTCAGCTCAATCATTATAGATACAGAAAGTTCTTTAGCATAGATTTTTTACCAGGCAATAGTACGGCTATTTAGCTCCTGTTGTGTCACACTCCTGTACGGCCGGTAATCCTATTCAGCTTCCTGTAAGAAGAAAAGGGAGCCTTGAGTATTTAAGATTTTTTATTCTAAATCTTTATACCCGCATATTAACCTATCACTCTTCCTCTTCCCCAAAAAACTCATCTCTTTCCCTCCGCTGTTTTTTTGTAGGGCGACCTATTTTACTTGGCCTCTTTCCTGTATGAAAAGAGGCTGACTGAAACTGCAGCTGATCAATTTCCTGTGCAGGTGTAAGATCAATATAATAGTTAACGGCTTCTGAGTAGGCCAGCCGGTTATGTAATAATCCGGTTACTTTAACCACCCACTTTTTCTCTTCGGTTTTCACTTCGTATTCATCACCGATACTCACGGTTTTTGCTGCTTTCACATTATTACCCGCCAGCTTTACCTTGCCAGTATCGCAGGCGGCTGCCGCAAGTGTTCTTGTTTTAAAAAGACGGATGGCCCAGAGGTATTTATCTATGCGGAGTTTTTCCTTTACTTCTTTATTCACCTTGGTAGCTTTTCTTCAATTGAAATAAAATATCCTGGTAGATGAGTTTGCGCACTTCTCTTTCAGTTTGGCGGAATTTGGTAAATAAACTGAAATACATGCCAATTACAGCAACTATCATAACAAATCCAGCCACTAAGGTTAGCCGGATAAAGTCTTTCCACCAGTTTATCAGGGGGAGTTCAAAAAAATCTCCTGCTATAAATACCGTTATAAAAGATAAAAAGGCGGCGTTCAGCCAAAACAACCTTACCAGTTGTTTCTTTTCTTTAACTAAACTGCTCCACGCAGGCAGGTGATCGTATGTTGTTGAATCAATTCCAAACGAAAGCCTGCCTTTGTAAATAACATCCTGCATGTCTTTCTGTTTGTCTAACTCCAAGAGCTTTTTGTGGATGTAGGCCTCCAGGTTTTCTTCATACACCATAGGTAAACTTTTTGTTCTAAATTAGATAAAATTACTTTGCATGAAACCACTGCTGTTACTGTTTATTTGCTGCGTTGCAACATTTGCTGTACAGGCGCAAACAGAATCAACTGACCTTCAAAAACTGAAAGCTGATGCTTACAACCTGCCGTTATTTAAAGACAAAGCCAGGGTTTTCCCGAACAACAACGATTCTCTTACCAGTTCGATAAACGGCCAGCCTCTCTTAAAAAGTGCAAAGCCCGGAATTTATCGTTTGCCGCAAGATGGCATGCCTTGTATTGTACCGGACACAAAAGATATAGCTGCTATACCCAACACCTTTAAGGGCAGGATCGGCGTTCCCTTTACTGGTAACCGGCCACGCATTCCAAATGCAAAGCAACCGGGAACGTTAGACCTCCCCGGTAAAAAATAAAAGCCAGGACCTTTTCGGATTCTGACTTTAAACTTTTGACTATCCACTTTGAATTTTTCTATTCACTTTTAACTGCAAAAAACCTGTGGAAGTAAGGTATTGTTTCAATGCCCTTATAATAGTTCTCTAAGTTATATTTTTCGTTAGGTGAATGCAGGTTATCGCTATCTAAACCAAAGCCCATGAAAATTATTTTGGTGCCTAATTCCTTTTCTAAAATAGAGCAAATAGGAATGGAGCCGCCACCACGTACCGGTACGGGGTCTTTACCAAATGTTGTTTGAATAGCTTTGGCCGCCGCCTGGTAACCCCTGCTGTCAATCGGTGTCATATAAGGTTCTCCGCCATGATGCAGTTCCGCTTTCACCGTTACACTTTCCGGTGCATTATCATGAAACCAATCAATCAGCAACTTCGTGATTTTATCTGATCCCTGGTTAGGCACCAACCGTGCAGAAACCTTTGCATATGCTTTAGATGGTAAAACTGTTTTGGCACCTTCACCGGTATAACCGCCCCATATTCCATTCACTTCTATCGTTGGCCTGATGCCGGTTCTTTCGGCCGTAGTAAAGCCTTTCTCTCCCCACAATTCCTGTACGCCCAACTCTTCCTTATACTCCTGCTCATTAAATGGCGCTTTCGCCATTAATTCTCTTTCCGATGCAGTAGCAACTACTACATCCTTATAAAATCCGGGTATAGTAACGCGGTTAGCCTCATCATGCAGCTTTGCAATCATCTGGCATAAAATAGTTATTGGGTTAGCCACCGCGCCGCCGTACGTTCCGCTATGCAAATCACGGTTGGCGCCGGTAACTTCTACCTGTATGTACGATAAGCCACGAACGCCGGTGTCTAGGGATGGATTCTCCATGCTTAGCATAGAACTGTCACTGATTAAAATAACGTCTGCCTTCAACAGCTCTTTATTTTCCCTTACAAACACCCCAAGATTAGGCGAGCCTACTTCTTCTTCGCCCTCAATTAAAAACTTGATATTGGTTTCCATGCTATCGGTTTTCACCATTGTTTCCAACGCTTTTACGTGCATGTAAAACTGGCCTTTATCATCGGCGCTGCCGCGGGCATATACTTTCCCTTCTTTTATAACCGGCTCAAAAGGCCCGCTGTGCCACAGTTCCAGCGGCTCCGCCGGTTGCACATCGTAGTGTCCATATACCAAAACTGTTGGCTTCGATGCATCAATTATCTTTTCTCCATACACTACAGGGTGGCCTGCTGTTTCCATTACCTCTGCTTTATCGCAACCCGAATCGAGCAGCCGTTGCTGTACTACTTCTGCGCAACGGCGCATATCTTCTTTATGTTCGCTTTTGGCACTTACCGATGGAATACGCAGCAACTCTAACATCTCATCTAAAAAACGTTGCTCATGTTGTTTTTGATAATCGCTCCAGGGAGTTTGCATACAGTTGATTTATTTAGAAGGATAAAATTAAGGGGAAGAAAGGTTGTTTGCAGTTTGTGGTTTTAGCGACGAGGTCAACTTTTTAATGCTTTAGCTGTTTTATACAGAATATCTTTTTAATGGGAAAAGTTTATTCAGTATTTAGCAGGCAAAATGTGCCGGTAAGTTTAGAAGAGGTTTGGGCCTTTTTTTCCGATGCGAAAAACCTTGCAGCAGTAACACCACCCCACCTTAATTTAAAAGTAACGAACGAGGTATATGGTGGCGCTCTTTACCCGGGACAGGTAATGACATATAAAGTAAAGCCGTTATTAGGAATACCAATTGCCTGGATGACAGAAATAACACACGTAGAACCCATGAAATACTTTGTAGATGAACAGCGCAAAGGCCCTTACAAATTATGGCATCACCAGCACCATTTTAAAAAAATTGAGGGTGGCGTGGAGATGACCGATCTTGTACATTACCGATTACCGCTTGGTATATTAGGAAGCGTTGCAAACAGCTTATTGGTGAAGAGCGAATTGAATAAAATATTTGCTTATCGCTATCAAAGAGTAATAGAGTTGTTTGGAAAGTGGAAGGGAGAGCAGATGGAATTGCGGCTTAAATAGGAAGGAGTAGAGAGGTAGCAGTTTAAAAATTCCAGTTAGCCATTTTACTACTAACCGTTAACTCAACACTGCCAACTGCATTTATCCCGGAATACGGGAAATATATTTTTCTATTTGCTTTATCTGGTCAACAATCTGAGGTGTTGTAGGCTTTAGCGCTTTGGCCTTACGAAAGAAATCTTTAGCAGCCCTGAATTCTCTTTTATTCATCATGATAGAGCACATTTGCAGGTAGGCCGCCGCATTATTTTCTTTATCGGGCAAACCTTTACGCAATGCCTGTCTTATGTAGCTCTCGCCCTGTTTTAAATCGTTTTTTTGTAAGGAGAGCATGCCCATTTGCAAAAGGCTGGCGCCTTCGGCTTCTTTCATGGGCATCCCAAGGTCCAAACCTTTTTTCATGTTTTTTTCAGCGCCTTCAAAGTCCTGCTTCATCATGGCCAGGTTGCCCTTTAGTGTATAATAGACCGAGCGGATTGGCTTATATAAAAGGTTAGGAAATTTTATGGAGTTGACGATCTTCTCAGCTTCTTCCATATTACCTTCTTCCATGTGAACCTGGATAAGGCGCAGCGGGCCAAAGAAAAAATGGCCGGCAATTAAAATTATCCCTACAAGGTATAAGGGAAATACAGGCCAGAAGCCACTAATGGTTAGGTTCAGGACTATGCCTGCAATAAGGAGGGTTAATCCTATGTATAAACGGTATTTTATCAATAAGTTATAAAACTTCATATAAAATTTTGAAAGAGAACAAAGATAAGGGCCGAAGGGCAGAAAGAGTAAGGCAGCAGGTAGGAGAGACGGTATGCAACGAGGTTGCCGAACGGGACAATGCCTGTTGGTTATATAGCCATTTGCCTTCTTCAAGACCATACACCCCATGGTTATAGTTATCCAAATGTATCATGTAAAATATGGTGCATTTAGATAAACCTTTTTATCCCAAATGGCTGCACGTCTTCTAGAAATTCATTAGGCAGCGTTAAGTAAAGGCCCCTATTTTGGCCAGTTTCTTTTTCAATTGCTTTACCTTTTATACATAGCAGATTACTTTGCCACATCTTTCTAACGAGCTGAGTTTTTCTGAAAACTATTTAAAATCCAGTACCATGTCTTACTTCCTCCGCGCCTTATGTGTTATTTTCCTTTTTTGCGGCAGTGCTGCCAGCTATGCTCAAAACATTGGTATCAATGGCACCGGCAGTACACCAGATTCAAAGGCAATGCTGGATATTGCATCTACCACCAGCGGGCTGCTTATTCCCCGCATGAGCGCTGCCGAACGCAATGCCATCTCATCGCCCCCTAACGGCTTGCAGGTATTTAATACCACAAGCAACACACTTGATATTTTTAAAGGGAGTGCATGGGAGCAGGTGGCTTATGGCGATTCATCGGTAAAAATAATCCGTTCCCTTGCCGATTTACCTGCACCAGTTAGCGGAGAAATAAAATTAGACTCTACCAAAACCTATACTTTCAGTGGTTTGGTCAATATTTCACCTAATTACATAAATGCAAATGGTGCAGTAGTAAGAGGAACGAACCCTATTCGCGACGGTATATTGTCAACGGTGAATGGTGCCATGATTCGCAGTACCAATATGCATGTCTACATAGAGAAAATACTGCTGGTACCTTATAACGCTGCTACCAAAGCTTTTGATTTTTCGGACGCGACCGGAACCCGTAGTTGTAATTTATTATCCGCTATCAATATCAAGGATGTAGCAATGCCTACTGAAGGCGTAGGACAGGTTTCCGGATTTAGAGCCGTTATTATTTTACAAAACTACTGGGCCACCGCAAAAGGCATAAAAGTCACAGGTACAATGGGCCGTTTTATCTGTGGCTTTACTTTAATTTCAGGCATTACTTCAGGAGCCGGCATTGAATTTATGCCAGGCCTGACGGTAGACGATATAGACCTAACTAACAACCATTTTATTTATACCGGACAAACCGGGGTGAAAGTAAATGCCGGCGCTACTGTTAATGTAGGCCGAATGACCACAAATATGTTTCGGGGTGTAACCACGCTAACAGATGGTTTTGATTCGTACACACCAGCCTGGGAAATGCAGCAGAATACAGGTTTAATCAACAGCCGTGCCTTTGCCTTTTCCTATATGAATGATAACATCTCATCCACCTCCCTGCCTTTACAGAGCGTTTATTATAAAATTGACGGAACTACCATACCTCTCAATGAAAAACGGTTTACGCATACAAATGACCGGTTTACCTATATAGGCAAGCGACCAATGACCGCAAAAATATTTGCAGCCGTAGGGGGCCGTGCGCCGGCCAGTAGCGCTGATTTTTCAATTGCCATTGCTAAGAACGGTGTAGTCATTCCTTTTCCCAATGCATCAATGGGAGCTATGGTAAATAACCAGGGGTATCAGATAAGTCTTGAAACTGAGATTGACATTGTTACCGGCGATTATTTTGAAATTTTTATTAAGCGCAACAATGCTGCTGTAAC
>DASQMG010000395.1:0-17428 GCA_035645595.1 Flavisolibacter sp. | reverse complement strand
CCTGGTTTACTGGAAACGCCTCCCCTTTAAAAAGAAAAAACGGCAATCATTAGAAACTGCACTGCCAACCATTTTTTAATACTTTATACCTAATCGTTATGGATTCTAAAACGCCTTCAATATATTCTGGAGAAGCCCTTTTGCCAATAAAAGGAGAGCCAGCCCAAACGATCGTTACTCAAACTGTAAAGCCGGTTGATGCCGCGGATCGTATTCGAACCATAGACATGATACGGGGCTTTGCGCTACTTGGAATTTTAATGATGAATATTCCGGGCTTTGGCATCAGCGATGCCGCCTACCAACAAATACTAGGCGGCCCTCATACCACTGTGGATTACTGGACAATGGCTACCGTGAGCACGTTGTTTGAAGGTACCATGCGTGGATTGTTCTCCATGCTCTTTGGCGCCGGCATGATACTGTTTACCATGAATAAAAAAGAGACTCCGGGTGGCCCGGCAGTAGCTGAATATTATTACCGCCGGTTAGGATGGCTGGTGGTATTTGGTCTTTTTAATGCGTATGTATTATTGTGGCAGGGTGATATATTATTCTACTACGGCTTAGCCGGCATGTTGCTGTATCCTTTTCGAAAAATTAGTGCAAAATGGTTGTTGATTCTTGGCTTTGTATGTATTGGTATTGGTATGTATAAGACAGCATCGTGGTATGGCGAAACAAGAGAAATCAGGAAGGGCTACAAAGAAGCGGTAGCCGCAGAAAAAGAGGGCAAAAAGCCAACAGAAAAACAGGAACAACAAAGAGGTGCATGGACAGGGTTTGAAGGAAATTTTAAGACGGACACAGCAAGGGTCAATGAAGGTATCAGGAACATGAGAGGAGACTACGGAAGTGTTTTCAACCATTTGATGCCACGCAACGCTGGTAACGAAACCTGGGGAACGTATCATGGTAGCTGGGATGTGCTCAGTATGATGTTTATTGGTATGGGCTTATTTGTACTGGGATTCTTCTCTAACAAAAGATCTACTTCTACTTATATAATGACGTTGCTGATCGGGTATGGATTAGGTGTACCCCTTGGCTGGATTAGCTTTAACGATGGCCTTACCGGCTGGGTAAGTAACATCGCCACCTATGTTGATACCTACAGGCAACCGCATTGGTTGCTCTATGATTTTAAACGGATGTTTCTGGCACTTGGCCATGCCAGTGTATTGATGCTGGTGTTTCGTACCCGCGCTATTCCGTGGCTAATGAAAGGCCTATCTAATGTGGGGCAAATGGCCTTTACCAATTATCTTATGCAAAGTATTATCTGCTCCCTTTTCTTTTACGGTTATGGCCTGGGTAATTATAACAAGCTGTCTTTCCATCAACTCTATTATGTAGTAGGCGCCGTATGGATTTTTCAACTCATTTTCTCTGCCATCTGGTTACGATATTTCAAGTTCGGGCCTTTTGAGTGGGCCTGGCGGTCGCTGACCTATTGGAAGAAGCAGGGGATGCGGGAGAAGGCATTACATGTTGATGTATAAAGCTTATTGAATAAGGTATAGTAGCCTGCCAAAAAGTTTTACCTATCGTCTTCTTTGGATGGAGAACGGTGGGTTTTAAATAAAACAGGCAGCGTAATGCTGCCTGTTTTTTTATGGTGATGGATGTTATGCTCTCTTATAGGGAAACTTCTTCGAAGCATTTTTCATCAGCGACTTTGCCAGGTTTTCGCTGCTGCTACCCACAGAGCCGCTTGCCTGGTAATCATACTTCCACTGCAGCTTTGCGTCTTTATCATGCACAGAAATGGTTACGTCGGTTTTATTGGTAGCACCCCAGGCACCCACTAACAAGCCAACTGCTACAGCCGCGCCTTCCGACATTGGTTTCGACATGCTGATCTTACCTGTAACTACGCCGTCCACTCCTAAAAGCTGGCATAATTCAGCACGATCTTTTAAAGCAATGTCGGAGTAAGTAAGATTGTTTTTCCGTAAAATAGCATTGGTTCTGTCCACATCCTGAAACTCAATAGAGTAGTCTTTGTTGCGCTGTAAAAAATAGGTGTAAACACTGTTCTGAACATCGTAACCTGTTTTTTCCTCCGATTGTTTCAAGGTTTCCAACGTAATGTCTTTAGGCAGGCGCTTGCTGTCAATAGATGTGCTGAAAGGAATAATAGCCAGGGTTTTAATTTTTGCCTGGGTGGTTTCAAAATTATCGGACTTATAAATGGTAGGGCCGCAAGAGGTAATGGTGATCATTGCCACGAAACCTAAAAGAAGAGTGATCTTTTTCATTTGATTCATTTGATTTTAATAAGTAGTTGCTTTGACTGGTAGCAAATGTAAATAGCGAAGACAGCGACGGCAATCGCATATAGGTATGATCTGCAATAACGGTTGAATGAATCGTCTAGAAAATAAAAAGAGACGCTGATGAAGCGTCTCTTTCCTTATAAAAAGTAAAACTTTAAAAATCTAATCCTAACGCTAAGTAAGTCTGTGGCTTTCCTTTAAATATTCCATCCATTTGCCAGGCCACATCAAACTTTACAAAGTAACCAAGCAACGTACTGCGGGCACCGAAACCATAGCCTCCTGCAAACGGGCCAATACCTCCGGCTTTTATCCGCACGGCCACACCAGCATTATCATTGGCATTGGAGTAGGTTACACTTGGTCGCGCCCATTTATCGTACCCACCGTTCCAGGCCGTACCTAAATCTACAAATTGCACTAACTGAAAATTACGGAGCAGGGCATTATTGATTGGCCGGTTAAACAAAGTAGTAAATACCGGGAACCTTACTTCTGAGTTAATGACAAGATTGTTATTGCCATTGGCTACATTTTGTACAAAGCCCCTGAGGTTTACGGCTAATGCCTGGTAAGCATAGGTAGCATCGGGGTCAGGCCTGTTATTTTCATTTTCATCAAAGTAGCGGTAGGTGCCATTGTCGCGCCTGTTTTCGCCAAACTTAAGCCAGCCATCCACACCGCCTAAATAATAAACTACTTTTTGATTACCCCATGAAAAATCACCTGCTGCACGAACCGCCCAAATAACATTGCGATAAATAGGCAGGTAGTGACGGGCATCGAAGCCAAAGTTGAATAAATATTTGCCCTCCGACCTGCGTATATTGCTTAGCTGCGTAAACCAGTCAACATAAAATTTATAGCGCAAGCCATTCCAGATGTTTTGTGCTGGTGTAATGGTGTTATCGTGTACATACTCTAACGAAAACTGGCCGTATGTCTTTTTAAGATCGGGTTGTTTCAAATTGCGTATGCTTGCAGTGGAAGAGCCGTTGCCACTAATAAATGTAGGAAACACATTCGTGTCAAAGCGGGGTCCAACCGTTAGCCGCACACTGCGCACCCTGTCCAATGCGTATCTCAACCGGGCTAAATAATAATTCGAATATTGGTTTACAACTGCCAAAGAGTTAGGCCTGCCAGCTCCGGTATCAATCACTGTTTGCACAGTACTACGGTAATAAGTAAAACCCCAGTCGAAGCGCTTCCGCAAATTACTAAACTCAAACAGTACATCGTTATCCTTCAGGTTCGGTGCTATGCGAATGCCCCCGGAAATTTTAATGTCTTCCAGTAAATCAACTGTGCCCATACGGATAAGACCATTCAATTGGTTGCCATTGGCAGGGTCAATAGGCCCAACGCCTCCCTGGTAAGGCTGGTAGCGGTTGATAACAAACTGCGTGTTATTTAAACCGGCGACTACATAATCATTAAAAAATTTACGCGGACGATACTCGTACACTTTAGCTTTTGAAAGCACGGTTTCTGCCGGTAATGCAGTTGCTTCGAACACCTGGCCTACTCTTGTTGAGTCCCGCTTTTCGTTTTCAAACTCACTGTTGAAAAAATCGGTCGGCCTTTTTGTGGTATCGCCATTAGCAGGTTCGTCCTGCGTTAATTTCATCAGGTTCATCCGGCGTTGCTCATCCAGTTTTCTTCTATACTCTGTAGGCTTGGCCGATACATTACGACGACGCAATGCATTCTCATCAACCCTTAACCGGTATAAGAATTTCATATCGCCCTGTCGTATCACTTCACTCACCTGTGAATTATCGCCTGCAGTGCGGGTTTCCAGCAAACTTGCCTGGTAATTGGTAAGCGGGAATACATAGGCTGAATCGTTAGTGATGGAAACGTAGCCTACAGAATCGATATCAGTTTTGCTCCATTCTTTCAGTACACTATCTACTTCTTTCAGTGGTGGATTGCGAAGCACTTCGTCGCCAATAAATACAAGCGTATCCAGGCCTGCCCTTTCTGAACGGAAGAAACCGGCATAACGATTACCGATTCCATTTTCATCGCTCACAAATGTAAAATGTGTTGTTTGGTATTGCGACGGATAGCGTGCATTGCCAACACTAAGATTTGTCAACTGCGAGATTTGCTTAAAGTCCGACTGGTTCCAGTTATCAATTAAAAAGATATTGTAGGGCCGGGCTGTGATAGCCGTATCGGTATTTGGTGCATTGCCGGATGGGCGGTTAGAGGAAAAAATAATTCCGGTTTTACCGGGAAAGGCTACAAACTGCGGGTCAAGATCATCATACCGGTCATTCGTAATTTGCTCTACTCTTTCTTTATCAATTTTGTAGGTAAAGATGTCGGTTTGCCCACCCTGAACCGCACTGAAAATAAGAGTATTATTATCCAGCATATATTTCATATCCTGCACCTGGTCAAACTGCGGGAGTTCTAATTTTTCCCGTTTTATCCTGTTCACCAGGTCGTAAATAAAGAGTTTGATTTTTCCCTCCTGGCTGTACAAAACGGCCAGCCTTGTGCCTTTGCCGTCCCAGGCCAGTATGGGGTAATTGGGGTTAATTTCATCTTCTCTTGTACGGGTGCCAAACTTCAATAATACTTTACGGTTAATAAAGTTTTCATTTAAAACAACGCTGTATACTCCTTGTTTAAACTCTACCACAGCATAAGTAAAACTTTTAGGCAGCGGATTGGCATTAAAGCGTATAAAGTCTTTTTTACGTATTTCTTCCGAAACGGTCACCTGGCCCTTGGGGGCTATTTTACGTCCACGCAAATCCTTCAGGTAGATGTCGGGCATCTCCTGCATAAAATCCTTTAATACATCTTTGAACTTCTTTTTGGCAATTTTTTGCGTAGCGCTATTAAGGTTGCGATAAATGCGGGAGAGGTAAAGCAGGTACGTTGTTTTTTGCTTCCCATACTTGTTACCTAAGTAATACCAAAAAGCATGACCGGCCAACTGGGGTTTTTTAAAAGCAAACTGGTAAAAATTGTTATAATCGCCGCTGAGTAAAGCATTCTTTAAATCGTTATCAAGCGATGTACTCCACTCTTCAGCCGCATACTCAATATAGCCATCGGTAAGCCATTTAGGCAGATCAAGCAGGGTTTGGTTGGCGGCAAATTCACCAAGGTCATCTCCAAACAAAACATTCTGTACTAATACACCCGCTATACCCTGGCGTATCTGGCGACGTAGATTTTCATGGTTGGCGTCAAAATAGAGCATCATTTTGTTGTTGACCAACTTGGTAACACCGCCAGTGGTTTGCCAGTCAATACCAAGCCCGATATTGCTTTGGTACATCTCGTCAAAATTATTGTAGACCACAATATTGGCACGGCGCTGAAGACCATACTCAATAAATTCTTCCAGTTGTGGTAATTCTTTTTCAGCTACCTGGGCAACATACTTGCCTATTTCAAGGCCATCCTGGCTAAAATAAGAATTGAAGTTGTCTGTCTGATAGTATCGCCAGGTGAATTTTTGAAATTGCACCCGGTTCTTTCCATACTCCACGGCATTAACCTGCGCCTGAACAGCAGGTAAAAGACCTATTAAAAAAACAAAGGCGGCTGCTGCACGGCGGCTCCATCTAATCATAAAAGTAGTGATGTGATTTTATTGCGTTGATATGCTCCCGGTTTGAATCGTAAATTGCATTAAAAATACAACAAAGCTGCATGTTAACTGTTCAACCATTTACCTTTAACCCAGTACGGGAAAACACATACCTACTCTATAACGATAAAGGCGACTGCTGTATTATAGACCCAGGATGTTATTTTGCTGCCGAAGAACAGGAATTAAAAGGTTTTATTGAACAGAATAAGTTAAAGCCTGTTTTGCTGCTAAACACCCATTGTCATCTTGATCATATTTTTGGAAACCGCTTTGTTTACAAAACCTACAACCTGACGCTACACCTGCATTCGTTAGAAAAACCGGTGCTTGAATACGGCCCTACGGCCGGACAACTTTGGCAACTGCCGTTTGATAACTATGATGCGGAATTGACTTTTATAGATGAAGGCCAAACGGTGCGGATTGGCGAAGAAGAACTTCATATTTTATTTACACCAGGTCATTCGCCGGGCAGTATTAGCTTTTACAGCAAGGAACATAAGTTCGTTATCAGCGGCGATGTATTGTTTGAAGGAAGTGTGGGGCGAACAGATTTGCCAGGCGGCGATTTTGTCCTTTTGGAAGAAAGCATAAAGACAAAATTATATACACTTCCTGCCGATACAATAGTTTATCCCGGCCATGGCGATAGTACTACCATTGGTGATGAAATGAAAGGAAACCCGTTTGTAAAGATGGTATAGCAGGAATTTATTGAAACCTGGCAATTGATAGTTGTTTGTGACAGTTGGTGTTGCAATTTTTTCCCTGCAATGACGACCGCTGTCTTCACCGTCATTACAAGTAAAGCTACGAGTATGGCTAACCCCCTGAAAGTTGAATGACTTCCTGCATTTTCTTATACCTCTGAAGCAACAGGAGCATCAACCGGAGCTTTATAAAACCGGCTGATATAGGGCATACGGCTTAGTTCTTTTTTTTCTACCAGCCCAATAAACCAGGTAAAGATCCACAGCAACAATGTAGCTGTTGCTATGCTGAACCAGATATTATCCCAAAAGTGCAGCAAGCCACGATGCAGTAAATAGAGCAGGCTCACAATAACAAGATAGGCAATCAGTTTTTTTCGTGCATAGGGAATGCGGTAATATTTTTGTCCCAAAGCATAACTGATAACCATCATAAGAAAATAACAGAAAAAGGTAGCCAGGGCCGCTCCGAGGTAATGAAGCTTTGGTATCAGAATAATGTTCAATAACACAGTAACAACAGCACCAAAAACGGTAATGCCTGCACCCCAAAGATTTTTATTGGTTAATTTGTACCAGATGCTCAGGTTATAATAAACGCCCAGGAAGATGTTGCCCATCGCCAGGATAGGAACGATATAAATTCCTTCGCCCCATTCATCTGATTTGAGTGTAATAACCCATTCCAGCACATCGCGGTAAAGGCCTATGAAAAGAAACATAAAGCAGCAGGCAATCACGAAAACTTTCATTACCCGTGCATACGTCTTCTTTGCATTTTCTTCTTTTGCACGGTTAAAAAAAAACGGCTCGGCCGCCATGCGAAATGCCTGAATCATTACGGTTACCAAAACAGCCAGGCGATAGAGGTTTCCAAATATACCCAGCTCTTTATCGGCCTGGGCAGGCGACACGTCAACCACGTGCCTGTACACTAAACGGCTTAGCATATCGTTAATCATGCCACCCAGTCCTACAATAATGAGCGGGTAGCTATATTGCAATACTTTTTTCCATAACCTGCTGTCAAACTGAAAACGGAGGCCGGTAAATTCTTTTGCCAGCAGTATAAACGTAAAAATGCTGCCACAAAGGTTGCCTAATAAAAAGTAGCTTATCGGGTCTTGCTTATCATAGATAACCCCAAAAAAACTATCCGGATTTTTTGTTACATAGCCTGGAATAATCCCTAAAAAAAGCACCACCACCAAAATGTTCATCAGGATGCCCGAGATCCGGACAAATGCATACTTTTTCGGACGGTTCTCCTGGCGTAGCTTGGCAAACGGAAGTGTTGCCAGTGTGTCAAAAAAAATAATCCACATCATCCAGGAAATGTAGTGCGGATGCCTGTGCAGCCCTGCTGCATCGGCCAGCGGTGTCTTAAAAAACCAAAGGCAAAGGGTAAGCAAAACGGTTGTAACCAGCAGGGAAAGCGAAAGGGTATTGTACAGCCGTTTGCGGTCTTCTTCCTGCGAAAAACGGAAGTAAGCTGTTTCCATGCCGTAAGTGAAAAGCACATTTAAAAAAGGAATGATAGCATAAACCTGCGTAAGATCGGCAGTCTTTGCAGGTTGCACAAAAAGGAAAGGCAGCGAAAGGTTCATGAGGTAGCCCAAAAAGCGGCTTGCTATTGTTGGAACGCCGTACCAGATTGTTTGCCCTGCTAACTTTTTAATGCCACTCACCGGATATCGTTTGTTTGAACACGAATTACACGAATTTCAGGCGAATTGCATAATGTAAGTTTATCCTTTCAAAAGAAAGTTTGTTCAAAGGCCATTGATTGCCTATTGCCTGAACCGCGGATTATTTAAAAATGTGGAGTCGGAGAGGGTACGAATAAACGCTACTAACTGATCTTCCTGCTGGGTAGTTAGCGGGATGCCATTTGTAAGCAATGGATCTAGCGTAGCGGAGGGGGTAATGGTAGTGCGGTAATGGCGTATCATCATTCTAAAAACGCTTAACCGCCCATCGTGTCCGTAATAAGATGTGAGTTCAGCATTACGTAAAGTCGGCACTCTAAATTTAAAATCGTCTGCACTATTGCCGGTAACTCTCATACGGCCATGATCATTTAACCCCGGGTCAGGCTCCAAACCGTTGTTACGATAGCTAAAATCGGTGAATAGGGGTTCTGCATGGCAAGTAGCGCATTTAGCCTGGAAAACTGCATAGCCGTTCTGTTCTTCTATTGTAAACGAAGCTTCCCCCTTTTTTACTTTATCATATTTTGACGTGGCTGAAACAAGATTTGTTACAAACTGCGAAAGCGCTTTATAAAGCCGGTTCTCTGTTACCTTCTCATCGCCAAAAGCAGCACGGAACAGGCGTTTATAGTCAGCATCGGCCGTAAGTTTGGCTACCACGCCTGGTATAGTTTCTCCCATTTCTGTTGGACTGGTTATATGTTTTCGATAAACATCTTCAAGTGTTTTACTACTTCCATCCTGATTATATTCATTAAGCCAGGCCAGGTTAAAAAGCCCCGGTGCATTACGTAAAGTGTGAGAGTTATTGTAGCCATGACTGCGGTCGTGCTCAAAGGTGGTGAACGCCGCAACCGGCTGGTGGCAAGAGGCACAAGCGAAATTGCCGTCAGCAGAAAGGCGGCCATCGAAGAACAATTTTTTACCTAACTGAAAACCTTCTTCCGATAATGGATTTGCTGAAAAATTGTATCGCGGTTGGGGAAAGCCCGGTGGAACGGTAAAGCTAATTTGAGTAAGCGCTAACTCCGTTTTTTTGCAGCTGTTCATCAGGACCGCTGCTGCTGTTACAAAAAGAATGATGGAAAATAGTACAGCCCGGGATTTCACTAAAAAATGTTTGCTCTAAAATAGAAACAATTAAAAAGGGTAAGTGTTAAAACAGGTTTTTAGGATTGAATTTTTTTCGTCCTCCTTTTATTTCGGAAATCTTCTTTTTAGCTTCTATCCTTTTTTCTTTTGCGGCTTTTGAAGGCTTGGTAGCGATGCGAAACTTTTTCTTTTTTAATGCAGTCGTTACTAATTCTGCTACCTTTTTAATAGCTTCTTCTTTATTAGCCAACTGGGTGCGATGGGTTTGCGCTTTTATTACCAAATCACCTTCACTGTTAATGCGGTTCGATAATTTTTCCTGTACAAGTAATTTTTGTCCCTCAGATAACAGTTGTGAGGCGGGAATATTAAAATAGGCGATGACAGCTGTTTCTACCTTGTTCACATTTTGCCCGCCCTTGCCGCCGCTTCGGGTAGTTTGTAGTTTTATTTCAGATGAGAGATCAATCATAAAAAATTACGAAGAACGAAGTTAGAAGTACGAAGCGGAAGAAACAGGATATGCCTCGGCAACATTTATTATTTCGTACTTCTAACTTCGTACCTATGCGGGTAGTTATTCAAAGAGTGAGCAAAGCAAGTGTAACTGTTGATGATAAAATAACCGGTAAAATAAATACAGGGCTCTTGTTGTTATTAGGAATTGAAGATGCAGATAATGAAGATGACATTGAATGGCTGAGCAATAAGATTGTGAACCTTAGAATTTTTAGTGATGAAATGGGTGTAATGAATAAGTCTGTTATGGACGTTGACGGCGAGATTTTAGTAATCAGCCAGTTTACACTTTATGCGTCAACAAAAAAAGGGAACAGGCCCAGCTATATAAAAGCCAGCAAGCCCGATCATGCAATTCCTGTTTATGAAAAGATGGTTCGCCAACTGGAAAAAGACGCAGGTAAACAAATTCAAACGGGAATTTTTGGCGCTGACATGAAAGTAGAATTATTAAATGACGGGCCGGTAACGATCTTGATTGACACCAAAAGCAAGGAATGATCTTTTATCCTTTTACTGCTTTGTTAATAAAGGCAATTTGTCCAAGATGATAGATATCGTGTTGGACAAGCCCATGCAATAGTTTTCGAAAATTATAGGCCTTTTCTTTTACCGCCTGGTCTAAGATGTCATCCTCTTCGTTATGAAGTAAAGAAAGTAATTGCTCCTGCGTTTCTTCTAATTTTTGCAGCCCTTCCGACCACAAATTTTTATTCTTATGGTCCAGTTCCCGCCAGTCAGCTTCTTCAAAATAGGTTAAGGCCCTGGTGGGCTGCAAGCGGTCAATGGTAAATTCCCGCCAGGTAACCATGTGCCATACCAATTCCAAAATACTATGCTGGCCAGCCAGCCTCATAAAAGCAGTGGCTTCATTTACCTCGCTTAGCAATTCTTTTGTATTACGGCCAAACCAGGGATCACCTTCGTAGGCATCGTTTAATTGAGAGATTATGAACGCCATTTCCAACTGCATAAAACTCTTTTTCATTTGATAAATAAATTCCGCTCAAGGTGTTATTTACTCAAATACATACTTCTATCCTTATACAACTGCCTGAAATAGGGATCCCGCAAATCTTTAATAAACCGTATGGCTTCGCCTGTGCTTTTCATTTCAGGACCAAGTTCCTTATTGACGTTCGGAAATTTATTAAACGAAAAAACCGGTTCTTTGATAGCAAAGCCTTTCAGGTTTTTCTCAAAGGTGAAGTCTTTCAACTTTGCTTTTCCCAGCATTACTTTGGTAGCCACATTCAGGTAGGGAATGCCATACGCTTTTGCAATAAATGGTGTAGTACGGGATGCCCTCGGATTGGCTTCTATCACATATACTTTATCATTTTTAATTGCGAACTGTATATTGATTAGCCCCCGGATATCCAATGCCCTTGCAATCTTTTCGGCATAATGTTCCATGGTGGTAACAATCAACGGGGTAAGGTTAAAGGCAGGTAATACGGCATTGCTATCGCCGCTGTGAATGCCCGCCGGTTCAATGTGTTCCATCACGCCCATTACATGAAAATCATCACCATCAAAAATGCCGTCAATTTCAGCTTCCTGGCAACGATCTAAAAAGTGGTCAATCAGAATTTTATTGCCGGGGATGTGTTTTAACAGGGAGATTACCGCTTTTTCAACTTCATCATCATTGATTACAATGCGCATACGCTGCCCGCCTAAAACATAACTGGGGCGAACAAGCACCGGGTAGCCAACGCGGTTAGCCACTTCAATGGCGTCATCTACACTAAAAGCGGTACCATATTCAGGATAAGGAATGTCAAGTTCTTTTAACCTGTCGCTAAAACGACCACGATCTTCGGCGATATCCATATTATCGTAAGAGGTGCCGATGATTTTTATTCCTTTTTCATGTAGTCGTTCGGCTAATTTCAGTGCAGTTTGTCCGCCCAATTGTACGATCACTCCCTCCGGCTTTTCCAGCTCAATAATTTCCCATAAATGCTCCCAAAATACCGGCTCAAAGTAAAGTTTATTGGCCATGTCAAAATCTGTGGAAACCGTCTCCGGGTTGCAGTTTACCATGATGGCCTCGTAGCCACATTCTTTGATGGCCAGTAAGCCGTGTACGCAGCAATAGTCAAACTCAATTCCCTGGCCAATGCGGTTAGGGCCTGAACCAAGAACAATGATTTTTTTCTTGTCGGTAACCTTGCTTTCATTACCATTACCTTCTTCAAACGTACTATAGAAATAAGGGGTTTTGGCTTCAAACTCCGCACTGCAGGTATCTACCATTTTGTATACACGGGTGATACCGGCGGCCTTTCTTTTTTCATATACTTCATCTTCGCTGCCATCCTGTATAATGCGGGCAATCTGCTCATCGCTAAAACCATGAATTTTTGCCTTTTTTAATAGGTCTGTTGGTAACTCTTCTAACCAATAATTACCCAACTCTTTTTCTATGGTGCAAATCTTTTGTATCTCGTATAAAAACCAGCGGTCAATATAGGTGGCCCTGGCAATGGTGTTTACACTGATGCCTAACATAAGGGCATCTTTAATGCGGAAAATGCGGTCCCATTTTGGAATTTTAATATAATCCAAAAGCTCTTCCGATTTCATAGCGCTTTTGCCATAATAGCCAAGGCCTACAGCATTATTCTCTAAACTCTGACAGGCTTTTTGCACCGCCTCGGTAAAGCTGCGGCCAATTGCCATTACTTCACCTACGCTTTTCATTTGCAAACCAAGTGTATCGTTGGCCCCTTTGAACTTATCAAAATTCCAGCGGGGGATTTTTACAATAACATAGTCGAGCGCCGGCTCAAAATAAGCAGAGGTGGTTTGTACAATAGGGTTCTTTAACTCGTCCAAAGTAAAGCCCAGTGCCAGTTTAGCTGCAATTTTAGCAATAGGATAACCGGTAGCTTTTGAGGCTAAGGCAGATGAACGGCTCACACGGGGATTAATTTCAATGGCAATAATTTCTTCGGTTTCGGGGTTAAGGGCAAACTGCACATTACAGCCACCGGCGAAATTGCCCAGGTCGCGCATCATGGAGATAGCGGTATCCCGCATTAGCTGGTAAGCCGTATCGCTTAGCGTCATAGCCGGCGCAACGGTTATAGAGTCGCCGGTATGTACGCCCATTGGGTCAAAATTCTCCACCGTGCAAATGATCACTACATTGTCGGCAACATCGCGGAGCAACTCCAGCTCAAATTCTTTCCAACCCAACACCGCTTTTTCTACCAGCACTTCATGTATTGGCGATGCTTGTATGCCGCGTTGTAAGGCTTCATCCAGCTCGCTTGCATCATGCACAAAACCACCTCCCGTACCACCCAGGGTAAACGATGGACGAATTACCAAAGGGAATCCGATATCCTGTGCAAATTCCTTTCCCTCTAAAAACGAGTTGGCCGTATGCGCAGGGGCCACCGGTATCCCCATTTGTATCATCCATTGCCGGAACTTTTCGCGGTCTTCGGCTTTGTCTATAGCCTTAATATCTACCCCAATCAGGCGTACATTATACTTCTCCCACACCCCTAAATCCTCTGCTTCTTTGGCAAGGTTAAGTGCTGTTTGCCCACCCATGGTAGGCAGTACAGCATCTATTTCGTTTTCCTCTAAAATTTGTTCGATGCTCTCCACAGTTAGTGGCAAAAGGTAAACACGGTCGGCCATCATAGGATCTGTCATGATGGTGGCGGGATTACTATTAATTAAAATAACCTTTACGCCTTCTTCCCGCAGGCTGCGGGAAGCCTGGGTGCCCGAGTAATCAAACTCGCAGGCTTGCCCGATGACGATAGGACCTGAACCAATGATAAGTACTGATTTTATAGAGTTGTCTTGTGGCATGGAAAAAATTGATAAGTTAATTAGTTCACAGATCGGGCAGTCATCTCTCAGACAACAAAATTGCCTGAAATTTGCAAGGCTACAACCAGTAAACTTCTTTACACAAAAAACCGGGCTGTTGCCCGGGGAGCAAATGTATAGAAACGATTTTTGTTTAGAATGAATTCTCTAATAAAAAAAGCCGCATTGCTGCGACTTTCATTTTTGAGTTTTATGGGGAAGGATTTATAGTGGCTGGCAGTATCATAGTATCATTCGTAAACTGCACACTAATCAACCGGCTAACTAACGTATTATCCTCCGTAAGTAACTTCTTCTGAAAAATTATTAACGCGGCCGTTTGTGGCGTTTGCCTCATCTGTACTTCCGCCCAAAGCATTCTTCAACTTTGGAATATTATCGGTAACTAGTTTCTTTCCTTTATTTACTAAATCGGTTCTTTCTTCTGTACTTAGCTTAGAAAGTTTGTACAACCCGTAAGCGGCGGCGCCTGCTAATAATAATCCGGGTAAACCTGGTTTTCTTGCCATGATGTTTGTTTTTATGATTAAATAATTGGTTTGATACTTTACGAAGCAGGTGTATTTTCTGCCGGACCTTTAGCCGTTTCTTTGGTGCCGCCAAAAAGCCCCTGGAAGAATTCCTCCACCTTAGGCATATGTTCCTTAAAGGTGTCGGCGCCTTTTGTTTTCAGCTCATTAAAATACTCCATAGCTTGTTCTTCGGCAGACATAGCCTGGTCTTTTACATTATTGGCTTTTTCTTTCAGGGAAGCTGCGAGCTTTTCTTTTTCCTCGTCGGTCATATTCATATACTTATACGCTCCAAAGGCTGCGGCTGCACCTAAAAGAAAAGTAGCCCATTGTTTATTATTTACGCTCATACTAAAAGATTTTTGTTTGGGATAGTAAGCACTACCAATTTTGTGCCCGCTATTGCAAAAGCTGGAACAGAGATTGAAATCCTTAGGCGGATTTAACAAAAAACCGGATGCACAAGAAATTATTCGTTATAACAGGGTTGCTATTATTTGTTACAAAAGGCCTTGCGCAAAAATATCCGCAAGGATATTTTAGGCAGCCGCTGAATATCCCCCTGGCACTGGTTGCCAACTTTGGGGAGATAAGGGCAAACCACTGGCACATGGGCCTCGATATTCGCACCCAGCAAAAGGTAAACCTACCGGTATACGCTGCGGCCGATGGCTACATTGCCAGAATTGGTATTGAAGCCGGCGGTTTTGGACAGGCCATTTATATTGCACACCCAAATGGCTATACCACTTTATATGCGCACATGAATGCGTTTTATCCTGCGCTTGCCAGCTATGTAAAAGAGCAGCAGTATGCCCGGGAAACATGGAGGATAAACCTGGCTTTTCCCCCAGATCATTTCCCTGTCCGCAAAGGCGACTTTATTGGGTTAAGCGGTAGCACCGGTGGCTCACAAGGGCCGCATGTACATTTTGAAATAAGGGATACAAAAACAGAAAAAGTTTTGAATCCGTTATTGTTCAATTTCCCAATTGCAGATGCGGTGCCACCGTCGATTTTTAGGTTAGCGATGTATGACAGGAACAGAAGTACTTATTATCAACCGCCGCAGTTTTTAAATATTCAAAAAATCAAGGGCACAACGGTGAGAGTGGGTAGTAATAAAATAAGTTTTGCTGTTGGTGCCACCGATAGGTTCAGCGGGTCCTCAAACCCGAACGGTATCTTTGCTGCCAGGGTTTTGGTTGATGGGCAGCCAATTTCTTCATTTGCTTTGGATGACATTGGGTACGATGAAACAAGGTATATAAATGCGCAGATAGATTATCCTCATGCGGCAAGGGGCGGCGGCTCAGTGCAACACATTACACCATTGCCCGGCGCTGCAGAAGTTGCGTACAACTTATATAAGGGTGATGGAATAATTCAATTAACCGACGAGCTGCCCCATACTGTAGCAATTGAAGTGCAGGATGCAGATAACAATACAACACGCCTGAGTTTTGCTGTGCAGTACGATGCATCTTTAGCAAAACAACCAATTCAATTCGAAGGCGAACGCTTTTTCCCTAATAACATCAACATTTTTGAGCAGGACGATTTTCAACTGGTAACCTCAGAAAAGACGATTTATGATACAGTACATGTGAACTATAGTGTTATAAATAACAATGCTGCAAATTCAGCGTCCCTTCAATACAATTTTTTAAGTACAGCTATTCCCTCACATGATTCTGCAACCGTGCGTATAAAGCCTGTACCAACTATGCCGGACGAATGGAAGGATAAAATTGTAATTAAAAACGTATCAGGCAGCAAAACAGTTGTGCAAAAAGCGGTTTGGCAAAAGGGATGGCTGATGGCCAGGTTCAGGCAGTTTGGAACCTACCAGGCTTTTATTGATAACGTACCGCCAGTTGTGAATGCCGTGCCTGCTAATTTATCCAGGGCAAGCCGCATTGTATTTACGCCAACAGATAATTTCAATACTATTAAACGTTTTCGTGTAGAACTTAACGGGCAATGGCTGCGCTTTACAAATGATAAGGGCCGGAATTGGATCTATACTTTTGATGAAAAGTTTAGCAGGGGCGAACATGAACTGAAAGTTATTATTGAAGATGAAGCGGGCAATGTGACGGAAAAGTTTTGGAATGTAAAAAGATAGCTGGCAACTTAATATTGATCAGACGAAAAAAGAGCAGGCGAATTTTGAAGTAAATACAGCCAGCCAGCTGTTTAAACGTAGGGACACACCATGGCGATTTAAAAACTATGAAAGAAAAACTGGTAATAGCAAATTGTAAAAGACGGGGCTAAAAACCCCAAACCCCTAAGGTTTTATGGCTACACATTTAAAAGAAGGACAAAAAGCACCGGCGTTTACTGCAACTGACCAGGATGGAACAAGGGTTTCACTGGCCGATTATAAAGGACAAAAAGTAGTATTGTACTTCTATCCTGAAGATGATACGCCTACCTGCACAATACAAGCCTGCAACCTTAGAGATAATAACTCCCTGCTGGAAAGTGCGGGTTTTAAAGTTATCGGCATTAGCCCGGATGATGAAAAAAAGCATCAAAAATTTATAGAGAAATTCAGCCTGCCTTTTACTTTACTTACCGATCCGCAACATATCATTATTACTAAATACGGCGTTTGGGGGAAAAGAATCTATATGGACGCAAGTATATGGGACTTCACCGCACCATGTTTGTAATTGATGAGAAGGGAGTGATACAAAAGATATTTTTACGGCCTAAAAATGCAACCCATGCAGAGGAAATTTTGTCAATAGCTTAAATAAAAAATTATGATTCGTTTTATTGGGTTGGTATTAGTAACAGCAATTCTATTTGGGTGTGCAAAAGAGGACAAGGGTCAAATGGTTCAAAGCGATATTGTGGGAAAATGGTTACGAGTAGAAGAGTATACCAATCCTGGTGGCGGTGGCAGATGGGTACCAACAAACGATGTACCCCTGGTTACAGTTGAATTTACATCAGGTGGGAGAATCATTTCTAATCATTCACTTTATTCAAACTATACCAGTTACAGACAAATCGGAACCGATTCTATAGAAATAACAAACGGAGGCAGCAATAACCGGTTTAATAAATATTCTTTTGAAAACGGAAAGCTGACTATTTTATATACCTGTAG